>JBOHUH010000173.1:0-8377 GCA_050733915.1 Candidatus Dormibacteria bacterium | reverse complement strand
GCAGGGTGGCCACGCCGTGCGCCATGATCGTGCGCCTCAGGTCCACCGGCTCCCCGCCACCACCTTGGAGGAGCAGCTCGCCGAGTTGCGCCGCCACCACGTCACCCACCGGCTGCGAAGTCAGCCTAACGGCCCCAGCTCCGAACGCTCTGGCGCCTGGCCAGCTCGGTGCGGTCGGTTGCCGGACTGAAGCGCTGAATGGCTAAGGATGGTCACTTCGGATCAGCTCCCGCACCGAGCCCATCCACGAATTGACTCCCGAGCACAAGCTGCGCAGCGAGGCCGCGGTTTTATGGTCACGCCTCGCTCGGGGTCGTGTCGCCCAGAAAGTCCGCCTTGATCGAGGGATGAGAGACGGCCAGGCGGCTCTTGGCACCTTCCAGGAGGCTGCCGCTTGCCCGGGTGCTGGTCAGGGCCCCGATGAAGTCGGCCCCGGGGATGCGGTAGAGGCGGCACTGCTCGATGGCCTCGACGGTGGCGGTGCGGGGCACTTGGGCCAGCAAACCGATCTCGCCGAAGTAGGTCCCCGGTCCCATGGTCCGCAACCGCCGTGACTCCTCGCCCTCGCCCTTGGCCGAGACCTCGACCTCCCCAGTTATCAGGACGTAGAAGGCGTCGGCGACGTCGCCTTCGCGGATGATCACCTCGCCCGCCGGGACGGAGGTCTCGGTGCAGGCCCCCGCCAGTCGCTCCAGGGCGGCCCTCGACCCGGCGGCGAAGATGCCCAGCTTCTCCAGGACCTGGATCCGGGGAGCCAGCTCCGCCAGCCGCCGCACCGCCGCCCGGTCCATCCTGAAGAGCCAGGGGTAGGCGCAGCAGGCCAGCGCCGGGATGCCCAGCCCAGCCAGGAGCAGGCTGGCGTGGAGCCCTAGCGCGCTGATGGCGGTCGCGCCCAGGATCGAGCCCAGCGAGATCGCGCCAAGCACCAGCGCGAAGAACACTCCGAAGACCCGTGCCACCATGGTGGGCGCGACCGAGCGCTGCATCGCCGTGACCGCCAGCACGTCGACGACCAGGGTGCCACCGCCCCGGACCACCTCCAGGATGAACCCCAGGGCCGGGGCGTGAACCAGCAGCATGATCGCGGTGGGGACGCAGTAGACGATCATCCCCAGGGTGATGATGATCCCCAGGCGGGGCTTGGCGGCGAGCTGGTTGACCACCAGGGCCGCCAGGATTCCACCCACCCCGAGAGCGGCCATCAGGTAGCCGAACCCGGTGGCCCCAGTGTTCAGCTGCAGCTTGCTGATGTAGACGAAGAGGACCGTGTCGGTGCCGTAGACGAAGCTCGCCAGGACGCTGAAGCTGACCAGCGAGAGCACCACCGTGGACTCCCGAATCGCCATGAACCCCGCGGCCACCTGCCGGAGCACCCCGGCCGAGCCACCCTCGGTGACATCGCTGGGAGTGGAGCGAGCGTGGAGCCGGCTGACCAGGGCCGCGGCTATCAGGAAGGAGGCGGCGTTGATCGCAAAGACCGCCGCCGCCGATCCGACGATCAGCAGGACCGCGCCCACCGCCGGGCCGACGATGATCACCAGGTTGTCGATGGTGCTGTTGACCGCGTTGGCGGCAGCCAGGTCGTCCTCGCCCGCCAGCTGGGGGATCATCGCCGCCACCGCCGGCTGGTAAGGCTGGGCGGAGACCGCGGAAAGGCCCGCCACCGCGAGGGTGAAGGCAATCGGAGCGTGCAGCAGGACGGTCACGCAGAGGAGCACCTGGAGGGCAGCCAGGAAGAGATCGGAGGTGATCAGCAGGCGGACCCGCTCGAAGCGCTCGGCGACGATGCCGCCGTAGGGAGAGAGGAACATCGCCGGCACGAAGCGGACCAGGAAGACGGCGGAGACCGCCACCGCCGAATGGGTGCGCTCGAAGACGTATACCGCGAGGGCGACGTTATAGGCCCAGGAGCCGGTGGCGGAGATGACCTCGCCGGTGAGCAGGAGGCGCAGGTCGCGGTGCGCCAAGGCCGCCCGATAGGGTTGCAGGACCGCGCCGAGCCGCATGGTTCTCCCCCCCCCGCCAGGGTCGTGGCGACCGCCGCAGCGCCACCCGGAGCTGGGGATCCGCCGCCCCAACCGGACTCAGCTGCCGATGGTAGCAGGAGCTTAGGTGCCCGCCTGGGAGGTGGCGCGCAGCTCTGCCCGACCGGCCCCCAGCCTCTCCAGCTGGGCCAGCGCCCGGGCCAGCGCCGGCGGGGTCGGAAGCCCGAAGGACTCCGCGGAGGCGGCCCACTCGACGGTGCTGCGGGCCTCCCAGTAGGGGTAGCCGAGGGCCGAGAAGGCGGCGACCGCCTGCTCGAGCAGGGGCACCGCATCGGCGGGGGGCAGCCCCGGGAGCAGGCCTCGGTAGCGCAACGCCTGAGCCTCCAGGTAAGGCGGCAGCTGCCCCTCGGGGGCGGCCGCCAGCTGCTCCAGCAGTCCCGCGAGATGGGTCACGGACCCCAGCTCGAGCGCCGCCGCGCAGGCGTCCGGCCAGGCCTGTCGGGCGGTCTCGTGGCGGAGGCCGAAGCTGGGCACCGCGACTTCAAGAGCCGCCCGGGAGGCGGTCAGCGCCGCCTCGGGGTCCTCCGCCGCCAGCAGCACGGTGCCCTTCAGGGCCATGTGCACCGTCCGCAGCTCCCTGGAATCGTGCTCCGCCCAGCGCGACAGGTGGTCCAGTTCCTCCCGGGCCGCCGCGGCGTTCCCGCGGAGCGCGTGGAGGAGGACCAGCCGACTGTGGAGGAGCTCCTGGCCGGCGTGCTCCTCCCTGAGCAGCGCCCGGGCGCCTTCCTCGGCCCCCTGCCAGTCGCCGGCGAAGATCTGGGCCAGCATCAGGTTGCCGGTGAGGATGGTTTCGGAGTAGCGCTGTCCCAGCCGCCGGGCCAGGGTCAGCGCCGCCTCCAGGTGTGACCCCGCCTCAGGCAGATCGTTGGCCATCCTGGTGTCGGCACTGTTGGCATGACCTGAGAGCAGCTCTTCGGCAGCCAGCCCCCGGGTCTCGGCGATCTCGATGGTGCGCTCGAAGGAGGCCAGCGCCTCCTCCGCCCGGCCCTCGCTGCGCAGCAACAGGGCCTTGGTCTCCAGGGCGTCGCAGAGCACCTGGGGCAGGTCCAGCTCCTCGGCCAGGACCAGGGCGCGCTCCACCTGGGGCAGCGCCCCGGCATGGTCCCCGGAGATCGAGAGCTCGCGGGCCAGCTGGGAGCACACCCTCGCCACCGCCGGCCCAGGGGGTCCCTGCTCCAGGACCTCGAGGGCCCGCCGCAGCCTCCCGATCGCCTCACCGGCCCGGCCCAGCCGCCCCAGGGCGCTTCCGATCTCCCCTTCCAGCCGGGCCGCGTCCAGGGTCCGACCGGCGCCGCTGTGAGCGCCAGCCACTTGCTCGAAGACCTCCAGCGACTCGGCCACCCGCCCCGCCCGGACGTACATCTCGGCCGCCGCCTCGCGGTGGGCCAGCTCCTCGGAGGTGCCCGCGACCAGCTCACCGGCCTGCAGGAGGTACATTGCGGCGCGCTCCGGGGCGCCCACCGCCGCGGCTCGCTGGGCGCCCCGAACCAGCCACTCCCCGGCCAGCGAGCGCACCTCGTCCGCGTCCGCGGCTACGGGGTCGGCTAGGTAGGCGTCGCGGTAGTGGTCGGCGATCGGCTCCGCCACCTCCTCGCCCCGCACCGCGAAGATGCTGCGCAGGTGGGCGGCCACGGCGAGGTGGCGGGCGCGGCGCTCGCGCTTGCCGAGTCGGTCGTAGGCGACGGTCCGGAGCAGGGTCTGGCTGAAGGCGTAGCCGCCACCCTCGACGTCCCGCCAGTCCTCGTTCTCCATGAGCACCTGCTTGCGCAGCAGCGACTGCAGCAGCTGCTGCAACTCCTCCCGGGGCACCGAGCTGATCGCCCCGATCGCGTCTTGCCCAAAGGTCTGGCCCAAGACCGCCAGGTCTTTGACCAATGAGCGCTCGGTGGGTTCCAGCTCGTCGAGACGGGCTGCGATCAGGGCCTCCAGGGAAACCGGGGTGTCCAGCTCGGTCAGCTCCTGGGCCAGCGAGAGCACCCCCTTGCGCTCCACGAGAAGGCCGCGGTCGGCGAGCATGTGCACCGTCTCGAGGACGTACAGCGGCAGGCCCTCGGCGCGCTCCACCACCCGGCGGCGACTGGCCGGCGGCATCGCCGGGACCAGGTCCTCTAGGAGGTGGCCGATGTCCTCGTCGTCGAGGCGGCCAAGCTGGATGGGGGCGATCCGAGGGCTCTTGCTCCAGCCCTCCCGGCGGCTGAGGAGTTCGGACCTAGCAATCCCAACGATCAGCAGTGGCATCTCGCCGCTGGCCCCGACCAGGTACTCGAGGAAGTCCAGCAGCCCGCCGTCGGCCCACTGCAGGTTCTCGATGGCCATCACCACCGGGCGCGCCCTGCCCAGACCTTCGATGAAGGTCCTCCAGCCGGCGAAGAACTCGTCCCGAGAGGGGGTCTGCTCGGGCCCGGGCAGGCCCAGCAGAACGGCCAGCTTGGGGGCGGCGAACTCCCGGTCCTCGGGGTCGGGCAGGTACTGCTGCAGTCCCTCCTCGAGCTTGGCGGCGACCACCTCCGGCTGGTCGTCGTCGGTGACCCCAAGGCGCTGGCGGACGATCCGCGAGAGCCCCCAGTAGGCGACCCCGGCGCCGTAGGAGGTGCACGCCACCTCGTGCCAGAGCACCCGGGTGGGGATCCCGTCCAGGTAGTGGGCGAGCTCCTCCAGCAGGCGGGACTTGCCCACCCCCGCGGGCCCGGTCACCAGCAGGATCTCGGACCGGGACTCGGCGACCATCCGCTCAAAGGCTCCGACCACCAGCGAGCGCTCGGTGTCGCGGCCGTAGGTGGCCCGCGGCTCCATTCCACCAACAGCCCGCTTGGCCTCGGGATCGAGAACCCGGAGCGCTTCCCAGAGCTGCAGCGGTTCGACCTTGCCCTTGACCTGGTGCACGCCGGCGTCCTGGTACTCCACCGCAGCGTCGGTAGCCTCCCGGGTCAGGCCGTCGACCAAGACCGACCCAGGAGTTGCCGCGGACTGGACCCTGGAGGCAGTGTTGACCCGGTCACCCACCACCAGCCCCTCCGAGGAGCTGGCCCAGGAGGCCGCCCGGCCGGTGACGATTCCGCCCCGGGCGCGGAGATCCGGCGCGCCCACCCTGGCCCCGAACACGCGCACCGCGCTGACCAACTCCAGACCGGCGCGGACCGCCCTCAGGGCGTCGTCCTCATGGGCCAGCGGCGCACCCCAGACCGCCATCACCGCGTCTCCGATGAACTTCTCGATAGAGCCGCCGTGCCGGCCCACGACCTCGCGGGCCACCGCAAAGTAGTTGCTCAGCAACTCGCGCACGTCCTCGGCGTCGCGGACCTCGGAGAGTGAGGTAAAGCCCACCAGGTCCACGAAGAGAACTGAGACCAGGCGGACCTCGGCGGTGGGCCCCGCGGTTGCCGGCGCCACTGGGCCCGCCGGAGCTGCGTCCCCCACCGGGGCCCCGCAGCTGCCGCAGAAGCGCTGACCAGGTTGGAGGGGAGCACCGCAGCGCGAGCATCCCTGCGCCAGGGCGGCGCCGCACGACCCACAGAAGCGCTGACCGGGAGCGACCTCGCTCCCGCAACCCGGGCAATTGTTCAATGTGCCGCCTAGTTTGGCCGCTGCACGCCTCCGGCGCGGCACGGCGGCCGCGGGGGCAGCTTGTCCGATCTCAGAGGGGGTTCGCGGGCCGCCTATCATTGCCCGCGATGGGGAAGCCAACTGGCTGGCGGCGCCAGCTCGCGCCCCTGCTGATCCTGGGCTCCGGAGTCTGGCCTGTGGCGGGTGGGGTCCCAGCGGTGACCGCCGCCTCGCGGCCCCAGTGCCCAGGGGCCGTCCTCTACCCCAGCCCGGGCTCCCAGACCGCGGCCGCCGGCAGCCAGATCAGCTTGCAACACGTCTCGCCCGGGCCCCTCTCCGCCGCCGCCATCTCGGTGCGCGGCTCCGCCAGCGGCAGCCACCCTGGACGCCTGGTCGACGACTCTGACGGCGACGGCGCCAGCTTCTATCCCAACCAGCCGTTCGCCCCCGGGGAGCAGGTGACGGTCACGGCTCCGGTCCCGATCTGCGGCGGCCAGGGCGACTCGGCCACGTTCGGGGTCGCCCTGGCGGCGCCCTCTCTCTCCGGACCCACACCCAAGACCACGCCGGGAGCACCGTCCCGGACCCAGAGGTTCGCCAGCGCGCCGCGCTTGCGGCCCCCGGCCCTGGCCGTCTCCAAGGCGAGCCCCCCGACCGCTCAGGGCGACATCTTCCTGACGCCCGTTCCCAGCAGCGGGCAGGCGGGGCCGATGATCGTCAACGGCAAGGGCGAGTTGGTCTGGTTCGATCCCCTACCCCAGGGAGAGATGGCCGCCGACCTGAGGGTGCAGACCTACCGCGGCCAGCCCGTTCTCACCTGGTTCCAGGGGAACCTAGTCGACGGCCACGGGGTGGGGGAATTCAAGATCATGAACGACCATTACCAGGTGCTCCGGACGGTCTCGGCGGTAGAGGGCTACAGCGCCGACCTGCACGAGTTCCTGCTCGGCCCGGACCAGACCGCGTGGCTGGCCGCCTACTCCACGGTGGGCTGGAATCTGGCCTCGGAGGGTGGCCCCAGCCTGGGTGCCGTGTACGACTGCGTGGTCCAGGAACTGGACCTCCGCACCGGCAACGTCCTCTTCGAGTGGCACAGCCTGGACCACGTGAGCCCCTCGGCCTCCTACTTTCACTACGTCGCCGCCCAGTCGACCCCGCTCGACTACTTCCACCTCAACTCCATCGACCCCCTCGAGAACGGCACCGTGCTGATCTCCGCCCGGAACACCGAGGCGGCCTACCTGGTGAGCGAGGCGTCCGGGCGCACCCTCTGGACTTTGGGCGGCAGGCAGAGCACCTTCAGCCTGGCACGCGGCGCCGCGTTCGCCCTGCAGCACGACGTCGAGCTGCAGGGCCGGAACACGGTGACCGTCTTCGACGACGAGGACACCACCATCAACGGCCCGCCGGCCAGGGCGATCGAGCTGCGCCTCGACTTCTCCACCCACCGAGCCCGCCTGGTCTGGGAGCGGAAACTCCCGGGCTATCTGCTGGTGGCCAACCAGGGCAACGTGCAGCTGCTCCCCGGCGGCGACGCCATGGTCGGCTGGGGCGCCGGCACCTACACCACCGAGTACGGCTCCCGCGGCAAGCTGCTCTTCGAAGCCCACTTCTCGGGCTCCGCCAGCAGCTACCGTGCCTACCGCAATCCCTGGTCGGGCCGACCTCGCACCCCGCCGAAGATCGCGACCAGACCCGCTGGCACCGGCCGGATCTCGGTCCTGGCCAGCTGGAACGGCAGCACCCTGGTGACCCGCTGGCGGGTCCTGGGCGGCGCCTCACCGACGCACCTGGCTGCTCTCGACTCTGCCAGAAACCGCGGGTTCCAGACCGTCATCCCACTGTCCGGACGACCCGCCTACCTCAGGGTCGAGGCGCTGGGCGCAGGTGGCCGGGTCCTGGCCAGGTCGGCGATCCTTGGGAGCGGCTGAGCCGCCGCTCTCACCGAGACGGGGGGGCTCTGAGACGCCCACCTCACCGGCCCCGGGCTAGAGGTGGATCCTGGGGACCGCCGCGGACCACGGGGGCTGGTCCGACCTGGTGGTGTCCGGGTTGGATCCCCGGATCCGGGCCAGCTCCCCGACCAGCCGCTGCAGGGGCACTATCGCCACCAGCGGCCGCAGCAGGTAATCGACGTCGCAGAAGACCAGGTCGGCCTCGCCCGTGCCGCAGCTGACCACCTCTAGGCCGAGCTCGGAGAGAAGGCGTCGGAGCTCCAGCTGGCGGCCTCCGTCCTCACGCCCCGGGGTGATCAGGATGGCTCCCATCCGCGGCTCGAAGACCGCCGGGGTGCCGTGTACGGCGAACTCCTGAGACATGCCCTCGGCGAAGAGGTAGGCCCCCTCCTTGAGCTTGAGCGCCGCCTCCTCGGCGGTGATCTCGTCGATCCCGAAACCGGTGAGCAGCAGAGGCTCACGATCTGCCAGCCTGCGGGCGACGTCCGCGGGGGCGGGCTGGGCCAGGGTCTGGGAGATCGCCGCCGGTACCGCCCGAAGTGACCTGATGAACCCTGCTGCGGATGGCCCCACGAGGCGTGCCACCAGCTCACCCAGCACCGCCAGGGCGGTGAGGTAGGAGACCGAGTGGGTGCTGGCCACCTCATCGGCGCACGTGCGCAGGACGTACTCGCCGGCGGCGTCAGGATTGCCCTTACCGGTGACCGCCACCGTGGTCGCGCCCGCCGCCTGGGCTCGGGCCAGCAGTTGGTTGGGAAAGCGCTTGGTGCCCCGATGACTGACCACCACCACTTGGTCTCCCGCGCGGAACTGGCCGTGCAGGGCCAGCTCGTG
>JBOHUH010000172.1:0-13835 GCA_050733915.1 Candidatus Dormibacteria bacterium | reverse complement strand
GAGGGTCCGCGGCTCCGGGCAGGCTCCGCGCCGGGATCGCCACCAAAGGGGGGTGGACGATGATCATCCCGGCGCTGGGCCAGCGCAGCCGGCGCTGGAAGAGCCCGCAGGGGTCGGCCATGCGCAGCTCGGTCGGACCGAGTGGGAAGCGGCCCCGGGAGGAGAGCCGACGCGAGACCTCCCAGGTGACGATTTGGCGCGGTGCCAGGCTGACCACCCGAGCGGCCCTGGCCCCTCCCGCCAGGGAGTGGTCCCGGACCTCCACCGACCGGATCGGAAGCCCCGAATCGTTCTGCAGGATGAATCGCTCCACCAGCTGCTGGCCCACCACCTTGGGGCCCTCCTCGCTCTCCCGAATCAGGCGGAGGTGGCGCCCGCACCACCAACTCCAGGCGGCCGCCAGCGCCACCACCAGCACCACCGAGTAGATCAGCACAAAGATCCAGACCATTCGGTCCATGTAGGCCAGCGCCCCGGCCACCACCAGCGCCGCCACCAGCCCGTTCCGCGGTAGGCTCACTCCCAGAAGCCACGGTGCCCGCTGCCGGGGCCCCGGACTCACCCGCGCAACCAGGCGACGCCCGCGGCGCGTGCCGCCACCATCTGCCGGCTCCAGCTCAAGAGTCCGTCCAGCTCGCGCCGGTCGCTCCGCCACAGCCCCCACAGCAGCGCCACCGCGGCAGTATAGATCCCGCTTCCACGGCCTCCCGCACCTGGACCTTAGAGGCGCTCCACCCGGCCCAGCTCCAAGACGAACACGGTGGCACGGCCTACCTCCACCTCGACGTCCGCCTCGGCCATGGCCCCTTCCGCCAGCCCACTTCCCAGTTGCTCGTGGCGCGGCTTGCAGACCGAGCTCAAGGTGGAGATCACCTCGTCGACCAGGTTGTCGTCGACTCCCAGGAGCAGCAGCGAATTGCGTCGCTGCAGAAAGCCGCCTTCGCTGAGCAGCCGGGTCACCCCGAAGCCCCGCCCCCCCAGCACCTCGATGGCCCGGGTGGTGTCCTGTTCGTGGACGATTGCCACCACCAGTTTCACGCTGCCCTCCTCGCCGCCAGGCGCTCCCGGGTCAGCCGCCAGCAGGACTCGGCGAGCTCTTCGGCTGAGAGGTCAGCGGGCAGAACGGCAACCCGCTCGGGGAACCTCGGCGCCAGAGCCAGGTACCCCTGGCGGACCCTCTCATGGTAGGCGGTCGGCTCGGATTCCATCCGGTCCAGGGGCAGTTCCGGCCCGGCCCGCCGGCGAGCCAGGGCGACCGGGAGGTCCAGCAGCAGGGTCAGGTCGGGCAGCCGCTCGGCGCCGGCCAGCCGGTGCAGCTCGAGCAGCCCTCCCTGGTCCAGCCCGCGCCCCGCCCCCTGGTAGGCGATGGTCGAGTCCAGGTAGCGGTCGCAGACCACCACCTGGCCCGCGGCCAGCGCCGGCTCGATCACCTGGCGCAGCAGCTGCACCCGCGCCGCCAAGAAGAGCGCCAGCTCGGCCATGGGAGCGGGCGGAGTGCTGCCCGCTCGGTGGAGGAGGAGCTTGCGGATCTCCTCGCCCAGCTCGGTGCTGCCCGGGTCGCGCGCCTCGACCACCGACTCCCCCGCGTCCCTGAGGCGGCTCGCCAGGAGTCGAGCCTGGGTGCTCTTGCCGGAGCCGTCGATGCCCTCGACGCTGATGAAAAAGCCGCTCCGGGGCGCTTCCAAGGGCGCCTACGATGCCTCGCTGGCAGGGTAGATCCGCAGCCGCCGCCGGGGCTCCTTGCCGGTGCTCCGGGCCACCAGCTCGCTCTCCTCCACCACCTGGTGCTGCAGCCGCCGGATGTAGGCGTTCTGCGGAGCTAGCTCCACGGTGGTCCCGAGCCGGGCGCGCTCGATACCCTCTCGCACCTCGCGCAGGGCGTCGTCGGTGGGGTCGCCGGGCTCGATGTTGTAGAGCCGGGCCAGGAACGCGCGCACTTGGGACACCGTGTTGCTCCGCAAAATCGAGATCGGGATGCCCTCAGATTCGGCCGCCCGGAGCGGCGAGTCCCGGCGTCGGTAGTAGTTTTTGAGAGTCACCACCAGGTCGGCGTCGTCGACGTGGTGCTGGATCCGCACCGGTACCTTGAGCTCCCGAATCGCCTGCTCCAGGTGCACCCTGGAGACCCCATAGGGGAAGAGCGACGTCACCCCGCCGACCCCGGAGGCTTGCCCGAGATGACCGTCGGAGAGGTCGGCCAGGGTCATCGGGCGGCGGGGCCTGGCGCCCCCGAACTCTTCGCCGAAGAGCTCGCGGGCACCGCGGTCGTCGAAGGGGGAGGGCTCGACCAGCCTGGTGGTCACCGCCCGGCCCGGGTGCGATTCGCGCAGCTGGGCGGGACGCGGACGCCCCCTAAGGGCGTCGTCGACCACGTCGGCCAGGGGCATGTGGACGGTGACCCGGTGCCGATCCACGATCTCCACCAGCGCGTCGAAGGTAGGCGGGGACTGGCGCTCCAGCACCGACTTCTGGGTGCCCCGGCGCCGCGCCTCCTCGTCGGAGAGGGTGACCGATTGGATCCCCCCCAGGAGATCGTTGAGGGTGGGGTTGACCAGGAGGTTGTCCAGGGTGTTGCCGTGGGCGGTGCCCACCAGCTGCACCCCGCGCTCGGCGATGGTCCTGGCCGCTGCCGCCTCCAGCTCGGTCCCGATCTCGTCGATGACAATCACCTGGGGCATGTGGTTCTCTACCGCCTCGATCATCACCGCGTGCTGCAGCTCGGGGCGGGCCACCTGCATCCGCCGTGCCCGCCCGATCCCGGGGTGGGGGATGTCGCCGTCCCCGGCGATCTCATTGCTGGTGTCGACCACCACCACCCGCTTGCGGCTCTCATCGGCGAGGATCCGGGCCACCTCCCGGAGCATGGTGGTCTTGCCCACCCCGGGCTCGCCCAGCAGGAGCAGGCTCTGGCCGCTGACCACGATGTCGCGAATGATCTCCACCCTACCGGTCACCGCCCGGCCCACCCGGCAGGTCAGGCCAACGATCTCCCCAGCCCGGTTGCGGATGGCACTGATCCGGTGCAGGGTGCGCGCGATCCCGGCCCGGTTGTCGCCCCCGAAAGTACCCACCCGATCGGCCACGTAGGCGATGTCCTCGAGGCTGACCGGGGTGGGGCTGAGGATGACCTCGCCGCCCTCGAAGCGCGCCTCCGGCTCCCTGCCCAAGTCGAGGACGATCTCGAGGAGGTCACCGGACTCCTCGGGGAGCTGGCTCACCGCCTGGTAGAGGTGGCGGGGCAGGGTGCTGATCAGCAACTCCAGCTCCTCGGGGAAGGAGGGGCCGAAGGCGGGGTCAGACGCCGTCAGGGGCTGACCTCCACTCGGTCACGGCTCCCGGCCGGGGTGCTGCGACCCAGCCTAGCGTCCATCCCCTCCGAGAGCGGGCGCGGCAGCGGGACGGGGGGTTGCCTCCTGCCGACCTGCTATCACCCCTCGAATATAGCGCAAGCCGCTGCGCCCTCGGTCGGCACCACTCAGGGTGTGGGATCCGCGGTGCCCCGCGCCTGGACCACCGGGATCGCCCCCGCCAGGATGGCCTTCTTCTGCTCCGCCAGGTGCCGCGCCCGCAGCTTGAGAGGCAGGTCGCGGGCCATCAGGATCTGGGTTGCTACCGGCTCGAACCCTCGTGCGGCCACCGCCCGGTGCAGCTCGGCGTCGTAGTGGCGAAGCAGGCAGAGGGTGGGGCCGGCAGGCACCTGGCCGAGCAGACTGTGCAGGGCCTCGACTGCCAGCTGGCTCTCCTGGGGGTCCAGCATCATCCCGATTAGGCTAGGACGAGCCCGGGCGGGCAGCCTGACCCCGGCCCAGGCCACGATGCCGCCATTGCGGCGAATCACGTAATGGCGGGAATCGCCGGAGCGCCCGTCCATCCGGCCCAGCCAGCCCAGCTGGAAGGTCGCCCGCCACTGGGTCGCGTTGGGCGCCTCTACCGCGGCAACCGCGTGGGGTGCCGTCCGCAGGTAGAGGAGGTGGACCCCGGCTAGGTCCTCGGAGCCGGCCGGCACCCAGGGCTCGGGATGGTGGTCGGGGGGCTTGGGCAGCTCCCGAAAGAGGATCTGCTCCGAGGCGAAGGGCTGGAAGCCCTGTTCGCGAAACATCGCCTGCAGAGGGTGGTCCTCGGGGATCCTGACCAGGAAGCGGGTCACGCCACGCTCCAGGCCCTCGTTGACCAGGTGCTGCAGCAGAGGGACTCCGGCGAAGTGGCCCTCGGCGGTGTGGGCCAAGCCCAAATTGAGTATCCGCCAGGCCCGCTTGCCCGGGGCCGGCTCGGCCTGGATGAAACCCACGATCTTGCCGTCGCTCTCGGCGACGTGGAGCTGGTCGCCGACGTCGGCGAGCGGCATCAGCGCCGAGAGACTGCGGGTCAGGATGGACCAGGCCCGGGCCAGGGCGGGACCCGGTACTGGGCTCTGCGGCCCCGCACTCTGCAGGCGCTGGTCAATCTCCTGCTCCACCGCCAGGCTGGCGCGGTAGAGCTCATCCACCTGGCTGAGATCCCGGTAGCTGGCCGACCTCACCTGCATGGGTCTCAGTTTGCCTCTCCCGGGTACTTCTTGGGCGCTCCAGAGTGTCGATCCAACTCTCTGGATCTCAGATCGAAGCTCGCAGCGAGTCCACGAAGAGCTGGTGCAGCCGGGGGTCGCCGGTGATCTCGGGATGGAAGGTGAGGCCCAGGTGCTGGCCCTGGCGTACCGCGGCCGGCTGGCCCTGGTACCTGGCGAGGACCTCCACCTCCGGCCCCACCTCCTCGATCGATGGGGCCCGGATCAGGGCCACCCGAATCGCCGGCGCTCCAATTACCGCGACCTCCAGATCCACCTCCCCGGAGTCCAACTGGCGCCCGAAGGCGTTGCGCCGGACCACGATGTCCAGGAGCCCCAGCTGGATCTGGTCCGGGAGTCCGTCCCGGATCTCTCGGGCCGCCAGGATGGTGCCAGCGCAGGTGCTGAGAGAGGCGAGGCCGGCCCCCAGCGCCTCCCGCAGCGCATCTTCCATTTGGAAGCGCTGGATCAGCCGGCTCATGGTGGTGCTCTCACCGCCCGGGAGCACAAGGCCTGCCAGTCCCTTCAGGTCATCGGCCAGGCGGACCTCCCTGGCCCGCGCGCCGCAGCCCTGAAGGAGGCGCAAATGCTCACGAACGTCACCCTGGAGCGCCAGAACTCCGACCTCGGGGGGAGCCACCTGGAGGGGTTCGGGGTCAGATGCCTCGAGCGGCGAGCAACTCGTCCCGGGGCAGGCTGGAGACCCCCACCCCGACCATGGGCTCGCCCAGATCCTCGCTGATCTCGGCGAGGACCTCCGGCTTGTCGAAGTAGGTGGTGGCGGCCACGATCGCCTTCGCCCGGCGCAGTGGGTCCCCACTCTTAAAGATGCCGCTGCCCACGAAATTGCCGTCGCATCCGAGCTGCATCATCAGGGCGGCGTCGGCCGGGGTTGCCAGACCGCCCGCCGAGAAGTTGACCACCGGGAGGCGGCCCAGGTCGGCGGTCTCCCGCACCAGGTCCAGGGAGGCGCCCAGCTCCTTGGCCGCCGCAGCCAGCTCGTCCTGGCGCAGTGAGTGCAGTTGCCGGATCCCCTTGCTGACCGCCCGCATGTGCCGGACCGCCTCGACCACGTCCCCGGTCCCCGCCTCCCCCTTGGTGCGGATCATGGCTGCACCTTCGGAGATCCGGCGGAGCGCTTCGCCCAGGTCCCTGGCGCCGCAGACGAAGGGGACCTTGAACTGCCACTTGTCGACGTGATGCTCCTCGTCGGCGGGGGTCAGCACCTCGGACTCGTCGATGTAATCGACCCCCAGCGCCTCCAAGATCTGGGCTTCCACAAAGTGGCCGATGCGGCACTTGGCCATCACCGGGATCGAGACCTCGGCCATGATCGACTTGACCAACTTCGGGTCGCTCATGCGGGCGACTCCCCCCTGGGACCGGATGTCGGCGGGCACCCGTTCCAGGGCCATCACCGCGACCGCTCCCGCCTCCTGGGCGATGGCGGCGTGCTCGGGGGTGACGACGTCCATGATCACGCCACCCTTGAGCATCTCGGCAAGGCCGCGCTTGACCCTGGGGGTGCCGGTCTGAATGTGTCCGTTCTGGCTCATCTTTCCTCTGCGGCGAAGGTGCCGGGCCCAAGTGCGATGGTCCCAAGTCAAGTCGATTCTAGCTCCGCCTGCCATTGACCCCGGCGGCGTTCAGCCCGTGAACGGGCGCCGCGGCGCTACCGGGGCCGTGCACGGCGGGATGCCGCCGCCGCTCGACCGGTCGCTGCGCGGCTGCCACGCGCCCGACCGAGTCGGGTTAGAGGGAGCCCCTTTGCTGAGGTACGCTGAACTGGAGCCGCCATGGCGCAGTGGTAGCGCAGGGGCCTTTTAAGCCCAGGGTCGCAGGTTCGAATCCTGCTGGCGGCACCAGTTTTCCATCTCTGAGGGCGGAAGCGGCCGAATCGCCCCTCGCCGTCGGACCTGCGTCGTTGCCGGTGTCGACGGCGGGAGCAGGCGGCTGGCCGCGAATTCGGGCGGTCTCGGGTGGCCAATGGGTCGCCGGGGCGATCACGAGCACCGCGTCAACCAGCGTGGCGACGGCAGATGGTGGCCCAGGTCAGCGACACGACGGCGAAGCTGACCGCGCCCCTCACAGCGGCTCGGGTTCCCCTATGTGAGGGCCCGCCGGTTGGCAGTCGACAGGCTGCGGCGCACGGTGCCACGACCAAGGGTGGCGCGGTTGGGGGACGCTGAGGGCGCGGGGACCGCTCGGGGCCGACTGAGTCAGTGGCGACCAACCTGCCGCTAGTGGGCGCAGATGCCAGGCGACGCCCGACCCACGGAGGTTCGCGAATAGCTGCTCTTAGCTCTAGCCGACCGACCGCGCCGTGAAACTGCCCTCGGTGAAGGGCGGCGCCTCGACGCCCCAGCTGATCACGCGCTCAGGCACGATTCGCACAAAAGAGGCATCCCAGCCAGGCCCGAAACGCTCGCCCCCGCTGTCCAGTAACTCGGCCCTGCCTCGTATCTCGATGCCCCGTGGTGTCCACGGGTTCACGCTGACAAGGTCGTCGATCGCGATGGCGACCCGGGGGTTGGTCCGCATATCGCGGTACTTCTTGCTCTTCGCAAAGTCGTGGCCGCCCACCTCGATGGCCGTCCCGTCCTCGGATACGCGAAAGCCGACCGGTACGACATGCGGACGACCGCTGGCGTCCGCGGTAGCTATCCGTGCCAGCGGCTGGTCGCGCAGATATGCGAGTTCCTTGTCATTGAACGTGGTCATGAATCGGCCTCCTCAGATCTCATGCCGTTTTCCGCAACCCTCCTTCAGGTAGGTGGGCGCAATAGACGGGTCACAACGCTCCGCGTCCCAAGCGCGGTTGTGCTCCAGAATACCTCGCAGGATGGCGCGAAGCGATGTCACCTGGTCATCGCTTACGGCGGACGAGAAGGCTTTATCCAATGACTGATGGAACGCCCGACCGGCCCTTGCCAGGGTGGTGCGTCCACGGCCGGTGAACCTTAACCCTACGCCCCGTCGGTTGTCGTCAGGCACCTCTCGCTGGATCAACTTCTTATCCACCCGTCGGTCAGCGATTCGTGTCGCGCCGCTAGGGCTCGTCAACAGCTGCTCGGCAAGCTTGGCCATCTGGAGGGGGCGGTCGGAGGCGAAGTTGAGCCGGGAGGCTCGGTAATCCACAAGCACCCCTTCGCCCGAGCCAAGACCCCAGAACAGGTCCTGGGCCATCCCAGACCGAAGGCTATTTCCCGGACCCTGTGCTAGCTGCTGCCATCTGAGACTCGTCAGTTCAGGTGCTGGAGTCGGCGCTGCGGAAGTCGAGCCATAGCGCCCAGGGCTGGATCGAGCCAACCTCCAGCAGCCGCGCCTGGGCCCACGGATCCTGAGCGATGCGCCGCCGGACCTCGCCTTCGTCGGCGGCTTCGACCACGTGCAGCGTCTGGCGACGGTCGCCGACCGGGCCGCCGAGCAGGATGAAGCCGCTCTCGACCAGGGCATCCATGAATGCCGCGTGCTCATCCCAGCCTTGCTGCTCGCGGGTGCCGCATGACATGTCCCAACTTGGGCCGTGTACCAGCGTCATCGCGAAGTTCGGCAACGTCCGAGCCTCCTCACGCATCCATCACGGACGCCGGCGGTTGGTCGGGCCAGCGCGGCCACCGGTCAGCGGTGTCCTCACTGGCGATGGCGGAATGGTCGCCGAGCATCGCGAGGATCTCCGCGTCGACATTGCCCAGCAACGTGGCCCCCAGTAAGCGCGCGACCGTGAGTGGTGCGGGGCTGGCCCCATCGGAAAAGCCACCCAGCCAGACGAAGGTAACGTCGCCATCCCGGCTCAGGACCCTTCATCGTCAACTCGCGCTGCAGCGGGAAGGTGCTCGAGCCTAGCAGATGCAATAGACCGGGGCGCATTCGGGACGTCGCCCGGTAGATCCTGACCCCGATGACAGCGCTCACGAGCGCCATCGTGGCACAGCAGCGCAACCGCCGCAAGCACGCAGTTCCAGGCCTGGGCCCTCGGGGCGTCACGTGTGCTGATGGCCGACCCGCCCCTGGCAGCATGCCCGATGACCACTGGGCTGGAGATCATCGGTGGCGAATGGCAACCCATCGTGCTCTACGCGCTGGCTCAAAAGCCGCGGCGCTTTAGCGAGTTCCAACGACCCGCGCTTGGCGTGGGCCACAGGGTCCTCGTCCTGGCCGTCGTCACCTCCAGGCCGAGGGATTGCTCGAGCGTCACGTCGGCTCCGGTGGGTCGCCTTAGGTCCTGTACTCGCTGTCTGAGATCGTGCGACCGATCCTGGACGCCATCACCACGTGGGGCAACCGGCGCCTCGCAGGTCACGCCACTCCGGAAGTGGCTTGAAGGTTGTCCGTCTGGGTGGAACTCTACAGGCGCGCGTCGGCCAAGCACCGCTGGGCTGGGCGATCGAGGGACGACCCCGTCAGGTGCAGCTGCAACGTCTCCCCGACCGAGTGTCGATCACGTCGAGCCTTCGTCCGCGGACCGAGGTGGACCCGACCCGTTCGCTTGACTCGCGATCTGGCGTGGTGCCTTGTTCGTCCCCCCGAGGAGATCTTCTCGCGGCGCGTCCTGGTCGGTGATCTTGGCACTAAGCATGCGGCCAGAGCGTCGATGGAGCGGGTGATTGGCAGCCATGGGTAACCCACGACCAGGAAGCGCGCCGCTCGGCAAAGTCGCTCCACCGCATCGCGACTCCGAAGGGTCCGGGACAGATTTCTGGACAAGCCTTGGACAGGGCGGTTCGGCTTGATTGTGCTGGGACGAGCTCCTCGGGTCCATCTCGGTAGGATGTACCTGATGGCAATCGAGGAATCGGAGGAGTCGGACGCAACGCGAGTGGTCGTCGAACTGGCAAGGTTGGATGAACCGTGGGCGGTGCGTGTGGCAGCCACCCTGCGCTTAGCGGACCTCATCGCTGAGGAGGGTACCGAGCTTGACGAACTGTCCACTCGGGCGGGCGCCGACCGGGACGCGTTGGGCCGGGTGCTGCGGTTCCTGAGCGCAAGGGGAGTATTCGCCGAGACCTCCCGGAACGTGTTCGCACCCACCGCCGCATCTTCGGTTCTGCGGGATGAGCACCCCGCCGGGCTGCGCCGGTGGTTCGACCTTGATGGCGCCGCTGGCGCGATGGACCGTGCCTATGCAGGTCTACTGGACACCGTTCGGACGGGTACGCCCGCCTATCCGAAGCTGAGGGGACGTAGCTTTTGGGAGGACCTGGCGGCTGACGATGACCTGCGCGCTTCATTCGCATCGCTGATGGCGGCTCATTCGGACTCCCTGGCCGAAGAAGTGATCACCGGCTACCCGTGGGCGAGGTACCGCTTGGTGGCCGACGTGGGCGGAGGGACAGGCACCCTGCTGACCCGAATTCTCAGTGCCTACCCCAAGCTCCGCGGAGTCCTGATCGATCTGGTAGCCAACTCGGCAGAGGCGGCTGACGTGATCGCCAAAGCTGGTGTCGCAGACCGCTGCGAGGTCGCGGCCACGGACTTCTTTGGGCCGCTTATCCGCGGCGCCGACGTGTACGTGTTGCGTAACATCATCCACGACTGGCCGGACGAACAGGCCGTGAGGATCCTTCGGCGCGGCGCCGAGGCCGCGGGGGAGACGGGGCGCGTCCTTGTCGTCGATCGAGTGGTCGGTGAAGGCTCCAACCAGCACGAACTGACGGGAATGGACCTTCGCATGCTCGTACTCTTCGCCAGTCGCGAACGAACTTTGGACGAGTTCAACGACTTGGCCGCCGCCGCCGGGATGTCCCTTGTCACCGCCCGGGCGAACGCCTCTGCCTACTGGATCCTTGAGTACGCCAGTTCGAGCTGATGGCACGGTCGCCCTGGGCTGCCAGGTCGACGGGATCCCCCTTGCGGGGCACTCCGAGGGGCCGATTACATCGCCACGACCACCCAGACCGGCATTCCCTGCCACCAGGATTCGCTAGGGTCGAGCCGACATCGATCAGATCGCGTGGGATCGCTGCTGTCAATGGAGGAATTGGGCCGCCGTGCTGGCTGGCTCAGGCGCCCAGATCCGTCTGGCGTGCCCGTGCCTGACGCCTCGTGAGGACGGCGGCGGCCACCGCCGCCGCTAGGATCGTGGCCAGGCCCGAGGCCAGCAGGGTGGATCTGGGGCCGAGCACAGCCACGATCGGTCCCCCAAGGGCGGTGCCGATCGGGGAGGCCGGGAGGGTCACCAAGCCGCTGGCGGCGGCCAGGGCGGTGAGCGACCCGCGCGGGCTGTAGCGCTGGATGATCGTCCGCTTGAGGGGCACGAAGGGGCCGTAGATCAGCCCCCCGACGCCGAGCGCGACGAAGCCCACCAGGGCCGAGTTGACCAGACCGAAGGGCACCAGGCAGAGACCCCAGCCCACCATTACCACGATCGCCACCCGCCACAGCCCGAAGCGCTGCAAGGAGGTGGCTCCCAGGGCCCCCGCGGTGGCGCCCACGGCGAACAGGGTGAAGTAGCCTCCTAGGAGTCCGGGACCGGCTCGGAGCGACTGTGCCACGTAGACCGGCAGGGCCACCTCGACCGGACCGTAGATACCAAAGAACACCAGGCTTAGCAAGGTTATTCCCAGCACCGCCGGGTGGCGGCGCAGCGACCGCAGCGCCTGGGGAACGCTCCGGTGGGGATCGCGTACCGGCGAGGGGCGGAGCATGCGCCGGCTGACCAGGACCGCCACGGTCAGGGCGGCGTAGCTGGCGGCGTCGGCGCCGATCGCCGGGCCCGGTCCCGCCAGGAGGATGAGACCGCCGGCGAGGCCAGGTCCGGCGATCGAGGTGGCGAAGCTGGCCACGGTGAGCAGGGAGTTGCCGGCGGCGTGCTGAGCCGGCGGCAGCATCTCCACCACCGCGGTCAGCTCACCGGTGAGACCGAGCAGCGCAAACAGGGAGGAGGCTGCGAGCAGGACCAGGTAGGCCGCGGGCGCCAAGATGCCCAGCCAGGCCGCAACCGCCACCAGCCCCAGGCAGACCATCCGCAGAACCGCGTCGAGCAGGATCAGGAGCCGCGGGTCGAAGCGGGAGAGCAGCCCTCCCAACCCGATCCCCGCCACCACCCCGGGGAGGGTGTATGCGGCCACCGCGGCCCCGACCAACAGCCCGGTGTCGCGGCCGTGGGCGAGGTCGATCGCCAGCCACGAGATGGCCACCCAGGACATGCCGTCGCCCAGCGCCGAGACCGCCATCCCGGCGAAGAGGATCGTGAACGAGGGGGTGCGCAGAGCGGGCCAGAGCCCGGGCGGATCGCCGAGATGCGAGTTCCTAGAGCTCATGCCGGCAATTGTGTGTGCCCGAAATGGCGGCGGTCGGGGCGCCGCCGGCTTCAGTAGCCGACGGCGCCGTCGATGCGTTCGCGGATCAGGTCGGCGTGACCGTTGTGCCGGGAGTACTCCTCGACCATGTGGACCAGAATCCAGCGCAGTGAGACCTCCCGCCCGCTCTTCTGCGCCGCCTCTGCGTCGAGACTCCGGTCGGCGATGATCCCGTCGGCTGCCTGGCACTCGGTGCGCCAGTTGGCGAAGGCCTCCTCGACGTCAAATTCGTCGACTCCGTGGAAAGCGCGGTCCTCATCGGCGGTCGTCGCGTAAAGGTCGGGCAGAGACTCGGCCGCCAGGGTCTGCCTGAACCAGCCCCGCTCGACCTCAGCCATGTGGCACACCAGTCCGAGTAGCGAGATCGGCGAGGGTGGGGCGCTGCGCCCGCGCAACTGCGCGGGAGTCAGACCGGCGCATTTGTGGGCCAAGGTGTCGCGCTGCCATGCCAGGAACGCCACCAGGGTCTCCTTTTCCTGGGCCTGGCGCGGAATCTCTAGGTACTCCACCTCGAGCCGCAATATAGCAGTAGCGCTCGCGGCTTCCCGCGGGCCGGTGGTGCTCCGCCCGGCCCCTTGATTGGACCAGTGCAGTGCAAGTGAACTCCACCACATCGTCGGAGCGCCCCCCGCCGGGAGCGTCTGTCCGCGGGCCGGCCGGCGGGGTGGCCGCGATGCGATCATTGTTGAATGGGCAAGGGACGTGAGCTCGGATTCCCCGGGGGCAACCCTGACGAGCGCGAGCTGCTGCTGAGCTGGCTGGGCTTTCTCCGGGGCGCC
This sequence comes from Candidatus Dormibacteria bacterium, assembly GCA_050733915.1. Classification (GTDB taxonomy): domain Bacteria; phylum Chloroflexota; class Dormibacteria; order Aeolococcales; family Bog-877; genus Bog-877. Next base: position 1,212 of record JBOHUH010000172.1, on the reverse strand, counting down.
GTACTGCGCAAGCTTGAGGGGCTGACCGACGAGGGGGCGAGATGGCGGCCCGAAGGCAAGCTGATCTGTCTGCTGGGGATCGTGAACCACCTGACTCATGTGGAGTGGCGCTGGATCGACGGGGAGATGTTGGGCCAGGAGGTTGGCCGCAGCGAGGCTGAGTTCTCTCCGGGTCCAGAGCTCACCCTGGCCGCGGCGGTGCGGGCCTACCGGGAGCGCGCGGCCAAGACCGACGCCGTGGCACGCTCGATGGCAGCACTCACCCAGCCCGGCACCAGCACTAACGGCTACGACCTGCGCTGGGTGCTGCTCCACCTGATCAACGAGTCCGCTCGCCACGCCGGTCACGCGGACTCGACCAGGGAACTGCTCGACGGCCTGACCGGGGAGTGAGGCCCACCCGGGCAGCGCCGCCCGCCGTTCCTCCCAGGAGTGGCCGGTCAGACCCGGCCACTTCGATCGCCAGCGACTGGCCTTGGCCGCGCGCACCTGCCGGGGGGGCGGCGGATGGTTGGTGCGGACCACCCCGTCAAGGAGGTCCGGGAGGCGGGCGGGCGCGCAGGGCTGCCCGATCGGGTCCGGCGCCGGCCCCAGCCCGACCCCCGTTGCCCCGGTGGGGAAGCTGGCAATGGCCTCCTCTGTGGAGGCGGGTTCTCTAGCACGGTCCAAGCGGCCCGGACGATGCATCAGGCGGCGATCTACCAGCCAGGCAACTTCAGGGCTGGGGACCGCGCCATGACCCGGCGCCGCATCCGGCTCTGGTGCGGGACCTGAGCGGCTTCGTGGCGGACGGCGGCTCGGGGCGGCCATCATCGGAGTGGAGGAGCGCCGGCGTCCTCCGGCGAGATGGGCTTGGGGCTGGTGCCAGGTCGGCTGCGCCCGCGTACGATCCTTCCCTGGCCCATGGTCAGAGCGACTGCTGACCCGGATCCCAGAACCCCCGAACATCCCACCCCCGCTCTCTTCCCGAGGCGGGGCGGAAACGCGCTGGTAACCTGAGCTCTGCCCCAGGCTGGAGGCGGCGAAGCGGCTCCGGCCCGCCTCACCCGCCGCCATCGGCACCCATCCCAGTGGAGGAGAACACGTGACCCAAATGCCCTACCGCCGTCTGGGCCGCTCCGGCCTCAAGGTGAGCCTCCTCTCGCTCGGCTCCTGGGTCAGCTTCGGCGCCCAGGTCAACGAAGAGCGGGCCCTGGAGTGCATGGCCGCGGC
>JBOHUH010000171.1:0-3202 GCA_050733915.1 Candidatus Dormibacteria bacterium | reverse complement strand
TGCGGTACCGCGATCCGTGTGGGAAGTCCGGCAGCCAGTGGATTACGTGCCCACGCCTGACTCCCGACGACTCCGAAACACTTCTGCTCCAAGCGCGTGCGGTCGACCCCGTCGAGCAGCAGGGTGGCGGTGTGCGCCGCCAGGCATGAGGCCAGGATGGAGACGGTGTTGGCGAGGGACCACTCCAGAACCTCGCAGAGGGGTTCCCAGGTCGGCTCAGCCGTGAGCGGACCGTCGTTCGGCCCTGCACCGGTGAGTACCACGGCATCGAGCTTGGAGTGGAATAGCTCGCCGATTTCATGATAGCCCAGCTCCACCGCGTCCCGTCTGTCAACTCCTGTATTCGCCTGCGGGATCCAGAAACGCAGCACACTGACCCGACCCGGGGCCGAAGCCCTAGTCAAGAGGCGGCTGAACTGCCAGTCCGTCGCGCCAAAGGCCGACGGCGGCATGCTGTTGACCAGCCCGATCCTTAGGGATATGGCAGAAGCGTCTCGGATGCGGCTCCGCGTCTCCACTGTGGGGTTCAGCTTCAGCCGCGCTGCGGCCGGTTGGGCTGCCCTCATCATCTACCTTCCGAATTGCCGCCAGGAGAGCTCAGGTGGCGCCACCGCGCGGGCGATTCGCCCCCGGGGCCGCTTTCGCTCCCAAGGACCTCGTGACGTGGTCCAGGGCTTGCGCTGTAGCCGCTACACGTCCCCTCCCCGCCGAGTTCTCCGACTAAGCTGGGCATCCCACTCCTGCCCCCAGATTCCTAGTCCGTGCCTGGCGAGGGCGGGCTCTGGCCGGACTCGCAACCCGGCCATCCCACACCAGACTCAACCCTGGTCGCCCGTCCAGTTCAAATTGTCACGGATTCAGTCATCTGGGTCAAGAACCCTGACGCTCCTGTTACACGCACTCCTTTTGTTGCGACGTTCATTGGACTCGCCGGCCCACCAGCTACGGCTCGGCCGTCGGAAGCTCGGGATGCAGATTCGCTGGGCTTCGCAGCGCGAAGGCTGGCCGGCACGCGCGCCACCACGGGCTCTGCCGAGGCATGGGTGACCAGACACCCTGGGGGAATTGTTAGTGCCAGTCACATCCACCTGGCTTAGTCGCGGGTGCGCGCAACCAACCGGGGCCCGCTGCCCTGGGGACGCCCGAACTCAGTTGGGGCCGGGCAACCCCGCCACTACCCCCGCGGCCGTCTGCAGCTGCTCTCAGACACTCCTAGAACTGCTCCAGCCCATCCCTACCTATCCCGTCTTCGCCCCGCGAGTCGCACGCAGTCCGCCTCGCCGCGACTAGACTGGAGCGGCCGGGCGAGCCCATCCCGGCGCCATATCTTGCCTAACAGTGAATATAACCGCCAAGGTCCGCAATGAGGTGAGTCTGGCGCTCTCCTGCGTGCGGGCTTTCCAGAATTGGCCTACTGTCCTAGCCTGGATAGTACTGGACCACTTGGGAGTGCGGCGAGGGACGTTCTGCGCACGTACCAAGGGTGGCGTCAAACTCAGCGCACCCCCCCATAGGACCAGTTGGTGGCCGATTGTGGACGTCTACGCGCTGGACAGCTACGCGATGTTACCCTCCGCTTGGACGCCATCCCCGCCGCCAGCCACCGTGCTCATCGTCGGAGCACACATCGGTGCAGTGGCCTGCCTTCTCGCCGAACGCTTCCCCGCAGCCCGACTCACCTGCGTGGAACCGTCGCCGAGCTCAGTTCGGTTCCTCCGTCAGAACCTGGCCCAGAATGGCTTTTCCGATCGCGTCCAAGTAGTCCCCGCCGCGCTCGCTCGACGTGATGGCGAAGTTGAGCTCTGGGCGCCGGAGCAGGCCTTCTTTGCGGCGTCGACCTCGCCGCGAGCTGGCCTCTCTCGGCGAGTGCGGGCGATGAGCTTCGCCTCACTCATAGTGGCCACCGGCGGCCCGCCCCAACTTGTCTCACTCAGCTGCGCTGGCGGCGAGCTCGCAGCAATCTCAGCGGAGAACCTGAGCCAGTGGTCGGCGGTGCACCACCTTTTCCTAGAGGTTGGTCCCTCGGCGCAACCGCACTTCCAGAAGATGCAGGAGCTCCTCGCGAGCGCCGGACTTCGGCTGGTTCGACTCCGCCGTGACACTAGGTTCCTAGGGGTCTCCAAGGCATACTTTGCCCGATAGCCGCGGTGGGCCGCAGCGACCGTTCCGCGAGTAGCCGACCGCAGCCCGGCCACGAGAACCCCACCCCCGTCAGCTCCGTCATCCGCCCACCACCCGATTCGGGACCATGTCCATCTCCGCCCCGCCGCCCATGAACGATAATCGTCCGGGCGCGGCCTCGATGGCGACAGCGCCCACGCAGCTTGGGCCACCGTCGAAGCCGAGCACACTGCGCTCAACTGCCGCGCCACCGGCCACCTGCGCCCACCCACCGCCCATGGCGGAGCCCCGCAGGGACTGACGTGAACGTTCCACATCTAGCGCCCTGAGCCCGACACCTCGGGACTTCGCCAGCGCCTCCCACCGGGTCCACAACTCGAGGAACCGCCGAAATCGCTCCGTAGGGGGCGCGGCCTCAATCCAAGCACAATCCTCGGGCGCGAAGCAGCGCTCTGCTAGGACGCCAGTAGCGAATCCCTCGCGCCCGGTGAGCTCGATGTCGACACCAACCTCCACCCCCCTGCTGACCGCGGCGAAGACTCGCGACCCCGAGTGCGAGACGTTGAACTGCAGCCAGCGCTGGCTCTCGCCAGACAGCTGTGGCTTTCCCAGTTTCCCACGCGAAAATTGAATGGCGCTAGGTTCTACAGCAGCGTAGTGGGAGAGGAGACGGCGCACCCACACCCACCTTAGCCGTGCCTGGCCCGCCCGGCCATCGGCTGGCGCGGCGTCCGCCGCCTGGGATGCCCTATGGCCGACCTCCACCGCTATCGAGTTCGATGGGGGCTCCGGGCACTCCGCTTGCCAGAGATGGATTTCCCCAGCCGGTAATGCCAAGGGCTTCATAGTTGCCCCTCCGCGACCGGAGTGCCCGTAGCCACCTCCGCCATCCGCTGCCGCACTTGCGCCGCGATGGCATGAACGGCCGGTTCCGTCATCATCTCCAAGTGGCTACCCGGGACTCGGTGAATTGCGATCGGACCCCTATGCACCTGGTCCCAGCCCAAGCTCGGGCTATTCGTGGCCACGACGCTCTCATCACTGGTGAAGAGGTCCATCGCGATCGAGGTGCCGGCCGGGT
>JBOHUH010000170.1:0-11272 GCA_050733915.1 Candidatus Dormibacteria bacterium | reverse complement strand
GCGCCCGAGCGGGCAGCGGCGCCAGAGGCGCGAGGGTCCCTGCTCCCCCGGCGCCCGGCGCCCGGGGTGCCGGAAGCGGCCGAGACTCAGCCGGCGCCCGCCGCCACCGCGCCCCCGGCCGCCCCTTCGGGGACGGCGGTCGCCACCACCGCCTCCTTTCTGCCGCGCAAGGGCCGGGTGGCGGGGCGGGCGGAGCGGCTGCGCCAGCAGATGGCCCACCTGGAGCCGCTCGACGAGACCTCGGCGGTGCCGGTGGACCGCACCCCCTACCTCTGGCTCGACCTGCGCCGGGTGATCGGAGTGTCCCTGATCATGGTGGTGGCGGTGATCGTGGGGGCGATAGTCCTCCACTGAGAGGCGATCGCGCAGGCCGTCCCTATACTCGCTGCGATGCGGGTGATCCTCTACACCGGCAAAGGCGGGGTCGGTAAGACCACCGTCGCCGCCGCCAGCGCTCTCAAGTGCGCCGACATGGGGCTGCGAACCCTGGTACTGTCCACCGACGCCGCCCACAGCCTGGGCGACTCGCTGGACCGTGAGCTGGGTGGCGAGCCGCTGGAGGTGGCCCCCAACCTGTTTGCGCAGGAGATCAACGCGCTCCACGAGATGGAGGGTCACTGGGACCGCATCCATGGCTATTTAGCGGTGCTTTTCAACAGTCAGGGGGTGGACGAGATCATCGCCGAGGAGCTGGCCACGCCACCCGGCATGGAGGAGATCTCCAGCCTGATGTGGATCCGCCGCCACGCCCGTCTGGAGCAGTACGACGTGCTCATCGTCGACTGCGCGCCCACCGGCGAGACCCTGCAGCTCTTGGCCTTTCCCGACGTCGCCCGCTGGTACCTGGACCGGATCTTCCCGCTGGAGCGACGGGTGATGCGGGTGGCCCGTCCGGTGCTCCAGCCGCTGATCAAGATTCCGCTGCCTGCCGATGCAATCTACGGCTCGATCAAAGAGCTGCTGATCGACCTGGAGTCGATGAAGGAGGTCCTCAGCGATTCCCGAAGCTGCACCGTGCGGCTGGTGCTCAACCTGGAAAAGATGGTGATCAAGGAGGCCCAGCGCGCCTTCACCTACCTCAATCTCTACGACTACCAGGTTGACGCGGTGCTGGTCAACCGGGTGCTCCCGGAGGCGGTCGGCGATGGCTATTTCGCGGACTGGCGCAAATCCCAAAAGCGCTACGCGGAGCAGGTGGAGGCGGCCTTCTCTCCGGTGCCGATCCGGAGCAGCCAGCTCTTCGACCACGAGATCGTGGGGTTACCGAGCCTGCGCCAGCTGGGCGACTCACTGTTCGGGGCCGAGGATCCCAGCGCCATCTTCTACAGCAGCAAGCCCCAGGCACTGCGCAAGGAGGAGGGTGGCTACGTGCTCACCCTGCAGCTGCCCTTCGCCTCCAAGGAGCAGGTCGACCTGACCCAGCGCGACGACGAGCTCTATGTCAGCGTCGGGCCTTACAAACGGGAGATCAGCCTGCCCCGGGTGCTGCGGGGGCGTCCGACCACCTCGGCCACCATGGACAGCGGCCGGCTGGCGATTCACTTTGGGAGTGCCTGATGGAGCGTGAAGAGGCGGTCCGCTTAGGGGAGTGGGCGGCTCGGCAGATGGCCGGCGCCGTGGTCCGGGCGGCGGGTGAGCTGGTGCCTCGGGAGTCGAGGACCCACCTGCTCAAGGCCCAGCGCGAGGTCTTCCTGGCGGCGGCAGCGGCGGTCGAGCACCGACGCCACCCCAAGTCCGAGAAGAGCCGGCGCCGGGCTCGAAAGATCGACCTGGACTGAGCGCCGTTGCTGGGGACCGGCGTCGAGTTCTATCTCGTTCTGCTGCTCTTCGCCGTCCCCGGGATCGTGGTTGGGTTCACCGTCCACGAGTACTGCCACGCCCTGGTCGCGACCCGCTACGGCGACCCCACCCCGCGGGCCCAGGGCCGGCTCTCCTTCAACCCCGCCAACCAGATCGACCCCTTCGGGCTGGCTGCCCTGGTCCTGATCGGGATCGGCTTCGCCCGGCCGGTCCAGTTCGATCCCCGCTACGTCCGGGCGGGACGGCAGCGCGCCTGGCTCTCGGCCGCGGGCCCACTCAGCAACCTGGTGGTGGCGGCGGTGCTCTGCCTGCTGCTCCGGCTGCTGCTGGCGGCCGATCCTCAGGTGCGCAATTGCGCGCTTCCCAGTTTCGCTCTACCCCTGCAGGGCTACGTCTATTGGATCCTGGTGGAGGCCTTCTTCGTCAACGTCATCCTCTTCGTCTTCAACCTCATACCGATCCCCCCCCTGGACGGCTACGGGGTCGCCGAGGGCCTCTTCCGCGGCCAGGCCCCCCTGCTCTTCCAGTGGATTGACCGCAACCGGATGGCCATCCTGGTGGGCGCTCTCCTGCTCTTCTTCTTCGTCCTCCCCACCCTCTTCGGTTCAGGGGTCTCCATCGCGGGCCCGATCCTGGCCGCCGCGGACTGGCTCTGGCGCCTGACCATCAACCACAGCCCGCCGGTCGAGCTCTTCCCCAACCTCGCCTACATCCTTCAGCCGTCCTCGCAGGGCCTCGCCAACCTCCTGACCAACCCATGCCCCAGCCCCTTCTACTGACCGAGGGGCCCCTGGTGGGGGCTCAGGCGGTGGTGGTCGACGAGCGTGGCCGGGTCCTGCTCCAGCTCCGCCTCTGGCCCGCCGGCTGGGAGCCTCCGGGAGGGCACATCGGCTCTGGCGAGGACCCCTCGCTGTCGGTGATGCGCGAGACCCAGGAGGAGACCGGGCTGCAGATCGAGTTGGAGCGGATCACCGGTTACTACCAGTTCCGGGGCATCCGGCGCGACCGCGACGTGGTCTTCCGGGCCCGGAGGGTGGGCGGCCGGCTCCGGCGCAGCCGGGAGGCCTGGAAGCTGAGCTGGGTGGAGCCGGACCGATTACCCCGCTCCCTGTTCCCCTGGTACCGGCAGCGGATCGAGGACGCCCTCGGCGTCCCTTCCGAGGAGGTTCGGGAGCGGGTCCAGCAGGTGGGGCCGATGACCGTCCTGGGGCACGGGCTCGCCCTCCTCGGCGACCTTGCCGGCTGGCTCCCACCGAGGCGTCGGCGGCCCAGCTCCGCCTGATCTCGTGCTGATAGCCCTCGCCTTCGCCGGCGGCCTGGTGCTGATGCTGATCGCGGCGAGCCTCTTCACCAACGCCATCGAGTGGGGCGCCCGCAGCCTAGGCCTGGGCCATGGCATGACCGGCAGCGTGATGGCGGCGGTGGGCACCGCCATGCCCGAGACCATCGTGCCGATCGTGGCCCTGGTCGCCGGTGGCCACCAGGCCGACCCCACCGCCACCGGGGCCATCCTGGGTGCCCCCTTGATGCTGGCCACCATCGGCCTGGGGCTGGTCGGGTTGGTGGGGATTATCTGTGGACGGTCCCACCTCAGGGTGGCCCCCGACTCGGCGAGGCGGGTGCTCTGGGCCTTCGGTCTCAGCTTTGTGCTGCTGATCGGGGGGTCGTTCGTGCCCACCCCGCTGCGCTGGGTCGACGCCGCCCTCCTGCTGCTGCTCTACCTGGCCTTCGTGCGGCGCACCATGCGCGCCGACGAGCCGGTCGAGGGTGACTTCGAGCCGCTCTGGTTCGCCCGGCTGGCCGGCGGCTGGAGCCCGGAGGGCCGGCGGCGGCTGATCCTGCCGGCGATCCAGACGGTGGTGGGGCTGGTGGGGCTGGCCTTCGCCAGCGAGCTCTTCCTCTTCGGGCTGCACCGGGTGGCCAGCCTGGCCCACCTCTCCCCCCTGGTGCTGGCCCTGCTCCTGGTCCCGATCGCCACCGAGCTCCCCGAGGTCAGCGCCGGCAGCCTCTGGATCCGCCGCGACCGGGACGCCCTGGCGCTGGGGAACGTCACCGGCTCGATGGTCTTCCAGGCCACCTTCCCCGCCATCGTCGGTCTCTGCTTCACCCCCTGGCGGCTCTCCCATGCCGGCTACCTGGCGGCGGGGATCACCGCGCTGGCGGTGGTGGTGGCCCTGCTGGCGGCCACCCGGCGCGGGGTGAGCTCCTACGTGCTGGCCCCGGTGGGGCTGGGGCTGTACCTGGTCTACGCTCTGGCGGTGCTGGTCCTGAAGATCTGAGCGTGGTCGGGGAGCGCCAACCGGTGGGGAGACGCTGGAGCTGGCGGGCCGGGCCCGCGGCCCTGGCCTTGGCGGCTCTGCTGCTTGGCGGCCTCACCGCCTGCGGCCCGGGCCTGGCCAGCCCGGGCAGCGTGGTCCAGCGGATGTCCAAGACCATGGCCGGACTCGCCGGCTACCGGATCAGCGGCAGCAGCCGGGCGCTGCAGACCACCACCAGCTTCGCGGTCTACGTCCGCCGCGACGGCGCATTCCGAGGCTCGCTGGACATCGCCGTCCCGGGCGCCCCCACCTTCCGGAGCCAGGTGGTGGCGACCCCGGGCAGCGTCTACGTGCGCTCGCCGACCGAGCTCCAGGAGCTGGGCATCAGCGCCCTCCCGGGAAACCTGGACCCGGCCACCACCTGGGTGCTCCAGCCCAAGGCGGTGGCCAAGAGCTATCGGGCCAGCGTCGAGCCGTTCTCGGGGGCGGGGCTGACGGGAACCCTGAGGCAGGCCCTCAAGGGACCGCTGCGGGTCCACCGGGCGAAGCTCCGGGGAAGGGCGGTCCTGGTGGTGGAGGAGCGGGGTGGAAGCTCATCATTACGTCTGTTCATCTCGTCCACCGGTTATCAGCTGCTGGAGTTGGCCATCACCGGAGCCCAGCCGATCTCCCTGCGCTACAGCGACTTCGGCCACGCGGAGCCAGTGCCCGAGCCGCCGAGCTCGAAGGTCTACGTGCCGCCCACTCCGGCGGCCCCGGGCTAGCCGTGGTCACCATCGGCGCCCATGTATCTGCCCAGGGCGGGATCTGCAGCGCCTTCGACCGCGCCCTCGAGATCGGGGCTGAGGCGGTCCAGATCCATCCCACCCCGCCCCAGACCTGGCGCCGGCTCCACCCCACCGAGGAGGAGGTCGCCACCTTCAAGCGGCGGATGGCCGAGACTCACCTCGGCGCCTTCTTCTTCCACGCCGTCTACCTGATCAACCTGGCCACCGCCAAAGAGGACCTGCTGGCCCAGTCCCGGGGCTCGCTGCGGCACTCGCTGGAGATGGCCAACCTGCTGGGGGTGCGCGGGGTGATCTTCCACCCCGGCTCCCACAAGGGCCAGGGCTTCGAGCCGGTGCTGCCCCAGATGGCCGAGGCCATGCGCACGGCGCTGGCCGAGAGCGAGGGCGCCAGCCTGCTCCTGATCGAGAACAGCGCCGGGTCGGGAGCGAACATCGGCAGCTCCTTCACCCAGATCGCGGCCATGATGGAGGCGGTGGACGACCCCAGGGTCGGGCTCTGCCTCGACACCGCCCACGCCTTCACCGCCGGCTACGACCTGCGCAGCCCGGAGGGCCTCGGGCGGATGGTGACCGAGCTGGGCCAGGAGGTGGGCTTCGAGCGCCTGCACGCGATCCACGCCAACGACTCCAAGGCACCCTTCGCCTCCAACGTCGACCGCCACCAGAACATCGGCGACGGCGAGATCGGCGCGGAGGGCTTCCGGCGGCTGCTGGCCGACCCCCAGCTGCAAAGGGCACCGTTCATCCTGGAGGTGCCCGGCCTGGAGCGGCAGGGCCCGGACCGCGCCAACGTGGAGCGCCTGCGCGAGTTGGCCGGGCTGCCACCTCTGCCCAGCCCCGCCTCGGCGCCCCTGGCATGACCGCGCCGGGGCCTTCCCTGTTGGTGGCCGGGGTGGACTTGGGCGGGACCTGGCTCCGGGTCGGCCTGGCGGGACCGGACGGCGAAGTCCGCCGCCGGGGCCGGGCTCGGACCGCAGCCGCGGAAGGCCCCTCAGGGGTGCTGGCCCAGGTTGACGCCCTGGTTAGGGAGCTGGTCCGGGCCGAACCCGGGGCGAGCCTCTCGAGGCTGGTCCTGGCGATCGGCGTGCCCGGCCCGGTGGACCGGGACCAGGGCATGGTGCTGGGGGCTCCCAACCTCCCCGGCTGGCGGCGGGTGCCGGTCCGGGACCGGCTCGAGAAGATGCTGGGCTGCCGCTGCCTGATCGAGCACGACGCCAACCTCGGCGCCCTCGCCGAGCACCGCCGGGGCATTGGCCGGGGGACCTGCGACTTCGTCTACGTCACCGTCAGCACCGGGATCGGGGCGGGCCTGATCCTGGGAGGCCGGCTCTACCGGGGTCAGCACGGCAGCGCCGGCGAGTTCGGCCACATGGTGATCCAGCCCGAGGGTCCCCTCTGCAACTGCGGCAACCGGGGCTGCCTGGAGGCGCTCGCCTCGGGGACGGCGATCGCCCGCGAGGCCGGGGTCGGCAGCGCCTCCGAGGTGGGCCGCCGGGCCGCCGCCGGGGACCAGGTCGCCAAGGAGGTGCTCCAGCGCGCCGCCCGCTACGTGGGCCTCGCCTTGGGCGGGCTGATGAACCTGCTCAACCCAGAGGCGGTGGCGGTGGGTGGCGGGGTGGTGGCGGCCACCCCGGAGCTCTGGAAGTGGGTGCTGGGTGGCATCGAGAACGCCTCGTTCCCCTCGGTGCGGCGCAGCTGCAGGGTGGAGCGGGCCGCCCTGGGCGAGGACCAGGGACTCCTCGGGGCCATCGAGCTGGGGCTGGACTTCGCCAGAGACTGCGAGGTCGGGGCGGCCAGGGTAGCGGTCCCGTAGCCTCAAAATTTCACTAAGGGTCTGGGAATCCTGGGAAAGCGGGTGGGGAAGCAGTGCGGCGTGGCCCGGCTGCCCGGGTGTCGGCAGGGGCGCCTGTTGGGGCCGGTGAGCGTGGTGAGGATGGGTTCATCGGGCGCTGAGTGGCAGGCGCGGGCGTCCTCGTAGAAGGCTTCGGGATCCGGCGTCCGCCAAAGACGGCTCAGGTGGTCAGTGGCAGCGCTCGCAGTTGGGCGAAAGCGGCGGCCAGCGGCCTCGCCCACGGCCAGCGGGCATCGAGCCGCAGAGTGGTCCGCCGGCCGCTGCGCGCCGGCCGCCCAGCCACGTGCAGCATTGGGTAACGCAGTCGCTTCGGCGCCGCCTCCCAGAACGCGGTGGGGAGGCAGGGTAGCCTGGGCCAGCTGCACCAGCAGCAGCCAGACCCGGTTGGCCCGAAAGCGGGTGCAGGGGAAGTTGCCCAGCCCGCACTCCTTGGCCTCCTTGATCCCGTCTTCCGCACTGGCGTGGAGCCGGTGGCGGGCCTCCAGGTAGGCAATGTCGGGATCTGTGGAGTTGGCGATCAACGCCTGGTGGCGCAGCCCTTTGGGATCGAACAAGTTGTAGCCAGCCCCCGGATGCCGGCTGCTCCCGGCGCACCGGCACCCGAGACCCCTCGGGCCAGGAGGCGAGGTCGAGCAGCGCTGAGATCTCGGCCACCCGGGCTCCCTCTCGCTCCTCCAACTCTTTGATGATCGCATCCACCCTGTTGTCGTCAGGGAGCGCCAGGGTCGCCTGGCGCACCGGCTCGGTGACATCGAAGCCCAACTAGAACTCCAGCCCGCGCTCTGCGCTCGCCCCCACGAAGCCAGGCCGGCGCCCGCCGAGTCCGAGCGCACCAGCATCTGGTGCCCGACGCCAGCCGCCCTCAGGGGCAGCTGGCGCAGCGCCGCCTCTAGCAGTTCCACGTGGTCCTGATTGGTGTCGGCACCGGCGTTCCCCGGCCGCAGCTTGCCCGTCAGGGCCTCCCCGGACTAGTCCAGGAACATCAGCAAGGGGTGGAACCCATAGCCGTGCGTCCAGTTGGGAGCGGCTCTCTCCTTGTGCTCCGACTCCACGTCCGCCAGCGTCGAGTCGAAGTCCAGCGTGTGCCGCGGCGGGGCCATCCCCCAGGGCCAGACCCGGGCCCTGGCCTCCTCCAGCCGCTCCAGCAGCGGATCTTCGATCTCGTCCAGCACCCGCCAGGCAGTGGGGGTGGACGCCACCTGCCCGAAGAGGTCCGGCTACTGGCGCATGGTGGCCAGGTCGGCGATGCACTCCCTGCCATCCGCCATGGTCACCTCCAGATCCATCAGCACCCGCCCCGGTTGGTGCCGCCGCCGTCGCTTGGCCAGCGGCGCCAGCGCCTTCGAGAACTCCCCCTCCAGCCCACTGCGCTAGGCCAACTCGCTCAGCAGGCGGATCTTCCGATTGGTGCTCTCTGCGAGAGCGGTGGAGAGCCGGTAACGGAGCGTCGTCTCGATGCTTGCCCAGTAGGCGGTGATGGCGCCGGCCAGTTTGACGAACGGCTGGAGGCGGGAGCGGCAGGCCCATAGCAGCCACCGGTCCAGCTCCCGGAGGGCGCGACGGCGGCTCATGTGGAACACCAGCCGCAGTGATTCTTTGAGCAAGTAGGCGCGGTAGAGCGGCCGATTCAGGCGAGCCAGGCGGTCCAGGCGGTCCAGGGTGGCCTGCTGGCGGTCGGTCAGGTTCTCGGGGTTGTGCCAAAGCGCCCAGCGGGCGCCCTTGAGTTGGTGCGCGAACTCGACTCCGCCGGTCCGCCGGGACTGATTCCAGACTGCGCGGCGGACCTGGTCCAAAGCATCGGTGGCCCAGCTCACCGGGTGATAGGGATCGGAGCACTGGGTCGCCCTCGGGCAATGATGGTTGACGACATTGACGATCCAGCTGCCCCCATACCGGCTGACCCGGCCAGCCGCCGGCACCGCTCCTCGCCCAGCGCGTCGAAGAAGCGGTGCAGGGTGGCCTCATCCCCCCCCTGGAGCGGCCCAGATCAGCCGGCCGGAGTCGTGTTCGACCACCACCGTGATATACCGCTGCGCCTTCTTCCAGGAGATCTCATCGATCCCCATCCGCTCCAGGTGGGTGAAGGGTCACCAGACCCCACTTCGGCCGTGGCCACCACCCGGCTGGCGATACCGACCACGTTTCGTCAAGTCACCTGAAGCAGACTGGCCACTGTGCTCTGGGCGGAGTGCGCGGTGAGCCACGCCGCCTGTTCTTCGAAGGTCCTGGTGAAGCGGCTGCCGTGGCGGGCCCAGGTCACCCAGGTCACCACCACCCCGTGCTCGGGGCAGTTGACCATGAGACGGTCAGACTCCAGTTCGGTCAATTTCGACCCCAAGTCGAGCGCCCGCCACCGGCGTCGTCCTCTAGTCAGGTCGAACCCCGGGCAGAGCCGGTGGTAGACCCCGCAGCGGTCTCGATCTCGCGACCCTACCCGAACCGACACCACTAGGGTGTGGGACTCAACCTCCAGCACCAGCCCCTCGACGAACGCTCCGCACAGTCCCAACGCCTTGGCCCATACTCGTGTCTGGCGCACTGCCTGATGACCTCCTCTCGGTCTCCGTACTTGACACGCAGAGATCGTAGGGATCACCGGCGGTGCGCTTCTCGTCTACCCCCTCACCTCACCCACACTTGTGGCAGTAGGTCCAGCAATACTATCGGACATCAGTCAGCAAATCCGCTACCGCCAGGTTACCGCACTACCAAACCCGCCGACCGCCACACAGAAACTAGACGAGGCGCACGATACGGAAGTCAGGTCCAAGCCCGCTCCACTCCCGGTGTAGGTCGGTTGTGGAGCTGACCAGCGGATGCCATTCCAGGTGATTGCGTTACTTGCGAAGGTGGCATCCACAGCCACGCAGAACCGCGACCCACTGCACGACACGGCCGTCAGTCCACTGATCGAAACGATAGTCTGAGGTGCCGACCACCCTGTACCGCGCCACGTGTAAGCATACACACTACTGTCGACCGCGGCGCAGAAGCGCGACGAGCTGCAGGAGACCGAGGCCAGGTTGTCGCCGCTCGAAAGGATGAGCTGAGGCGGCGACCAGCTGCTCCCGTTCCAGGTGAAGGCATTGCCGTCTCCATCGACCGCTACGCAGAACCGCGATGTACGGCACGATACCGACGTAAATCCAGGGTCCGGATCGATCGACTGAGGCGCCGACCAGCCTTTCCCGTTCCAGGTAACGGCGTTTCCGTTTATGTCCACCAGCGCACAGAAACGAGATGAAGCGCACGAGACATAGGTATATACATACCCGACAGTACCCAGCGTCGACTCGAAGAGCTGAGCCGTCGACCAGCTACTGCCATTCCAAAGGAAGGCGTCCCCGAAGATGCCGGCCGCCATGCAGAAACTGGATGAGGTGCAGGATACAGACGTCAGTTCACCGCCAGAATCGATCAGCTGCACTGCGGACCAGCTGCTGCCGTTCCAAGTAACCGCATTGCCCGTGTTGTCAACCGCCGCGCAGAAAGTCGGCGAAACGCAGGATACAGAGGTCAGGACGCCGCTACCTGACCCTACAAAGCTGCCAGGCCCGGGGGGATCGATGGTCTGAGGCGCCGACCAGGCAAGGGACCTGCTTGGGCCATGCGGCGCCGGAGGCGTGTGTGGAGGGCGCCTACCGGCCGGGCTACCGCAGCCGGCGATCAGCGTAGCGGCCAAGAGCAACGACATGACCGTAGCCACCCAAAGAGCGAAGCCGTGACCAGTTCTCCGCTTGGTTCCACTTACCCGACGCGGCCACGTCCGCCTCGCGAACTCATTCTCGGGAGTGACGCGATCACCCTCAGGGCCATGTGTTTCTATCAAGCGTCTTCCCCCGGAAGAGGCGGCCGTCGCGCCTCTCCAGATGGACTGTTCGGGCAGATGATAGATTGGTCCCGCCGCCCCGTCAAGGACTCCGACCCACACTGACCGTGGGACTAGGAGGAGCCGTCATCCAGACCCTTTGCCAGGGCCGGCGTCGTGAGGAGGGCAGCGCGCCGGAAGCGACCGCGCGGAACTCCTTGACGCAGCTACGCGGGCTCGATATGGTGTGGGCTCGCTGCCCCCGACGGGGGCAGCAGTAGTTCAAAGAGGTTGCGCTGGCAACGGGCCGCAGCCGTGAGCGGGGGGACGATGGACCAGAGCCCTCTCTTTCGCAAGCTCGTCGAGGTCCGGTTCGACAACTTCGTCGCTATGGACGACCTCGGAGTCGTCTACGCACTCGGTCTGATGGTGGTCGCGGTCACCTACGTCGGGTCTGTGATCGGGGCCTTGGGCGCTGGAAGCCTCTGCACAACAGGCATCAACGGCTCAGCCTGCAACGGTGGCGATCCGGTTGGCGGACTCGTCGTCTTGACCTTCGGCCTGGTGATAGCGCTCCTGGCAGCCATGTGCCTCAAGATCATCCTCGACGTGGTGGCGGTACTGTTCGCCATTCACTACGACATCCGAGTACTGAGCGGTCAGTCCGGACTCCAGCCTCAGCGTCCCGGCCTTGCGGCCCAACCTCCGCCCAGCGAGCCCCCGCTCCCCACATGACGCATGGCTAGTTACAGCGGCTGCAGCCAGT
>JBOHUH010000169.1:0-6812 GCA_050733915.1 Candidatus Dormibacteria bacterium | reverse complement strand
AAGGACCCGGACCGAGCCGACCTGATCACTCGTGGATCTGACCATGAGTACCACCCGGACGCGAAGGGCGACAACTGGGTGAAGGTTCTGGAGACCACCTTCGGTGGCGACCAGGAGTTGATCCAGTACTTCCAGCGGCTGATGGGCTACGCCTCGACCGGGGTGGTCGCCGAGCACGTCTGCCCGGTCTTCTACGGACGCGGCGGCAACGGTCGCAGCACCATCCTGGGAGCGATCTCCGACATCCTGGGTGAGCTGGCCATGGTCGCGCCTGACGGCCTCTTCATCGCCCAGACCCATCCCCAGCACCCGGAGCGGATCGCCAGCCTGCGGGGACGGCGGCTGGTCATCTCCTTCGAGTTGGAGAGCAAGCCGACCCTGGCCGAGGGGCTGGTGAAGACCCTGACTGGCGGCGACCGGCTCACGGCGAGAGAGATCCAGGGCCGGCGGTTCGAGTTCGCCCCGACCCACAAGGTGGGCCTCGTTTGCAACCACAAGCCGAGGGTCACCGGGACCGACGAGGGGATCTGGCGACGCCTCCAGCTGATGCCCTTCGAGCACCAGATCCCCCCCGGCGAGGTGGACGGCAACCTGCGCCAGAAGCTGGTCCAGAGGGAGGGTGAGGCGATTCTCGCCTGGCTGGTCCAGGGAGCCGTCGCCTGGGCTCGCGACGGACTGGGCCAGAACCCCACCGTCCAGGCCGCCAGCGAGGCCTACCGCGCCAGCCAGGACTCCGTCGGCCTCTTCCTCAGCGAGCAGACCCAGCCAGCCAGGACCGACCTGGCCGTCAAGGACCTCTGGGCGAAATGGGTGCTGCGGTGCCAGGAGACCAACGAGCGCCCGGGCCGTCAGCAGGATTTTTCCGCTGCCCTCGAGGAGCACGGGATCAAGCTCGGAGACCACCAGAACAAGCGGTTCGCAAAAAACCTTGACTGGGCCGATTCTGATCTCGGCAGAGCCTCAGATGTACCCCTCGTGACCCCTCACCCACTAATTCCTATAGAGAGAGAGTTAGAAAAATATAGGGACGAGGGGTCACGAGGGGTACAGGGAGGCACTCCTCAGGGAGCCCCAGCCGTGGTCGAACCGCCGCTGCTCGACCGTCTTGGTGGGACCTCGGCCGGGGAAGGTGCGCCGGCTCAATCCCGGGCAGCGGTCATGACCACTCACTCGCAGCGTGAAGGTCATGACCACCCTGACGTGGGCGCCGACAAGCTCTGGCAAGGGATGAGCCCAGCTGACGTGATCGCGGGTCTGGGCGCCCCTAACGAGGGCGGCCGGCCATGACCGCTGGCTCCTGCCGTACCGCGATCAGGTGAAGGGGCTTCTACATCAACTCCAACCAAATGATCAGACACCACCACCCGAACACGGAAGGAGACAATGATGGCCAAGAAGACAACGACCCACGGTGACCAGTGCCCGCCGGTAACCCTCAGCCCGGAGGAGTTGCGCCAGGTCAAGGGAACAGCACTCGCCCGAGCCCGCGCAAGCACACCTGCGTTCGACGACTTGGTGTGCCCCGAGCATGGCTCTGACAATATGCAGGTCGGAAACCAGTACGTGCGGACCGAGGACGGCTCCTGGGTAGGGGTGACCGACGTCATGTGTGGGGAGTGTGGTCACTACCGGGAGCACGAATGGCCCCTCACTCCTAGCACCATCGGCCCGATGGCTCCGCGGGCTGCCTGGGAGTGGCTATCGAAGCAACCTTGAGCCGCCTTGTGGAAGTCGCGAGGGTGGCAGCGGTTATCCGATCCACGGCGTTTGAGATCGCGAGCAGTACGACTCGAATTGGGGTGACCCACGCGGTGACCCACTCCGAGTCCTCCGACAGCCTGTTTTCGGGAGTCTCAAGCGATTCGGTGTCGACTCCCGGCTCGGTGTTCCCGTACCGGTCCCGGGTTGGTACGGCACTCGGCGTCGCCCATCCTGAGTGCGCCCGATGATGACCCTCGATCGCCCGGCGGTGTGCCAGAGCGCGGCGCGGTCAGCGGCAAATGCTGGGTTAGTCGCTGCTAAGTTGATCTCAACCGAGATGAACCTAACGGTAGCACCAAAGTCGGCTGGACTTGATAACAGCTTCCAAAGTCAACCTGTTACCGAAGCCGGATGCGCGGGCCTGAGCGACCCGAGGCTGCCAGCGTGATCCAGGATCGGCCCGGACATAGCGGTGCGGGGCAGGTGGATGGGGGGCTCCGGGTCCCCACCTCCGCCCGTCCGGCACTGGCCACATCGGCAGGCGGCGCGCCCGGGATCGGCTCGGAGTGGGCCGGGATCGGCCCTGGGCCCGGACCCGGCCGTCGCCCGACGGTGGGTAAGCCTGCCAGCGCGGCGGCGCCAATGAGCGCCACCCGGTACTGCGGAGCCCGTCGCCGTCAAGGACCGCCGGGATCTCGATGCACTTTGCCGAAAGGTTGGGGAACTGAACATCCCGGAGTAGGCCCATGCCGTTTGCATTTCGGCTCTACTCGAAACCTGACCAAGCGGGCCAACCAGCAGATCCTCGAGGCTCAGGCGAACCGCTACTTGACGGCGTACGGCTACGAGCCAGTGGATGCGCCGCTGGCCAAACTCGCCGAGTTGGCCGGTGAGGTGGAGGCAGTCAAGACCTACTTCGGGGACCGCGTGCGGGAGTTGGCCGCCGAGGATCTGACCAGTCAGACTCGGCTCGGTGCGGAGCAGGTCCATGCGTTGCTGAGCTGCTACGAACGGAGCCTCGACCGGCTGGCGGCTCTGCTCTTGGGCATGGGCAAGCTCGGGGTCGAGGAGCGGCTCGCTAGGGTCTCTGAGGCGACCGTCCTGACGCTGGCGACCACCCTCGACAAGGTGATGGCCATCCCGAGCATTGGGATCCCGGTACAGCAGCGGCAGCAGGTGCTCGCCGCGTTGGCAGCGGAGCTGACCCATGACTGACCAAGTGCTGGAGCAGCTGGGACGCCACCTGGGGTCGGCGGCGCGGCGCAACACGTGGCACGACGACCCTGCAGGCTTTGCGCGTGACTGCGTTCGCTGGCCGGTGATCCGAGGCGAGCAGACCGGCCTGGTCGACTACCAAGCCCGCATCCTCACCTCACTGCTGAGCAAGCGGACGGCGTTTCGGGCGCCAAGAGGCGGCGGCAAGACCCTGACCGAGGCGCTCAGCGTCTTATGGTTCGCCTTGACCAGGGACGCGGCCAGAGACAACTGGCGCTGCCTGACGACGTCGGGGTCCTGGCAGCAGCTGGCGGAGCATCTATGGCCTGAGATCAGGTTGTGGAGTGGGCGCCTGGACTGGGAGAAACTGGGCCGTGCTCCGTTCACCGAGAACGAGCTCCAGAGCCTCCACCTCAAGCTCAGATATGGCCACGCCTACTCCGGCTCGCCCAACAAGGCGGGACTCGCCGAGGGACTTCACTCGGACCACCTGCTGATCCTTCTGGACGAGGCGAAGCTGATCTCGACGGACCTTTTCGACTCGATCGAGGGCTCGTTTTCATCGCCCGGCGAAAAGCTGATGCTGGCCGGCTCGACGGCCGGTGAGACCGAGGGCAGGTTCTATGAGATCTGCTCACGCTCGAAGGGCACCGAGCACTGGGAGGCAGTCCACATCACCCGGGACATGACGCTCTCGGCCGGGCGGATGGACCCGGAGTGGGAGCGCGAGATGCGCTCGCTCTGGGGCGTCGACTCGACGCCTTACCGCAACTACGTCCTGGCGGAGTTCGCCTCGGCGGACCAAGACTCGGTGATCCCGCTGAGCTGGGTCGAGGCTGCGATCGAGCGCTGGCGAGCGTGGGATGCCGATGGCAGATCCTCACAACCTGGCCGGGAGATCGTCGGGGTCGACGTCGCCGACGCCGGCGCGGATCGCACCGTGCTGGCCATCCGCAAGGGCGACGTGGTGGAGCGCCTGGAGCGCTTCGCCGAGGGCGACACGATGGCCACGGTCGGCCGAGTGGTCCAGGCGCTGAGCCATCCACAGAGCCTGGCGGTGATCGACTCGGTCGGCATCGGCGCCGGCGTCCTGGCGCGGCTGAAGGAGCTGCACAAGCCGGCCAGAGGTTTCAACGCCGGTGAGCGGTCGACCAGGGCCGACCGGACCAACACCTTCGGGTTCGTCAATCAGCGCTCCGAGGCCTGGTGGCGGATGCGCGAGATGCTCGACCCGTCGGCCGGCGCGACCCTGGCGCTGCCCGACGATGCGGAGTTGATCGGCGACCTGACAGCGCCGAGGTGGCGAGTCGCCTCCAACGGCAAGGTGGCGATCGAGGAGAAGCGCGAGATCCGCAAGCGGCTCCGGCGCAGCACCGACACCGGCGACGCGGTAGTGCAGACACTCAGCGCCTACAGCGGGTCCTACGCTGCCGACAGCGATGACACCCCCGCAGTACTCGCCTGGGATGACTCCGTACCCACGGCCGACTCAGGCGTGGTCGCCTGGGAGGAGGATGACCACGACGACACCTCTGCCCGCGTCTCACCGATGTGGCCGGGGTTTCCGGGGTGGTAAGCACCATCCCGAACATCGATTCGCCAATGTTTTGTGGCCAAGGTATAGTGCCGCGCCACAGCCTGGAAGCGGGGCGGACTCCTTCCCGCTCCGCTCATGGGCCACAAACCGAAGGAGCAGCTATCAGCGATGCGATCACGATTTGTGTGCCCGGGCCCGATGGCAGCTTGAAACGCCGCCCGGAGCAGGTGGACACCTACCCCGACCACGACAGCGATCCGGCCACCCGGTGCTGATACTGCGGACCACCTCTGGCGAGCGCAAGGCCCTCCACTTCCACCGCTCCCAGGACGTCAGGAGGCTGGCGAACGACGCGCCTGCAATCGGCGACGGCATCAGCGCCCACCCGGGCGGCGGGCCGACGGTCCGGCACCCGGACCCTCGCGACCAGGATCGAGGAAGGCCGACAGCCGATTCGGACGGCTGGGCTGCAGAGGCGCACCACCTCAGTGGCGGCACCCAGGCTGACTGCTACATCGCGACTTTGAAGCAGCCCCGGCCGACCGAACCCTGCAAACGGTGTACTTGTTTACCAACCTGACGGCCGGTGACGGGTGAAGCGCCTACGCGAGGAGGAGTGCGCGGCTGGCGCGATCGGGTACATGCTGCGTGGCCGCGAGGATGGCGTTGCCATCGAGGTGGAGCTGACGGCACGTACGGAGGACGGTCATCAACACGTCCTGTACTCGAGCGCCCGGCCACGTTCGGTTGCCGCCCCTTCACGCAGGTGGGCCTGGCGGATACGCCCGATGACAGCCACCTTGGTCATGTCCCTCTCCCGGTCCTCAGCCGCCTTTGCCATCCAGTCAACCGTGCTGGGGTGCGTGGGCCAAAGTGGTCTCCCTTCAGGCCATCACCGCGACTTCACTGATTGGTCCATTTTGGGTTTACATTCGCAGACCCCCAGCGAGCCCGAGCAACGCCGACGATGGAGCCGCCCGAATGACGTGGCTTGCGATCATGGACGGGTTCCCGGTCTCCAGGACACCCGAGGCACTACGCAGCAACTCCTCCTAGTCTTCCGCGCACAAGGTGAGTACCGCTTTCGGTGGACCGCTCGGGGCATAGCCCGGATCTCCAGTTAGGGCCGCGGACCACCCCGCCGCTATCTTAGATAGTTGGGCTGCGGCACACTAGCAGCTGCCGAGCGTTGTCGCTGTGCGGCGTTCCTCATAGTGGATTTACCATGCAGTCGTACGAAGTGCTGTTCCAGCTATTGTACGCGGTGATGATCCCGATCATTCCACCGCCAGTATCCACAACGACCACGTAGGTTAGGTCTGTGAACCCAACCAACCAGAAGGCGTACCGGTTGCCGCCTTGATACTCGACTTCGCCGGTCTGCAAGGCTTGAGCTATGCACTCGTTCGAACCCGCATCCTGCCACCCATGCTGCTTGGTGATATGCACCAGTCCATAGTTACCGTTTCCATATCGTAGCGGAACGGTACTGTGCCCGGGTAGCCCATTAACCTTGAAGGTAGCGATTATCTGGCTTGGGTTTGTACCACCGCCACAACAGACTACCTGCGGAGCCTGTGACGGGTTGATGGTTGCCGCAGAGACAGCGCCCATGCCAGCAAACATCAACGTGACCGCCAAAAATGCGCTCGCAACGTATCTTGACACAGAAGCGACCCCTCTCATTCAGCTGATGAATGGACGTCATTGACGACCGGACTCACGTCGAAGTGACCGCAGCAAAACGAGTGATCCTGCTGCGTTGCGATTACAAAGTCAGCGTCCGCCCCTATACCGTCGAGAGCCCAGATGGTGACAAGATCCCCTGTGTTCACCTTCTCGAGATCTCCGGGCATCCCGCTAGTGTCCGTGGGCGGCGCGACCCAGATGGCGGGGACGAGGCGAGGGCCCCGGGAGGGATCCTTGGGAGGTAGTCGCATCCGGTCCATCACATCGCGGGGAAAGTGTGACATTGGTTCCAAAGACTGCAGCTGGCGCTCCCCCATTGTGATGGCCCTGGAGGGTGTTGTCAACGCCACTGCTCCCCCCAAGGAGGTCGGGGCTCCCTCCGCGATTTGCTCCCTCTGAGGGGACCTCCCCCGCCCCACGGTTTCGCTGGACACCTTGAACCGCCCCGGGTTTTGTAGAGACTCGGTTTAGTGAGAACTGGCCAGCAGAGCTGGGGTCTCCTCATGGTAGTGGGCGGCTTCAAACTCAGCGGGCGGGACCATGCCCAGCTCGGTGTGAAGGCGGCGTCGGTTGAACCAGTGGACGTAGTCGAGGGTGGCGTGCTCCACGTCCTCGAGACCGCGCCAGGGACCGTCTTTGCGGATCAGTTCGGTCTTGTAGAGACCGTTGA
>JBOHUH010000168.1:0-7742 GCA_050733915.1 Candidatus Dormibacteria bacterium | reverse complement strand
CACCGGACCCGGCCCGGCGGCTCGGCGCCGTCCCTATCCTGAGAGCGCATGGCGTTCAATCCCGACTGTCTCGGCCGGAGCTACCACGCCGCACCGGAGCTGATCGACCGCCCCCGGCACCAGGCCTACGCCGAGGCGGTCGGGGTAGACCCCGCCGAGGCCCGGGTCATGAGCCGGCCGCTGGCCTGCTTCGCCGCGGTCTACCTGCTCTGGCCCACCGTGCCTCAGCTCTTCGCCGACCCCGAGGTGGGGCTCGACCTGGAGCATCTTCTCCACTGCGAGCAGGAGTTCTCCTTCGAGCAAGCGCTGGCATTCGGCGACACAGTCCATCCCAACGGGGAGATCACCCTGGTCGATAGACGCCGGGGGATGGTCTTCCTCGACTTCCGCAGCGAGGGACGAGACAGCGCCGGGCGCCTCCTGGTCCAGGGCAGGAGCCGGTTCGTGGTCAGGGAGAGGGCATGAGCGAAGCTCAGGGGCAGCGGCGTTTCTCGCCGGCGGAGGGTGATCAGCTACCCAGCTGGCGCCGGCTGATCTCCCAGGCGGTGATCGCCGCCTATGCGGAGGCCTCGGGGGACCACAATCCGGTGCACCTCGACCCCGAGTACGCGCGCCGGGCGGGGCTGCCCGGGACCATCGCCCACGGCCTGCTGACGCTGGGAACCGCCTGCGCCGCGGTTGAGTCCTGGGCGGGCGAGTCGGCCTTCGTGGCTCGGGTCAGCTGCCGTTTCTCAGCGCCGGTCCGGTCGGGGGAGGAGCTGGTCTGCTCCGGCAGAGTCGCCACGGTCAGCGAGACCATCGCAACCGTCGATCTCAGCGCCATCACCGGTGGCGGGGAACGGGCTCTCAGCCGGGCCCGGGCCGAGCTCAGAAAGCTCTAGGGTCCACCCTCGGTCTCAGCCAGCTCGGCCGCTCAGGGCGAGCCCCGCGCCGCGTCCCACCATGATCACCGCGCTGGCACCCTGGGCATGCTCCAGATGTCCGGGACGGCGCAGCAACCAATCCCGGGCGCTCCCGGCCAGGAAGGCCCAGGCGCTGTCCGAGACAATCGCGATCGCCGCCCAGACCAGCCCCAGCCCAAGCAGCTGGAGCGGAAGGTGGCCCAGCGAGGGCTGCGCGAACTGGGGCAGGACTGCGGCCAGGAAGACCATCGACTTGGGGTTGGTCGCTCCCACCACCAACCCAGCCTTCAGGGCGTGCCGGCCGGCCCGCCGAGAGGCCCCCGCCGCGCCCTCGGCCACCGGGCCGCGGCGATGCCTCCAGGTCATCAACCCAGGTAGCAGAGGTAGGCGGCCCCCAGCAGCTTGACCACCGTGAAGATCAGTGCCGAGCGCTGCAGCAGCTCGCCTATTCCAAGTGCCACCACCAGCACCTGGAGCATCTCCCCCAGGGTGTTGCCGAGGACGGTGATCAGGGCCGCTCGCCGCCCCACCGCCACCGCCCGGCCGACTATGAAGAGCACGCTGGGGCCGGGGACGGCGATGACCACCAGCGCGATCGCCGTGAACGCCAGCGCCCGCGGGGCATCCACGGGCTGAGGATAGGGCGGATCAGCCGCCCATGATCGCCGCCAGGCTGACCGGCTTCTTGGGCTTCTTCAGTTTGAAGTGGCGGCCGAAGTCGCGGAACTCGGCGCTCCCTTCGCTGCCGTGGTCCCAGCGCAGCGGGTAGGGAGTGCCGTAGGTGGCGACGTAGACAGTCCCGGCGCTTGCCTCGGCGACCGCTACCACCGAGCTGCCGTCCAGAGAGCTGACCTTGCCCCGCACCGCCCCCTTGGCTCCCGCGGTCAGCTGGGCGGCCAGCGACTTGGCCGAGGTCAGGCCCGCGAAGGCGGCGGAGAGCTGGGCGGCGGTGGGGCTGCTGGCGGCGGCGAAGACCCACTGGTCCCCCAGCGCCTGCTGCAGACTGGTCCCACCCACCTGGCTCCAGAGGTTCTTGCTCCGGAAGTAGTCGACCCCATCGAGCTCCTCCGCCTGGAAGGAGAGCCCCGGGGTGCTGAAGGTGCCCTCCCCCCGGCTTGGTCCGGCGACATTAAAGATGAGTGACTCGGTGTGCCCTTGCGAGGTCAAATTCTCGCTGATCTGGAACTGGTGGGCGCGGCTGAGCGCCTTCCCCGCCGCCTTGATGATCGCCGGCCCCGTCTCCTTCTGGATCCCGTTGGCGCTAGGGCCGCAGGCCCCCAGCAGGAGGGCCAACGCGAGTCCGGCGGCCGCCAGGACAACTCCGCGGCAGCGGGTTGGGCGGCTCTGCAGGACAAGGTCAGTCAACTGAGCTCCTGGAAGGGGTGGGCCACCGGGCCGGCGCACTGGCGCCTCCCGGTTGCGGCCGCTCTCCGGGAAGCCCGATGCCGCCGACTCGGGCATCCTATCCGAACTCGGCGAGGGGGTCTTCCGGGATGCGCGATGGGGGCCGCCGCGGGCCGCTCGGGACCGCCCCGGGAGCCGTCCGCCGTTAGGACTAGACTCGGCGAATGGCCATGTTCGACCTCAGCGGCAAGGTGGCCCTGGTGACCGGGGCCTCCCGGGGACTGGGCCGGGCCGACTGCCTGGCCCTGGCCAGGGCCGGCGCCGACGTCGCTGTCACCGACATCCTGGTCGAGTCAGACCCCAACCTGGCCCAGGTGGCGCAGCGGAGCGCCAGCGTGCTCAACCAGGTGATGGCCCAGGAGAACGTGGTCTACGCGGAGCAGACCGCTGAGGAGATCCGCCAACTGGGCCGACGCTCCAGGGCCTACCAGATGGACGTCACCGACCGAGACCAGGTAGGGCGGTTGGTGGGCCAGGTCGCGACCGAGTTCGGTGGGATAGACATCCTGGTCAACAACGCGGGCACCCTGGACCACCTGGGGCAGCTGGCCGAGCAGTCCCCGGAGCTCTGGGAGCGCGACCTCCGAGTGAACCTGACCGGAGCCTTCAACTGCACGCAGGCGGCCTGGCCCCACCTGCGCGAGGGCGGCTTCGGACGGCTCATCTACATGTCCTCGGTGGCGGGCACCCAGGGAGGGTTCGGCCAGGCCAGCTACAGCGCCACCAAGGCGGGGCTGCTGGGCCTGATGCGCTCGGCGGCACTGGAGGGGGCCCGACACGGAATCACCAGCAACGCCATCGTGCCCGGGGTGATCGCTACCGAGGCCTTCAACACCGGCAGCGCCGGCATGCGCGAGCGCATGGTGCTGCGGACCGCGATGCGCGCCGCCGGCAGTCCCGACGACGTGGCCCACGCGATTTGCTTTCTGGCCAGCCCGGAAGCGGGCTACATCACTGGGGTGGCGCTGCCGGTGGCGGGCGGCATCGACCTGTTCACCTTCTGAGCCGTCTCGGCCGGCAAACTGAGCCCAAATTGGAGTCTTCCCTGATATAGTTGCGGCCGCCAGACGCAGTCCCGGGCGGCGACACAAGACACCACCGAGCAGTCCTGGCCAGCGCGCGATTTGGAGGATGCTCGGATTGAGCCTCGCCGACGTTACCCTAACCTGCCGCGAGTGCGGCTCGGAATTCATCTTCACTGCCGGAGAGCAGCAGTTCTACCAGTCCAAGGGGCTGGTCAACCAGCCCAGCCGCTGTCAGCCCTGCCGCCAGCTGGCCAAGGCCTCGCGCCAGGGCACCAACGGGTACGCCAGCAGCGGGCCGCGGCCGCCGCGGCAGATGTTTGACGTGGTCTGCGCCGACTGCGGCACCATGACCCAGGTCCCATTCCAACCCAAATACGACCGGCCGGTGTACTGCAGCAGCTGCTTCGAAACCCACCGAGCGGCGCGCTAGGAGGTCAGCGCCTCGGGCGCCAGCCGGCGCAGTTCCGTGAGCCCCACCGCCAGCGCCGCCCGGTCAGCCGCGCTGGCTCGGATGATCACCCCTCCCCCGGCCTGCGGATAGGAGCCGAAACTCACCTCGGGTTGGGTTCTCTCCAGTTCGAGGAGGGCGGGGAACAGGGTCGACTCCGCAACCTTGGGGAAGAAGAGCTCCTGGTAGTGGCGCCGAACCGCTCCCCGGAGGTAGCCGGGTGCGATCTCCTCGTCGAAGACCGCCCGCAGCTCGGGCGGTACCCCCGGGAGGACGAAGAGCCAGCGCTGGGGTGGGGCGCCGGAGAGCTGGATGGCCAACGGTGGCGCTCCCCCCACCGGGTTGCGCAAGACGGTCGCCCCCTTCGGGATCAGCGCCATCTTGAGCGTCCCCGGGTTAGGCTCGGGGCTGGTGGCGCGGCCCTCGGCGAAGCGCCGGGCCACCCGCTCCCGCATCCGCTCCAGAACCAGGGCGTCCTCGACCAGGGGCACCCCCAGCTGGAGCGCCACCCCGGCCATGGTGCGGTCGTCCGGGGTGGGGCCGAGACCCCCGCAGCAGAAGATCCGGTCGGCCCCGGCCAGGTCCGCCACCTTGAGCTCCGCCGCGATCCGGTCGGCCCGGTCCGGCACCACCACGATCCGGGAGCAGGGATAGGGACCTTCGGAGAGACGTCGCGCCAGCCACGCCGAGTTGCCGTCCGGGGTGTGCCCGGAGAGGAGCTCATCGCCCACCGCCACGATCCAGCTCTCCAAGCCTCCTCCTCGCCACCTTCTGCCGACACCGCCCGCCCATGATCGCCCACCGGGGCGGCGCTGAACCCGCTCCAGAGGGTCTCAGCTTGCTGAACTGGACTGCACCGCCGATATAATTCGGCCGCGCAGGTCACGGCCCTGAGTGGGACCCGGACCGGCAGCGCGCCACTCCATTTCCGCTCATCTGCCGCGGCGCGCCGGCTGGAGGATCACCCACCGTGACGCGAACCGTGCTGATTCCGGTGCTCTTGGCTGGCCTGGTGGCGCTCGTCTACGGCGGGGTGCTGGCCCGCTGGGTGATGCGGCGGTCGCCGGGCAACGAGCGGATGCAGGAGATCGGCCAGGCCATCCGCGAGGGGGCCTCGGCCTACCTCAACCGCCAGTACGCGATCATCGCGGTGATCGGCCTGGTGCTGGCGCTGGTCCTATTCCTGGGCGGCCTGGTGACCCCCGACCTGGGTTGGAAGACGGCCCTGCTGTTCCTCTTCGGGGCGGCGCTCTCGGCCAGCGCCGGCTACGTGGGCATGAACGTCTCGGTGCGCAGCAACTACCGCACCGCCGAGGCCGCCCGCCAGGGGCTGGGGACGGCGCTCCAGGTGGCCTTCCGCGGCGGCGCGGTGACCGGCTTCTTCGTGGTCGGATTCGGCCTCATGGGGGTCACCATCGCCTTCTGGATCCTGGACCAGCCCTCGGCGATCGTGGGGCTGGCGTTCGGCGCCTCGCTGATCTCGGTATTCGCCCGGCTCGGGGGCGGCATCTACACCAAGGCCTCCGACGTCGGCGCCGACCTGGTGGGCAAGATCGAGGCGGGCATCCCCGAGGACGACCCCCGCAACCCGGCGGTGATCGCCGACAACGTCGGCGACAACGTCGGCGACTGCGCCGGGATGGCCGCCGACCTCTTCGAGACCTACGCGGTCACCGCGGTGGCGGCGATGCTGCTGGGCGGGCTCGAGTTCCACAGCTTCGGGCTCACCGTCTACCCCCTACTCCTCGGCGCCATCAGCATCGTGGCCTCGATCGCAGGCACCCTCTTCGTCCGGGTCGGCAAGGGCGGCTGGATCATGGGCGCCCTCTATAGGGGCCTGCTGGCCGCCGGGATCATCGCCATCGTCGGTTTCCTCATCGTGACCCTGGTGCTGGGCTCGAACGGCGGCATCTCCGCCAAGACCCTGGGCCACCCAGTGATCAACCTGTTCTGGTCGGGGGTGATCGGGGTGGTGATCACCATCCTCATCGTGGCCATCACCGAGTACTTCACCGGGGGCCAGTTCAACCCGGTCAAAAGCGTGGCCCGGGCCTCCCAGACCGGCCACGCCACCAACATCATCGCCGGCCTGGCGGTGGGCCTGGAGGCGGCCGCACCCCCGGTGTTCGTGATCGGGGTGGGCATCCTCATCGCCTACGCCCTGGCCGGGCTCTACGGCATCGCCATCGCGGCCATGAGCCTGCTCAGCATGGTGGGGATCGTGGTCGCGATCGACGCCTATGGGCCGATCACCGACAACGCCGGCGGGATCGCCGAGATGGCCGACCTCCCGGAGTCGGTGCGGGCGATCACCGACCCCCTGGACGCGGTGGGCAACACCACCAAGGCGGTGACCAAGGGCTACGCCATCGGGTCGGCGGCGCTGGCCGCCCTGGTGCTCTTCGCCGGCTACAACGCCACCCTCGGGAACCACCACTTCAACTTCGCCCTCAACAACCCCAGGGTGATCGTGGGCCTGCTCTTCGGGGGCATCCTGCCCGTGCTCTTCGCCTCGCTCTCGATGCAGGCGGTGGGCCGGGCCGCGGGCGGGGTGGTGGAGGAGGTCCGGCGCCAGTTCCGGGAGATCCCCGGGATCATGGAGGGCACCAGTCGGCCCCTCTACGGGCGCTGCGTCGCCATCGTCACCAGGGCGGCTCAGCGGGAGATGATCCTGCCTGGGCTGATCCCGGTGGCGGCTCCCCTCCTGGTCGGCTTCATCCTGGGCCCGGTCGCCCTGGGCGGGCTGCTCATCGGCACCATCGTGGTGGGCCTCTTCGTGGCCCTGCAGATGACCTCTGGGGGCGGCGCCTGGGACAACGCTAAGAAGTACATCGAGGAGGGCAACTTCGGGGGCAAGGGAACCGAGACCCACGCCGCCGCGGTCACCGGGGACACCGTCGGGGACCCCTACAAGGACACCGCCGGGCCGGCCATCAACCCCATGATCAAGGTGGTCAACATCATTGCCATCCTGATCGCCCCGATCATCGCCAGCCACTACCTGATCCACTGAGGGCCGCGGCCAGCGCCGCGGCTAGCCCATGCAGGACGCCCAGCGAGCCGAGTACCAGGAAGAGGTCTTAGAGCTGCAGCGAAGGCTGCTGGAGCTGCAGGAGAACGAGGCTGCTCCCCAGCTGATCGAGGAGTATTCGACCGAGGTCAAGATCCTCAGCGCGCTCCTGACCGCGGCCACCGGGCTCAGCGCCCAGCTCCGGGAGGACCCCGAGCTCCGCCAGCAACTGGAGTTGCGCGGCTTCCACGCCAACCAGTTCCGGGAGGTATACGCCTTCGTCTACGAGGCGGCCCTGGAGATCGAGCGCTCGGGTGTGGAGTTCGCGCGCGAGGTCGAGGGGACCGACTTCAGCCGGCTGCTCCGCGGCTGACCGAAGGGCGGGTGGGCCACGAACTGACGGTCTTGTGACAGCCCCCCACAGTCACCTGACGAATCCGTGACAGTGAACTGGTGGACGCGCACCCTGTCGTTGCCTCAGAATCCCTTTGGTGGGTGGCGACATCGAGGGGCTCCGGGGGACGCCGGGCCCGAATGCCCGCGTCCGAGGGGCGGAGGTCCAGCTTTGGCGGTGGCACCAGCGGTGGATGAGAGTACGGACGCGCCCGCCTCCTCCGCTCCATCGCCAGGGGGGCGCCATCCCGGGGGCTCATGGCACCTCGTCCGGGTAACCCTAGGGACCCTGGGCGGGGCTCTGCTGATGCTGGTGCTGGTGGGGGCGATCTTCCTCGCCGTCGTCTCGCGGAGCAGTGATCGCGGCGTGCCCCGGGTCTTCAACCAGACTTTCCTGGTCATCCTCAGCGGCTCGATGACCCCCACCTTCGACGCCGGCGACCTGGTGGTCGACCGGATCGTCACCCCGAACCAGGCCGCCGAACTGCACAAGGGTCAGATCATCACCTTCGAGGACGGTCCAACCTCGGCGCCGGCGTCGGTGCTAATCACCCACCGCA
>JBOHUH010000167.1:0-6989 GCA_050733915.1 Candidatus Dormibacteria bacterium | reverse complement strand
TCCCGGTCACCCCCTTGCGGCCGGCGGCGGCGTCGAAGTAGTTGTGGAACTGGGTCTCCAGCACCCCAAAGATGCGCTTGCCGCGCTGCTTCGCCCGCAGCTGGATGCCGTAGTCACTGATGCGCCGCCGCCGCGAGAGGCCGTGCTGTCCCGGCGGGGTGGCATTGCGCTTGGTGAAGGTGCAGCGATCCCCCAGGCACTTGTCGCCCTTGAGGAAAAGCTTGACGCCCTCGCGGCGGCAGAGCCGGCAGACCGGGGTGTGGGGATTGGCCATCGCGGGCTAGCTCCTCATACCCGCCGCCGCTTGGGCGGCCGGCAGCCGTTGTGGGGGACGGGGGTGACATCGGTGATCGAGCTGACCTCCAGTCCAGCCGCCTGGAGCGAACGGATGGCGGCCTCCCGGCCCGCTCCCGGACCCTTGACCAGGACCTCGATCGCCTTTAGCCCGTGCTCCATGGCCCGCTTGGCGGCCGCCTCGGCGGTCACCTGGGCAGCGAAGGGGGTGCTCTTGCGCGAGCCCTTGAACCCCGAGGAACCGGCGCTGCCCCAGGCGATCACATTGCCCTGAGGGTCGGTCAAGGTGACGATGGTGTTGTTGAAGGTGCTGAACACGTGGGCCCGACCGACCGCGATGTTCTTGCGCTCCCGGCGCCGCGTCCGCACCACCTTCTTCTTTTTCGCCAACTCAGCTCCCCGACCGCGTCACGGGCCAGGTCCGGCACCCAACCACGATCACTTACCCTTCTTCCGGCGCACTCCGACGGTCTTACGCGGACCCCGCCGGGAGCGGGCATTGGTCCTGGTCCGCTGACCCCGGACTGGCAGGCCGCGCCGGTGGCGCAGTCCCCGGTAGGTCCCGATCTCCATCAGCCGCTTGATGTTGAGCGCCACCTGGCGCCGCAGATCCCCTTCCACGCGGCCCGGTAGCTCCTTGGCGATGACGTCGCGAAGCCGCACCACCTGGGTCTCGCTCAGGTCGTCGGTCTTGGTGTTCTGGTCGATCTGGGCGATCCGCAGCACCTTGTGGCTGGTGGTCAGCCCGATCCCGTAGATGTAGGTGAGGGCGATCTCGATCCGCTTGGCGCGGGGTAGATCGACGCCGGAGATCCTGGCCATCAGCCCTGCACCTTCAACCCTGCCGCTGCTTGTGCTTGGGGTTCTCGCAAATGACGCGGACCGTCCCGGAACGCCGGATCACCTTGCACTTCACGCAGATCCGCTTCACCGACGCCCGGACCTTCATCTACCACTCCGCTGTGCGCCAACTCAGACCAGGCGAGCCAGGATCCGGCCCCGCCCCGGGTCCGTGGTCGAGAGCTCGACCAGAACTCGGTCCCCGGGGAGGAGCCGGACGCTCGCCAAGCGTGCCCTTCCCGCAGTGTGGGCCACCACCTTGCCACCTTCCTCCAACTCGACCCGAAAGAGCGAGTTCGGCAAGGGCTCAAGGACTCTGCCCCGGAGGCCGCCGGGGTCATTCATGATGGTGGGCACACGAAAACGGGACGAACTTCGCCCGTCGCGAAGTATACCCGATCCCAGGTTTCGAGGAAGCCGATCAGACCGCCTCCGGAAGTGAGGTCAGGATCTCGGCGCCCTGGGGTCCGATGGCGATGGTGTGCTCGAAGTAGCAGGAGCGCCGCTGATCGGCGGTGACCACAGTCCAGCCGTCCGGTTCCACCTGAGTCCCAGGGTCTCCCTCGTTGACGATTGGCTCTATCGCCAGGCACAGCCCGGGTCGGATCTCGATGCCCCGGCCAGGGAGACCATGGTTGGGGACCTCGGGCGCCTCATGCATGTCCTGACCGATGCCGTGCCCGGTGTAGCCGCGCACGATCGAGTAGCCGTTGGCCTCGACGTGGGCCTGAACCGCATGGCCGATGTCGCCCAGTCGGTTGCCGGGCACCGCCGCGGCAATCCCCCGCTCCAGGGCCTCCCTGGTCACCGCGATCAGGCGGGCTGCCGCGGGGTCGACCTCGCCACAGGGCACGGTGAGCCCGGCGTCCGCCCACCAGTCTCGGTAGACCAGCCCGCAGTCGAGGCTGACCACGTCGCCATCGGCCAGCCGCCGGCCATCGGGGATGCCGTGCACCACCTGGTTGTTGACCGAGATGCAGAGGTGTTTGGGGAAGCCGTCATAGCCGAGAAACCCGGGAAAGCTGTCCCGGCGCCGGATCTCCCGGTTGGCGGCCCGGTCGATCTCGGTGGTGGTGACCCCGGGGGCCACCATCTCCGCCAGCACTCGGAGGACCTCCCCGAGGCGTCGCCCCGCCTGGCGCATCAGCTCCACCTCCTCAGCCCGCTTCAGGGTGATCAAGCAATCGCCCGCAGCACGTCCTGGCTGACCACCTGCATCGGCCTTGCGCCGTTGAGCCGGAGCACCCGGACCGACTGGGCCAGGAACTCCAGCACCGGCTCGGTCTCCTCGTGGTAGATGCGCAGGCGCTCGGCGATCACCGCGGGGGTGTCGTCGGTGCGAAGCTCGGCGCTGGAGCGCCGGGCCAGGCGCTCGACCAGCTGCTCGTTGGGCACCTCCAGGACCACCGCGGCGTCCAAGGGCCGGTCCAACCCCGCCAGCATCTCCTGCAGGGCGCGGGCCTGGGCCACGGTGCGAGGAAAGCCGTCCAGAACGAAGCCGGCGTCCGCCTGGGGCTCAGCCAAACGATGCCGGATCATGGCCACGATCACCTCGTCGGGAACCAGCCTGCCGGCGTCGAGGTACGCCGCCAGGGTCTGCCCCAGCTCGCTGCCCCGCCCCTGCTCCTGGCGCAGCATCTCTCCCGTGGCTATGTGCTCCACGCCCAGTTCGCGCTTCAGAAACTCCGCCTGGGTACCCTTTCCCGAGCCGGCCGGCCCGAACAGGGCCAGGTTGTAACGGGCTGCCTCAGCCACCTTGCCCTCCCTTCTCTCAATGGATGAACCCTCGATACTGGCGCATCAGGAGCTGGGTCTCGAGCTGCTTCATGGTGTCGAGGGAAACGCCCACCACGATCAGCACCGCAGTCCCGCCTAGGTAGAGCCCTGAACTCGGCTGTTGGCCGGTCAGAAGCGCGGTCAGGATCGGCAGCACCACCGTGATCAGGCCCAGGAATATGGCCCCCGCCAGGGTGATCCGGCTCATCACCCGGGCCAGATACTGGGCGGTCGCCCGCCCGGGCCGGATTCCGGGGATGAAGGTGGCGCTCTTCTTGAGGTTGTCTGCGGCGTCCTCGGGATCGAAGGTCACCGCGGTGTAGAAGAAGGTGAACCCCATGATCAGGGCAAAGTAAACTAACTCGTAGAGGATGTCGACCCAGACGATCGGCCCGAAGGGGTTCCAGTTGTTGTGAACCCAGGTGGCGAGTTGGGCCACGGCGCCACCCCCGGTGCCCGCGGCGGGGGCGAAGAAGTTCCCAAAGATGGTGGGGAAAAACATGATTGAGATGGCGAAGATGATGGGAATCACCCCCGCCTGATTCACCCGCAGCGGCAAAAAGCTGCTGCGTCCCTGGTAGACCTGACGACCGACCACCCGCTGCGCCGATTGGATGGGTATCTTGCGGGTCGCCTGCTGCACGAAGATGATCCCAGCCGCCACCACCACCCCGATCACCGCGAACATGAACACGGTGAAGGTCTCGGCGGAGCCGCCGTTGGTGAAGGCCAGCACGCTGCCGGGGATCTGGGCCAGGATCCCCGCCATGATGATGATCGAGACCCCGTTCCCGAGTCCGTACTCGGTGATCAACTCACCGAACCACATGATGATGATGGTGCCCCCGGTGAGGATCAGGACTATCTCCACGATCGTCGGCCAGGAGGTGCTGGGCGACAGGATGGTCTGACCGTCGAAGGAATAGCTCTCGAAAAGCCGGGTG
The DNA here is from genome assembly GCA_050733915.1 of Candidatus Dormibacteria bacterium. Lineage (GTDB taxonomy): Bacteria > Chloroflexota > Dormibacteria > Aeolococcales > Bog-877 > Bog-877. The sequence continues at coordinate 3,135 of JBOHUH010000167.1, read as the reverse complement.
TAGCCGAAGGCCTGAACCATCGCCAGGGCCACCGTCAGGTAGCGGGCGTACTGGGTGAGCCGGCGCCGGCCCAGATCGCCCTCCTTGGAGAGCTCCTTGACTCGGGTGGAGATCACCGTCATCAGCTGCATGATGATGGTGGCGTTGATGTAGGGGTTCAGCCCCAGGGCGACGATGGATATCCCGGCGTTGGTGCCGGTGGTGGAGAAGCCGCTGCCGGAGAAGAGGTTGATCAGCCCTAGCAGTCCATTGGTGCTGAAGAGCTGGCGCAGGGCGGCTCCATTGACCCCGGGGATGGTGATCGTGGCCAAGATCCGGAAGACCACTATCAGTCCGATGGTGATGAGGAGCTTGCGCCGAAGCTCGGGAACGTGCATGGCCGCACGGAGCGCCCCGAACAGGCTCATGTCGTGCTGTCCTGCCCTCCGGTCGGGGACTCAGCGGGGTCGGACCGCGGCTCCTCCGCGGTGCCGCTAGGGTCGGCCTGGGGCGCGGCCCGGCGCCGTCGCGACGGCCTCACCGCCGGCTCCGCCTGCAGCACCTCGCCGTCGCTGCCGAGGAGCTGGATGGTGCCCCCCGCCTTGGCGATCGCTGCGGCGGCGGCCCGGGAGGCCTTGTGCACCTGGATGGTCAACTTGGGAGGGGTGCCCCCTCCAGCCAGGAGCTTGGTGGGCTGGCGCTGGTGGCGGATGAGCCCAGCCGTGCGCAGCTGTTCCAGGTCCACCACCGCGCCGGCCTCGAAGCGAGCCAGCTTGCCGCAATTGACCACTTGATACTCGACCCGGAAGCGGTTGTAGAAGCCGCGAAGCTTGGGGACCCGCTGGGTGAGCGGCATCTGCCCCCCTTCGAAAGCGCGGGGCAGGCTCCAGGAGCTCCTGGCTCCCTGGCCCTTCTGGCCCCGGCCGGCGGTCTTGCCGCCCCCGGCCGCGATGCCCCGGCCGACGCGCTTGGGCGAGCGCCTGCTCCCCGAGGCAGGCTTGAGCTGGTCGACCCTCATCCCCGCGCTCTCCGCGCCCGCGCGGTGGTGGCGGTCTGAAGGAGCTGGACCTCCTCGACCCGGACCAGGTGCTGCACCGCGGTCACCATGCCCCGAATCGCCGGCGAGTCGCGGTGCTCCACGGTCTGGTGCAGGCGGCGCAACCCCAGGGCCTCGATGGTCCGCTTCTGATCGCTGCCATAGCCGATCGCGCTCTTGACCCAGGTCACCCTCAGGCCCGGGTTGGGCTCAGCCACCAGACTTCTCCTCCGAGCCGACCGCGGCCTCTGAGGGCCTCAGGCCCAGCTCGGCCAGGGTCTTGCCGCGCAACTGGGCCACGGTCTCGGCGGTCCGCAGTTCGCGGAGCGCCCCCATGGTCGCCCGCACCGTGTTGATGGGGTTGTCGGTGCCCAGCGACTTGGTGAGGATGTCCTTGATCCCGGCCAGCTCGACCACGTGTCGCATCGCCCCGCCCGAGATCACCCCGGTACCGGGTGAGGCCGGGCGGAGCAGCACCTTGGCGGCGCCCTCCTTCCGAAGTACGTCGTGGGGGATGGTCCGGCCCACCATCGGCACCCGGATCATGTGCTTCTTGGCGTCGTCTACCCCTTTGCGAATGGCCTCCGGCACCTCCCCCGCCTTGCCCAGCCCGGCTCCCACCCGCCCGGCGCCGTCGCCGACAACAACCAGGGCGCTGAACGAGAAGCGCCGTCCGCCCTTGACCACCTTGGCGACCCGGTTGAGACTGACCACGCGCTCGGTCAACTCGCCACGGGCGTCCCGGTCGGGACGCGACATGTTCATGCTCATCAGTTAGCCTTCAGAACTCCAGACCGGCTTCGCGGGCCGCATCGGCTAGGGCTTGGACCCGCCCATGGTACAGATAGCCCCCGCGATCGAAGACCACCTTGGTGATCCCGGCCGCTCGGGCCCGCTCCCCCACAGTCCGGCCCACCGCGGCGGCACTTAGCCGGTTTACCCCCTTTACCTCGAGTCCGGACTCAGCGGTACTGGCGGCGGCCAGGGTGCGTCCGCTCCCGTCGTCGACCACTTGGGCGTAGACATGGCGAAGGCTACGGTAGACGCAGAGCCGGGGACGAGCCGCAGACCCCAACACCCGGGCGCGCACCCGCCGATGTCGGTGCTGCCGGGCTCCCGCCCGCTTCATCTGAGGCATGACTAGAGCTTGGCCCCCTTGCCGCTCTTGCCGGCCTTGCGCCTGACCACCTCGCCGCGGTACCTGACCCCCTTGCCCTTGTACGGTTCGGGCTTCCGGCTGGCCCGGATCCGAGCTGCGGTCTGGCCCACCAGCTGCTTGTCGCTGCCGGTGACCGCGATCCGGGTGGGGTCGATCACCTCGATCTTGATCCCCTCGGGCGGCGTCACCCGGACCGGATGGGAGTAACCCAGCGCCATCTGCAGGTCGGTGCCCTGGAGCGAGGCGCGGTAGCCCACCCCCTGCAACTCCAGCTCTTTGCGGTACCCGGTGGTGACCCCAGTCACCATGTTGGCGACCAGAGTCCGCACCAGGCCGTGCAGCGAGCGGTGGGTGGCGGAATCGGTGGGACGCTCGACCAGGATCTGGCCGTCCTCCTGGCGGACCGAGATGACCCGGGGCAGCTCTCGGCTCAGCTCCCCCCGCGGGCCCGTCACCGATACCGCGTTTCCCAGCACCGTGACGGTGACTCCCTCGGGGACCGGGATCGGCGATCTTCCGATGCGTGACATCAGCGCCTACCAGACCTCGGCCAGAACTTCGCCACCGATACGTTGCTGCCGGGCCTCGCGGCCGGTCATGATCCCCTTGGAGGTGGACACGACCGAGACCCCGAGGCCCCCGAAGACCCGAGGGATGTCCCGATTGCCCCGGTAGACCCGCAGCCCCGGGCGGCTGACGCGCCGCAGTCCGGTGAGTGGACGCCCCTGCCGGGTGGCTGGCTTCAACTGCAGCCACAGCCGGGGGTGGAGGGCACCCTCGACCAGCCCGAAATCGGCAACGTAGCCCTGTTCCCGCAGCACCCGGGCGATCTCCGCCTTGACCTTGCTGGCCGGCATCTCCACCCGCTCGTGCCCCGCCAGGTTGGCGTTGCGCACCCGGGTCAGCATGTCGGCGATGGGATCACTCAGCATTTACTTCCTACCAGCTGGACTTGCGCACC
>JBOHUH010000166.1:0-7901 GCA_050733915.1 Candidatus Dormibacteria bacterium | reverse complement strand
CGCCGCCAACTGGAGCTCACCTGGACGGGATTCTAGTCCCGGTGGCGCAGCGCCCCCAGGTAGGAGACTTGGGGGCGTGAGCCCAAGGCAGTCGAGCCGCCCGCCTCTCACCCCAGAGGAGCACGAGGCCAGAGACCACCTGCGCCAGCGCAGCCTCCACGTGTCGACCTTCTGTCTCCACTCGATGGCCTGGATCCTGGCCGCCTTCTACGCCACCGACTACCTTCCTCCCCTGGCCATCCGGTTCACTGTCGGGCTGCGCCAGGCGGCGGCCACCCAGTACCTGGTCGGCTACCTGGTGCTGGCGGCAATCTGCCTGCTGCTGGCGACCGCCTTCGGCTGGTTCTACGGCCCCCGGGTGCGGGCCAGCCGCTACGTCTGGCGCTGGTACCTCTTCCCGGTGCTGGTGGCGGTGCTGCTGATGCCCTCCCAGGGGATCAGCGACCTGCTGACCAAGGCGGTCGAGGTGGTCTGCCTGGTCCCGGGGATCGCCCTCGGGGTGGCCCTCAGCCGCGACCGGCGGTGGCGAGGGCGCTGGCGGCTGGCTCGCGGTCGCGTGGCCGCTCCCTGAGCTCCCGGTAGAGGGTGTCGCGCTCGCGCGGGGTGCGGCCCACGCTGCGGATCGCCTCCTCGATCTCCCAGGGATCCAGGTTCTGGCCGTGGTCGGCACCGCTCATGCGGGTGATCGACTCCTCCATCAGGGTCCCGCCGAAGTCGTTGGCGCCCCAGCGCAGCGACTCGGCCACCCCCTCCTTGCCCAGCTTGACCCAGCTGGTTTGGATGTTGGGGATGTCGCTGCCGAAGTAGAGCCGGCAGTAGGCGGTGAAGCGCAGCGAGTCGAGCAGGGTGAGCGGCTGGCGGATCCCGAAGTACTTGCCCAGGGTGTTGTTCTGGACCTGGAAGGGCAGGAGCACGAACTCGGTGATCCCGCCGGTTTCCCGCTGCAGGTTGCGGATGATCTCCAGGTGCTGCAGGCGGTGCCAGGGGGTCTCGACGTGGCCGTACATGATCGTCGAGGTGGTCCTGATCCCCACCCGGTGGGCCGTGCTCACGATCTCCACCCACTCGGCTCCGGTCAGCTTCTCCGGACAGAGGATGCGGCGCACCTCCTCGACCAGGATCTCGGCGGCGGTGCCGGGAAGGGTCCCGAGGCCGGCATCCTTGAGCTGGCGCAAAACGTCCTCCACCGACCGCCCGGACTGCTGGGCGATGTAGCGGATCTCCTCCGGGGAGAGGGCGTGCAGATGCAGGCCGGGCCAGCGCTCCTTGATCTCCCGGAAGAGGGTGTCATAGAAGTCGAGGTCGAGCTCCGGGGTCAGCCCCGACTGCATGCAGACCTCGGTCGCCCCCCGGTGGACCGCATCCTCGATCTTGGCGAAGACGGTGTCGTGGTCGTGGAAATAGGCACCCTTGGCCTTGATCGAGCTGCGCCGGAAGCCACAGAAGGAGCAGCTGCCGACGCAGACGTTGCTGATGTTGACATTGCGGTTGACCACGTAGGTGACTGTGTCCCCCACCAGCTCCCGGCGGAGCTGGTCCGCCTGCGGTCTCAGCTCGGCCAGGCTCTCCTGGTAGACCGGGAGCCGTTCCTGGAGGTGGTAGCCCAGGGTGCGGGCCTTGGCGGCCAGCTCCGTCTCGCTGGGCCAGTCGAACTGGGGGCTCACCGAGTCCCCGTCCTTGGAGATCCCACCCAGGTCGGTGGCGCCCGCCTCCACCAGCTGGGGCCAGCTCTCGAAGTTGAGGTTGGGCGGCACCTGGACCGCCACCTCCGGCGGGAGCACCGCCCGGGCCAGCTCGACCGTGGCCCGCACCATCTCCAGGTCGGGGCCGGCCAGGTCGGCCATCGGGGTGCCCGGCTTGGGGATGAAGTTCTGGACGATCACCTCCTGGATGTGGTGGTGCCGCAGCTGGCAGTCCCGAATCAGCTCCAGGGCCCGGCGCCGGTCGGCCTCGCCTTCGCCGATGCCGATCAGGATCCCGGTGGTGAAGGGGATGCCCAACTCGCCGGCGGCGTCCAGGTGGGCCAGACGCTCCAGGTGGCGCTTGCCGCCGCCCATGGCGTGGGCCCTGATCTGGTCGGTGCCGGTCTCCAGCATCAGCCCCATCGAGGCGTTCCAGGGCTGCAGCCGGGCCAGGCTGGCCTTGCTGAGCAGGCCGACGTTGGTGTGGGGCAGAAGGCCTCTGGACATCGCCCGACGGCAGATCTCCCCCACCAGATCTACGAAGGCTGACTCGTCGGCCAGGCCCAGGTCGGGTAGCCGCCAGGGCTGCTCCCCGGACATGATCAGGACCTCGCGGCAGTCAGACCGGAGCGCCTGTTCCAGGTGGTGGTCGACCTCGGCGAGGCTGATCAACCCCCCCTCGTCGCGACGGTACTCGCAGTAGCCACAGCGGCGGAAGCAGCGGTAGGTGACGTCCACCGTGTAGCTGCGGCTGAAGGTCAGGTAGCTGGGCCAGTACTGGGGCTGGTGCCGGGTTGCCACCCCAGGCTGGACCGGTACCACCGCCTCGTAGGCCATGCGCCGATTATGAGGCCCTTCGCGGACCCCCTCTCAGACCCTGGTGGGGACCAGGAGGTTGGGGAAGGGGACCCCGTACTTATCCACGTAGCCGTCCAGCGCCCGCAGCATCTGCTGCTGGAAGGCCAGCCGCTCCACCAGGTCGGAAGGTGAGACCCGGTTGGGCTCGCCCGCGAGGTGACGCTGGATCCAGGGAGGGATGGCGCTCATCAGCGAGGTGGTGCCCCCGGACAGGATGATCGTCTCGGGGTGGCTGTCCTCCACCCGCAGTCCCACCCGCAAGAGGATCCCGGTGCGGTTGGCCAGCGCCCAGAGCCGCTCCCAGTGTCCCGACTCGTGGCGGAGCCGGTCCGGCCGGGTGTAGCGGATGGCGGGGTCGTTGATGATGCTCATGTCGGAGTCGCCCCAGCGCACCAGCCGCTCCACCACCGGCTCGTCGAGGTCGCGGGAGACCCACATCACCAGCGAGGCGCAGCGGTTGTCGAGGTCGGGCGGGAGCACCTGGGTACCCTGCTTCTGGGCCATGTTGAGCACCTCGACGATGCTGGCGTGGCGCAGGCAGTAGGCCCTGCCGTCCACTGCCCGGAGGTGCTCCTTGCAGGCCACCCAGGAGCAGTCGACCGCCCGCCGGTCCCGGTAGAGACAGCGGTACGCCTCCTGGGTCTCGCATCCCGCCTGGTCGCAGCCGCCGCCCTCGGGCTCCCCATACCGGACCGGGGCCTCTTCCACGACGAAGGACTTGGACCGCTTGGGCATACCTCAGCGCCTCCGTAGGCCAACCGGAGGCAGCAGTCGAGACTGCAAGCCGCCGCCTGCGCGACCGGCACACCGACTGACTGCCAACTTGCGGCGAAGATAGCAGAGGAAATTGGCTTGGGCAACAGTTGGCACGCCGAACTTAGCGGTTGTCACAGCACTGTCAGCGAACCGCTCAGGGGAGCAGGCGGTAGGCGGGGATGGTCATGAAGGGGACGAAGTCCTTGGCCAGGGCAACCTCGGTGAAGAGCTCCCCCGCCTGGCGAAAGTCCTCGCCCAATTCCGCCAGCACCTCATCGCGGATCGCCAGCACCCGGGCCTCGGGCACCCGTCGGTGGTGCACCCACTGCCAGATCTGAGACCGCGAGATCTCGGCGGTGGCGGCGTCCTCCATGAGGTTGTTGATGGCCGCGGCGCCCACCCCGCTGAGCCAGGCCCCCAGGTACTGGATCCCCACCGAGACGTTGAGCCGGACCCCCTCCTCGGTGATCTCTCCGGGGGTGGATGCGACGTCGAGCAGCTGCGCCGGGCCCACCACCACCTCGTCGCGCTGGCGCAGCACCTGGTGGGCGCGCTCGCCCAGCACGCCGTCGAATACTTCGCGGGCCACCGGGACCAGGTCGGGGTGGGCCACCCAGGTCCCGTCGAAGCCGTCCTTTGCCTCGCGCAGCTTGTCCTCGCGTACCCGCTCCAGGGCGAGGCGGTTGGCTTCGGGGTCGCGCCGGCTGGGGATGAAGGCGGCCATCCCCCCGATGGCATGGGCCCCCCGGCGGTGGCAGGTGTTGACCAGGAGCTCGGTGTAGGCCCGCATGAAGGGCACGGTCATCACCACCCTGCCCCGATCGGGGAGCACGAACTCTGGGTGGTCGCGAAACTTCTTGATGATCGAGAACATGTAGTCCCAGCGCCCGGCGTTGAGCCCAGCCGAGCGCTCTCGGAGCTCGTGGAGGATCTCCTCCATCTCGAAGGCCGCCAGCACCGTCTCGATCAGCACGGTGGCCCGGATGGTGCCCCGGGGGAGGCCTAGATGGTCCTCGGCGAGGCGGCAGGCGTCGTTCCAGAGCCGCGCCTCCAGGTGCCCCTCCAGCTTGGGCAGGTAGAGGTACGGTCCGGAACCCCGCCGGAGCAGCCGCGCGGCGCAGTGGAAGGCGAAGAGACCGAAGTCGAAGAAGCTCGCGGAGACCGGCTCCCCGTCCACTAGCACGTGCTTCTCCGGCAGGTGCCAGCCTCGAGGCCGGACCATCAGCGTCGCCGGGTGGTCTCCCAGCCGGTAGCTCCTCCCTTCGGACTCCAAGGAGATGGTGCCCTCGACGGCGTCGATGAGGTTGCTCTGGCCCTCGACACAGTTGGCCCAGGTAGGAGAGTTGGCATCTTCGAAGTCGGCCATGAAGACGCTGGCCCCAGAGTTGAGGGCGTTGATCATCATCTTGCGCTCCACCGGTCCAGTGATCTCCACCCGGCGGTCGGTGAGGTCGACCGGAGGTGGCGACACCTGCCAGCTGGCGTCGTCTCTCAGCCACGCGGTCTCCGCCAGAAACCGGGGCAGCTCGCCGTGGTCCAGGCGGTCTTGGCGTTGCTCCCTCGCCGTAAGCGCCCGGGAGCGGGCCGACCCCAGCTCCCGCTGCAGTCGGGCGACCAGCTCGAGGGCGGCCGAGGTGAGCACCCGTGCCCCGGCGGGTCCCCCGCCTTGGAGCACGGAGACCCCGGTTGGGGCATCGCGCCCGGTCACCCGGCCGGGGTCGTCTCGAACTGCGCAGACTCGGTCGAGCCCTTGAGGGCCAGGGTGGCACTGGCGCCGCCGGTAACCGCCTCCAGCACCGCGTCGAAGTAGCCCGCTCCCACCTCGGACTGGTGCCTGGTGGAGGTGTATCCCTGCTGCTCCAGCTCGAACTCGCGCTGCTGCAGCCGGACGTAGGCGCTCATGCCTTCCTGGGCGTAGCCGCGGGCCAACTCGAACATGGAGCTGTTGGCGACATGGAAGCCGGCCAGGGTCACGAACTGGAACTTGTAGCCGAGCTCACCCAGCCGCCACTGGAAGTCGGACACCTGGGAGTCGCTGAGGTGCTTCTTCCAGTTGAAGGACGGCGAGCAGTTGTAGGCCAGGATCTTGTTGGGGTACCTGCCGTGAATGGCCTCGGCGAACTGGGCCGCCTCCTCGATATTGGGAGTCGAGGTCTCGAACCAGAGGGCGTCCACGAGTGGGGCGAAGGCCAGGCCCCTGGCAATCACCGGCTCGATCCCGGGACGCACTCGGAAGAACCCTTCCGAGGTGCGCTCACCCAGCAGGAAGGGCTGGTCGCGGGGGTCAATGTCGCTGGTGAGCAGGGTGGCGCTCAGGGCATCGGTGCGGGCCACCAGCACGGTGGGCACGCCGAGCACGTCGCTGGCCAGCCGGGCCGCCACCAGAGTCCGCTCGAACTGGCTGGTGGGGACCAGCACCTTGCCCCCCAGATGGCCACATTTCTTCTCGGAGGCCAGCTGGTCCTCGAAATGGACCCCGGCCACTCCGTTCTCGATCATCGCCTTCATCAGCTCGAAGGCGTGCAGTGGCCCTCCGAATCCGGCCTCGGCGTCGGCCACGATCGGGACCACCCAGTCGCCGTCGGGCTGCCCCTCCGCACGGGCGATCTGGTCCGCCCGCAGCATGGCGTTGTTGAGCCGCCGGGCCAGCGCCGGAGCGCTGTTGGCGGGGTAAAGGCTCTGGTCCGGATAGGTCTCGCCGGAGAGGTTGGCGTCCGCGGCCACCTGCCAGCCGGAGAGGTAGATCGCCTTGAGCCCCGCCTTGACCATCTGGACCGCCTGCTGCCCGGTCAGCGCGCCCAGGGCGGGCACGTAGCCGGAGGTGGTGAGCATCTCGAAGAGACGCTCCGCGCCCCGCCTACCCAGGCTGTGCTCGACGTGGACCGAGCCGCGGAGCCGGGTCACGTCCTGAGCGGTGTAGGGCCGGGACACGTGGCGCCAGCGCTCACTCTCCCAACTCCGTTCCAGCTCCGCCTCAGCCGAGCGCATGTGTCCGTTCGAGCTAGCGGGGGTTACCGTCATGAGTTGGTGCCTCCCTTTCAGCTACACGCGGGATAACGGGAACGGAAGTAATCCATTTCACTCGGCCCGTTTGGCCCGACCGAATGGCGCACGGCGTTGACCCCGTGCGCCTCCACCTCCCCGACCCGGCGCCCATCGGCAGATCCTAGGGGCAGATCCGCCAACTGTCAATGACCTTCTATTCGCACGACCCCAGCCCGCTTCCAGTTTCGCGCGCTGCTCCAGAGGGGATGCCAACGCCGCTTTGCGCGCTACTCGGCAGCTAGGTCGGGGCTGGAGGGCGGCGGTAACCGAGAACTTCCACCGTCAGTGGCGACGCCTGAGAGCGGCAGACGGGTTAGCGCATCGCCCATCTCTAGCTGGTCATGGGAATCGAGCGGAATGAGCCAGGAGTTGGACCTGTCCAGCAGCGTACGGCGCTGCGAGCCATGCCCATGAGGCCGGCGGCCGGGAGCCTAGTGCCCCGTAACGTAAGCGCCTTGCATGGTGGTCTGGAGATCCCTTGAAAGCGGAGTTGGTTCATATTCGCGACGCATCGACCTCGCCAGTTTGCCACCGTCCATCCCGACCCGAAGTCGATAGGATCGGTGAGTGAGATGGAGATGAAGGAGCCACTGCTGGAGCGAGCCATCCGCATCGCCCTTGCCGCTCATGGCGGCCAGACCTACCCGTCACCGAAGCCCGAACCATACATCCTGCATCCCCTCCGCGTCATGTGCTCGCTGGACACCGAGTGGGAGCAGATCGCAGCGGTCCTGCACGACGTGGTGGAGGATTCTGCCGTGACCCTCCTTCAGCTTGGGCGCGAAGGGTTTCCGCTCCACCTGCTCGGGACACTGGACTGCCTGACGCACCGACAGGGCGAGGCCTACTCGGCCTACATCGAGCGGGTGGCCACAGACGTGACCGCGGCACGGGTTAAGATCGCCGACCTCGAGGACAACCTCCGGAACAACCGACGCCTTGACCGGACTCCGGATGTCGACGCGCGCATCGAGCGCTACGAGCGGGCCCTTGCGCGCCTCAAGGGCAACGACCCAGCTCACTGAGGGACAACCAGACAGTCGCTTTGCCAACGGGGCCTCAGAGACTGAAGCGGGCAGACCTTGTGAAGCGCTAGCGGCGAGGGCCATGATACGGGTCATGATCGCCTTGTCCTTCCGCTTGCAAAGCGACCCGCCGGGGCTCATTGCAGGCCCGTGGAGCTCCGCTCAGCGCAGCGAGGCCCCTTGCGGTGCACGCACTAGAGCGCCGCGGTCGGCCGCCCAACGCGGCGCGGAGCTGGTACCCCGTTGGTCTGTGTGGCACACTAGATCCGGTCGCGCGCCACTGGGGTGACTACGTCAGCGTCCACTGCACCGGCACAGCCGGGTAACCGCTTGAGCATGGCGCTGGCGCAGCTCTGGTCGCCGGCGGCCGCGCTGCGTGCGACCCGCGCGGCCATCCTCATCCCAGCCTTGTTCGCGGTGACCTACGAGGTGATCGCCAACGAGCAGATCGCCCTGTTCGCGGCCTTCGGTGGATTCGCCACCTTGGTCCTGCCCACGTTCGGGGGCGGTCGGTGGGACAAGGCACTAGCCCACC
>JBOHUH010000165.1:0-25194 GCA_050733915.1 Candidatus Dormibacteria bacterium | reverse complement strand
GATGCACGGTGCGCTGGCAGGGGGAGGCAATCAGCCCTGGGGGGTGGCCCTGCTCTGGCTGGGCAGCTATCTGGTCGGCGGGATCCCGGTGGGCTGGATCGTGGGCCGGCTAGCGGGGGTCGACCTCCGCCAGGTGGGCACCCACAAGATCGGGACCAGCAACCTCTTCCATAGCGTCGGTCTGCTGCCGGCCGCCTTGGTCGGACCCCTCCAGTTCGCTCAGGGCCTCATCCCGGTGCTGGCCGCAGTCCTGCTGGGAGCGCCCAACTGGGTGGCGGCAGGCGCCGGGATCAGCGCCGTGATCGGCAACGGCTGGCCGGTGTACATGCAGTACAACGGCGGCCGCGGAGTTGCCAGCGCCACCGGCGCCATCGCTCTCTGGTCCTGGTGGGGATTCGGCTTCGTTCTAGTCCTTGTGGCGCTCGGGGGGACCCTGCGGCGGAGCGCACTGGGGGTGCTCCTGGCTTACGCCGGGCTCCCGGTCGTGCTCTGGCTGACCGGGGCGTCGTCGGCATTCTCGATCACCGCGGTGGGGATCCTGATCTGCCTCGTGCTGCGCCGCTTCGAGGGATACCGGGTCGGTCGCCCGCGCCCCGGACGGGCCCCGGACAACTGGGTGAGCCGGCTGCTCTACGACCGGGTTCCCAGCCTGCCGGCTGGCACGGGCCAGCCGATAGACTCGAAGGGATGAGCGAGGGCCCAGTCCGCCTTGAGAGCGACTCAATGGGCGAGATGGAGGTCCCTGCCAACGCCTACTACGGCGCCAGCACCCGGCGCGCGGTTGCCAACTTCCCGATTAGCCAGCTACGCCTGGCGCGAGGGATGATCGCCGCCCTCGGCGATATCAAGCGCGAGGCGGCGGCCGTCAACGTCGAGCTGGGGCTGATCTCCGAGGAGCTTGGCAGGGCCATCGGGTCCGCCGCCGACGAGGTCAGCCAGGGACGACTCGACGACCAGTTCGTGGTCGATGTCTTCCAGACCGGCAGCGGCACCTCCTCCAACATGAACGCCAACGAGGTCATCGCCAACCGGGCCCTGGAACTCCTGGGGGCGGCCCGAGGGGACCGGGCAAGGGTCCACCCCAACGACCACGTCAATCTGGGCCAGTCCAGCAACGACGTATTCCCCTCGGCCATCCACCTGGCGGCCCTGGCCGGGCTACGCGACGATCTGGTGCCCAGCCTGCGTCAATTGGAGGCGAGTCTGAGGAGGCAGCGCGACCGGCTCTGGGGAGTCATCAAGACCGGGCGCACTCACCTTCAGGACGCCACCCCGATCCGGCTGGGCCAGGAATTCGAGGGCTACCGAGGCCAGGTGGAGAGGGCCCTCACCCGCCTTGACCTGGCCCGTCAGCAACTGGGCGAGCTGGCCCTTGGAGGCACCGCCGTAGGCACCGGAATCGGCAGCCATCCTGAGTTCGCCAAGCGGGTGATCGCCCGGCTCAGCCCCCGGTACGACCCCCAACTCCACGAGACTGACGACCACTTCCAGGCCCAGAGCACCCTGGACGCGGTGCTATTCACCTCGGGGACGGTGCGGGGCGCCGCGGTGGCCCTCCACAAGATCGCCAGTGACCTGAGGCTGCTCAGCTTCGGACCGCGGGCGGGGGTGGCCGAGCTGAGCCTTCCAGAGGTTCAGCCCGGCTCGTCGATCATGCCGGGCAAGGTCAACCCGGTGATCCTGGAGTCCGCCCTGATGGTGGTGGCCCAGGTCCTGGGCGACGACGCCACCGTCGCCTTCGCCGCCTCCGCCGGCTCCCTGTTGGAGCTCAACGTGATGCTCCCCGTGGCGGCCCACAACCTCCTTGAGGAGATCGGGCTGCTGGCCCGGGCGGCGGCCAACGTGGCCACTCAGGCGGTAGACGGACTGAGCGCCACGACCAGGGGTCCCGATCTGCTGGAGCGGGGGCTGGCGATCTGCACCGCCCTGGTTCCGGCCATCGGGTACGACGCTGCCGCTGCCATTGCTCACACCGCCCACGAAAGCGGCAGGACGGTCCGGGAGGTGGCCCTGGAGCGGTCGGGGATACCCCAGGCGGAGCTGGATCGGCTCCTCAATCCGGACCGGATGGTACGACCCGGGCGGCCAGGTCGAGAAACCGGCTGAGGGACTCACGCGGGTTTGAAGAGGGTCGTGACGTACCACCCTCCCTTGACCTTGACGCAGGCCAGCTCATCAGGCAGGCCGAGGGGCTCGTGACTCACCGGTACGCAGCTATCGCCTCGGTGACCGGGGATCGGGGAGCAGACCTCTACCGAGATCTCCACCGTGGCGCGACGCTGTCCCTGGGACACCGAGGCGGCGGCGGGTGCGGAGATGAAGGTGTGCTGGTTGGCGAGGTCGCGGACCAGGCTGGCCGCCCGGGACCGACGATCCGGGGCCAGGTAGCGGCGTACCTGGCCGGTGTTGCGGTGCTCCAGACCGTCCAGGTAGCCCGCCACCGCGGCTTCAGCGCTCCGATGCGAGGGCGTGGGGAGCGGATGGCTGGTGGCGATCCGAGCCAGAATCAGCACCAGCAGCGCTGCGCCCGCCAGCAGCAGGAAGCGGGTGTGGCCCCGGCGGTCCTCCATCCGCATGACGGGGATTGGCTGCGGGGACTCCCCGGAGGGCTCGTCCGGGCTCACCGCGCCGACCGCCTCGGTCCAGGGGCGGAGAGCGACAGCCGGGGCCTTCTGGGCCCCGGGGTCAGGCGCCGGGACATCTCCCCGGCAAAAGGAAACCAAACCCGCCCTGCCGGCGTTCTACTGGCTGGGCACGGCGCGCGCACGGTGCCTCCCCACCTGGCCGGGTCACGACCCTCATCGGTTGATCCTTGGCCCCGCGCCGTGTCCCAACGTCGATTATGGCTGAGTTCAACCAGTGGCGAGGCTCCCGTCGCGGTCCGGTGAACCCCGTCAGGACCCGGCGGCAGAGCCACGGGAGAGGCGCCGGTTGGCGTCGGATCGGGGCCGGTGCGGCTCTGGCGGGCCTCGCCGCGGTGGTGATCCTGGCAGTGCCCTTCACCGCTTTGGGACGGGCGTACGGAGCGCTCCCGGTCGCCGCCAACCTCGGTGGAGACACCCTCATCTACGGCCAGGGTGGGGTGGAGGTCGCCGATCTCCACCCGGCGGGAAGCAGCCGGATTCCGGTGCCGCTGCACGAGGTCGCCCCGGTGATGCGCCAGGCGGTGGTCGCCATCGAGGACCGCAACTTCTGGTCCTCTCCCAGCTTCGACTTGGCCAGGATCGCCAACGCCGCCTTCTACGACGTGGTTCACCACAGCGCGTCGCAGGGTGCCAGCACCATCCCGGAACAGCTGGCCAAGATCCTCTACCTCCACGACAACAAGTCGCTGACCTACAAGCTCAAGGAGATTCTCTTTGGCGAGGAGCTCACCGCCAAGCTCTCCCGTTCCAACATCCTCGACGAGTACCTCAACGACGTCTACTTTGGGGATGGCGCGACCGGGATCGAGGCCGCCTCGCTGACCTACTTCGGGGTCACCGCGTCCCGACTCGATGCCAACCAGGCCTCGATGCTTGCCGGGCTGCTTCCGGCACCCACCTACCTCGACCCCTTCAACAACCTCACCGCAGCGCGGCAGCGTCAGCGCCTGGTGGTGGCGGCGATGCGCCGACAGGGCGACCTCACAGCCACCCAGGCCGCCCAGGTCCTGCGCAAGCGGCCGGTGCTCTCCACCTCGGGGGACACCTCCCTCAACCTGGCTCCCTACTTCGTCGACCAGGTGGAGAGCTGGCTCCAGAGCCGCTACGGCGCCGGGTACCAAACCAGGGGCCTGCGGGTCCAGACCAGCCTCGACCTGAGCCTCAATCAGACGGCACAGCAGCTGGTCAACCAGACCGTGGCCCAAGGTGCGTCGATGCACATGAGCGACGGAGCCTTGGTGGCGGAGGACCCCAAGACCGGGGAGGTCTTGGCCTGGGTGGGCGGGGCCGGTGCCAACGCCCCGGGGGGCCAGATCGACATGGCCGTCAGGCCCCGCCAGCCCGGGTCCGAGTTCAAGCTCTTCAACTACTCGACCGCGCTTGCGGATCACGCCATCACCATGACCACCCCCATCCTCGACGCGCCGTTCACCCTCCCCACGGGGGGCCCCGGGGGGGGGCCGTACACAGTGGTCGACTACGAGGGGGTCTACGCCGGAGTCGTACCGGCGCAGGTAGCGTTTGGGAACTCGCTCAACGTGCCCGCGGTCCGGGTGGAGTTGAAGGCCGGGATCCCCCAGATCCTGGACACCGCCCGGCGCATGGGGGTCAGCACCCTCGCCAACCCGGACTCCGACTATGGGCCCAGCCTCACCCTGGGCTCGTACCCGGTCCCCCTGTGGGAGATGGCCCAGGCCGGGGCGGCGCTGGCCAGTCAAGGAGTGCTCCATCCCACCACCTACGTGCTGCGGGTGACCGACGACCTGGGCAAGGTGATCTTCCAGGACCACCCCACCCCGCGCCGGGTGCTCTCGACCCAGGTCAGCTACATCATGAACA
Organism: Candidatus Dormibacteria bacterium; assembly: GCA_050733915.1. Classification (GTDB taxonomy): domain Bacteria; phylum Chloroflexota; class Dormibacteria; order Aeolococcales; family Bog-877; genus Bog-877. The sequence goes on along the minus strand of JBOHUH010000165.1, from coordinate 20,710 downwards.
CCATCCTCTCCCGCAACAGCAACCGCCTGCTGGCCTTTGGCTACGACACCCCCCTGGTGGTACCCGGCCACACCGTGGCGATCAAGACGGGAACCTCGACGGACTTCCGGGACAACACCGCCGTGGGCTGGACGCCCAACCTCGTGGTCGGCGACTGGGTGGGCAACGCCAACGACTCCCCGATGTACGGGGGAGGGGTCAATGGAATCAGCGGCTGCGCCACCCTCTGGCACGACTTCATCATCGACGCCCTCTCCGGAGTGGCCAACAGCTGGTACCCGGAGCCGGCCGGGCTGACCTCCAAGGTGATCGACGGCGAGACCGACTACTTCCTCGCCGGCACCGGGACCACCAGGAAAGTGCTGGGCGGGGGCACGGTCAAGCCCAGCCCCAGCCCCAGCCCCAGCGCCAGCCCGAGTCCCTCAGGATCGCCCAGCCCCGCGCCCAGTCCTTCCCCCAGCCCGCCCACCTCCCCAACCCCGACGGTGGGGACTTCACCCTCAACCTGACCTCAGGCGGAGCCGGCAGCGGCCTCCGCTCGCGCCAGCACCAGCTCCCGGTTGGGTCGCACCTGCCGCATCGGGCCCTGGCTGGCCAGAGCGTCACCCACCACGGCCATCAGGTTGTCGGCGCGAAAGGGCTTCGAGAGATAGGCGAAGCCGCCGGCCTGCATGCTCACCCTGAGATCCAGTCGGGGCTGGCGGGCGCTGGTGAAGATCACCGGGGTCCAACTCCACTGGCTCTTGGCAAGCAGCCGGCGGCAGAGCTCGAAGGCGGTCATCTCGACCAGATTGAGATCGAGGATGGCGCAGGCGTAGCTGTGCCGGCGCGCCTGGGCGAGGGCCGACTTCGAGGAGTCCACCTCGACCACCTCGAATCCGAGTCGGCGCAGGATTGAGGCGGTCGCAGCGCGGGCCGCCTCATCCCGGTCTGCGACCAGGATCGCCCGATCGGCCAAGGTCTTGACGGGAGGCTGCCGCGAAGTTGCCTGGGTCGACATCTTCGCCAGTCTAGGTTCGCCCCGGGAGAACTTGGCTGACCTTCCTGCACCGTTCCGGCAATGACCTGTAACGCTTGGGGAACCCCAGGCGACGGGCCTGTCGCGACCCCCGCCGGACCCGGGTCCGGGAGCCACCGGACAGCAGGCGGAGATGGCCCACAGCGAGGACTCGCCCCTTGTTTCCATCGCCGGACCCGCGGCGATCCTGGGGTTCGCGCTGCTGACTCTGGGACTGCATCTCAATCGAGCTGCACGCCACCCCGCCCACTTGGCGGCGCTGCTGCGCGGCTCCGGCGGTAACCTCGCCTCGGTCTCCGTGATCGACGCTCATGGCGGCTCCTGGGAGGCCGAGTTGGCCGCCATCTTGGCGGCCGCCGTGCTGATACTGGGCAGCCTGGTGCTGCGGCTGCGAGGCCGGGCACGGGTGGCCCCGGGACTGCTGGGGCGAGCTCGCCGGGCCGGGGCCCGAGACCTGCGCCACCTGCGCCGCAGGTTCAGGGAGGACCTGCAGCGGGGTCCCAGGGTCCGCCTCGGGGACCACCGCGGCCGACCACTCTGGCTGCCTCCCGACGAGCACCTCCTGGCCCTCGGCCCCACCGGCTCTGGCAAGTCGTCCGCCCTGGCCATACCGGCACTGCTGGAGTGGCCCGGCCCGGTGGTGGTCACCGATCCCAAGGGCGAGCTGGTCCGATCGACCCTGGCACATCGCCGTCGCCTTGGGGCAACCGCGGTCTTTGCCCCCTTGATGCGGCCGACTTCCCGCTGGGACCCGGTCGCGGCGATCCAGAGCTCGGAGGATGCGCTCCGCGTCTCCGCCTTCCTCATGGGAAAGTCCCCGGAGCGCGAGCCCTTCTGGCACGACCTGGCCCGCCAGCTGCTCCACGGTCTGCTGGTGGAGGCCTGCCAGCAACAGCTGACCCTGGGCGGTCTCCTGGAGATGCTCCAGGTGATCCCTGCCGAGGAACTGGCAGACGAGGTGCGGCACGCTTCGGCCCGGAGGCTGGTGCAGGGAGCGCTCAGTGGAGGCGACCGAACCGCGATGGGAGTGGTTGCGACCCTGGTCTCGCAGCTCGGCGCCTACGGGTCGGAGCAGGTCGCCGAGGCGACCTCAAGCAGTGACTTCGATCCGGCCGACCTGGCGGGGGGCAAGCTGGGAACCATCTACTGCGTCGTCTCCCCCCACGACGCCCCGGTGCTGCGAGGGCTGATCTCGGCCCTGATCTCCTGTTGCTGGCGGAGCCTGTTCGCCACACCGCCCTCTCCGCCCGCCCTCTTCGTCCTCGACGAGTTCACCCAACTGACCAACCTTCCGGAGCTGCCGGCGCTGGTTCAGCTCGGTCGCTCCCAGGGGGTGCGGCTGATGCTGATGGCACAGGACCTGGGGTCGATCACGGCCACCTATGGGAGCGAGGCCTCCGGGGCGCTTTGGTCCAACTGCCGCACCAAGCTGGTCCTCCCCGGCATCTCCGAGCTGGAGCTCCTGGAGCGGGTCAGCAAGCTGGCTGGGACCGCCACCCTGCACCGAGCCCGGGACCCCTGGTCGAGTGAGCCGGTCGCCTCTAGCCCGCTGCTCCATCCCGACGACGTTCGCCGACTTGGCCCCTCCCAGGCGCTCCTGCTCCATGGTGGCGACCAGCCGGCGATCATCCAGCAGCACCGCTGGTTCGCCGATCGGGCACTCTCGGCAAGAGTCGGACGCGGTCCCCAGTTGGAGTTGCCCCAACCGGCCCGGGGGCGCCCCATCCGAGACTGGACTGATTCTGACCCGCGTCGGCTTCCCAGCGTCACCCCCCTGCGCTGGGACCCGGCGGACGTAGACGCCTGAGCGGCAGCTGGACCAAGAGCTGGGGCGGGAAATGGTCGAGTTTCTGGCGACCTTCAGCACCGGGCTGGACAACGTGATCCACACCGTGACCGGTCTCGCCCTGGGCGCGGTCGCGGTGCTCTGCCTCAGCTTCGCCGCAATTCGCTACATGACCGCCCTGGACAACAGCCAGCGGCGGGCGGCCGCGGTGCAGGGGTTGGTCACCGTTCTCCTCGGCGTCCTCTTGCTGGTCAATGAGGGCGCGGTCCTGAGCTTTGTCGAGGGGCTGTCCGGGAGCGACACCGCGTGCGCCACCAGCAACTGCTCCGGGACCAGCCGCTAGGCCCTGCGCATCGCCCTCGGCGTCGTGGTGGTGAGCGCTCTCTGCTTGGGCCTGGGCGTCGCCCTGGCTGCCTCGGGCAGCCCCCGGCGAGTTGCCCCAGCCCAGCTCTCGGCGCGCCCGGTGACGATCACCGCTACCCCAGGCGCGACTGCCGGGCCCAGCCCCTCGCCAAGCCCCCCCTCACCCGCGGCGACCCCTCCCGAGACGGCGGGGAGCGACAGCCAGCAGTGCGGCGGGATCACCGATCCCCTCTGCTACATCCTCGACGCTTTCATGAGCGGCCCGGTGGCGCTGATGGGGGCTCTCGACGGCAGCCCGGACCCGGCCCACATCAGTCCCAGCACCGGCGCCATCACCTCCGGGCCCTGGGAGTTGGTGACCACCTTGGTGGGCAGCAACCCCGCCGTGGACAACTACGACGGCGCTTGGGGCGAGCCGGCCCACGAGTGTGGCCCAGCGGGCTGCATCCCCTGGGTGGAGCGACTCAACTCGATCCTGGAGCCGCTCTCGATCAGCCTCTTGGTGCTGGCCTTCGCGATCCAGGTCTGCCTCTTCATGGTGGGCCAGCAGCTGAACCTGCGTGCCGGCCTGGTTCCCTGTCTGATCGCCGCGGGGGTGATCGGCGCCGGACTACCACTCCACCTGGCGGGACGGGCGATCGACGCCGGGACTTGGGCCTCTCAGGCGCTGCTCCAGACCACCTTTGAGCACCTGGGTGATCGAAGCCACCAGCCGACCGACCTGATGACCGTCCTGGCCCTGACTGCTTACTGCCCCGAGGACAGCCCCATCGTCCACCCCGGGATCCACCTCTCCGAGCCCGGGCCCTCGGCAGCGCAGCAGGTGCTGGTCCAGCCCTGGATGGACCCCCATTTCACCCAATCCCACTGCATCGGTGCCGACGACCCCGACTTCACCAAGGAGGTCCTCGATCGAAGTGAGAACTTCTTCGGGCCGGCCCTGCACGACGCCAACTGCGACCGCGGCGACGCCGCACCCAGCCAGCCGCTCTGTACCGACACGGACGATCAGGTCAACAACAACTCCGGCCAGGAGTGCCTGGAAGGCAGCGGCGGCTCTGGGCTCGGGGAGGTGCAGTTGGCCAAGCTGCCACTCCCTGGTGAGCCCAGGGCCGGCAACGGCCAGAACCCCGCGGACTGCCGCTACGCGGACATCTACTGGGGCACCGCGCCCAGCTTCACCGATGTCTGGAAGGGAGTGGGAGCACATGGGCGCAACGGGTATGACGTCCCCGACGGGATCCAGGGCATGCTCGCCTACACCGCCCTCACCGGCCTCGCCCTCTGGCTGGCGCTCACCTACCTGGCCCGCTACCTGGCGCTGGCCCTACTCGCCGGTTGCGCCAGCCTCGCCTTCCTGCTCCTGGCCTTGCCCGGGGGGCGGAGCGCCTTCGCCCGCTACTGGCGGACGCTGGCCGAACTCTCGGCGGTGCTGGTCCTCCAGACCCTGGTCTTCCTGGTCTTTGTGGCCATCGTCTCCACCGTCTCGGGGCTCTCCCCCAGTCCCTCTGCGGCCCATCTCGGCGGCTGCCCGCTGATCTCCACCTCGGCGTCGGCCGGCTGCGACGCGGGCTCGTCGAGTCTCCTTGCGGAGGTGGGCAGCGGCAACCCGGGCGACCAGTTCGCCAAGTGCCTCCTGGCGATCGTGACCGTCTGGCTGATGCTGGAGCTGCCCAAGCGGCTCAGCCGGGGCGAGCTGGCGACCCGCCGCAGCCTCCACACTCTGGGGGCGGCCACCGCGGGGGCGGTCCTCGGCGGGGTGGCGGTGGCTCGGGGACAGGTCCAACCCCGAGCCCAGCGCTTCGGAGCCCGGATCGCGCCCAGAGGCCGCTCCTTGCTCGGTCGGCCCTCGGCGCAGGACCACCAGCGGGCGAACCAGCTGGAGCAGGGCGGCACCTCGCCACCGGGCGGCTGGCCCGAGGTGCGCGGTCGCGAGACCCGAGATCAGTTCATCGGCCGCGCGCTCCTGGACGGCAAGGCGTCGCCCCGCGAACTGCGGCAACGGCTGGGACTCGGCCCCAGCCAGATGGAGGCGCTACGGGAACGGGCCAGGCAGAACCCCGAGGTGGCAGCCGGGCTCGGCCGCAACTACCTGGCGGCGGACGGCAGCCGGGTCCACCAGCTGGACGCCGCCTACCTCAACTCCCTGCGGCGCGGGCGGCTGCGCCAAAGAACCGGCTCCGAGCCACCCAGCCGCCCAGGTCGCTGATGCAGGCCGAGGTCCCGCAACCGATCTCAGCGGTTCCCCTGCGCTGGGGGGGGTTCACCTCCCGACAGCTGGCCTGGGTGGGCGCGGGAGCGCTGCTGCCCTACCTGCTGCTGCGCGCCCACCTGGCGATGGAGCTGGCGCTGGCCCTGGCGGCCCCGTGGCTGGCCGCCTCCCTGCTGTTCGCCTTTGGCCGCCGCGAGGGCCGCCCCCTGGACGCCTGGGTCGGAGACTGGGTCTGGTTCGCGTTCCAGCCCCATCGCCTGCAACACCCGGGCGCAGCCCCCAGGCGCACCCATGCCGGGACCTTCGTCAGCGTGGATGACCCAGGCCCGGTCCCGAGCGGGGCGCATTCGCCGGAATTCGGCCTGCCCTGGGTGGCGCCGTGGCCCTAGGCTGGCCGGCTGAGCGCCACTCCACGCTACAGCTGGTGGACCTGGACTACCTGGAGAGCCGGGTGGCCCACCTCAACAATGGAGCCCAGCGGTCGGCGCTCTTGGTGCAGCCGATCAACCTGGCCCTGCAGGGAGAGGAGGAGCAGGAGCAGATCTGGCGCCGCTACCGCCATCTCCTGGCGTCCCTCGCCGGCCCCATCTCCGTCTACTCCTCCTCTCGGCCCGCCCGGAGCCTTGGCCGGGGCTTGGAGCCTGCGGCGGTGGAGGGACGGCTGGCCAAGCTCTCCACCGCCGACCGAGAGTTCCAGCTCGAATTGCTTCGAGGCCGTCTGGTGCAGGAACAGCGGCACTTGGTGGTGGTCTGGGGCGGTCCCGCAACCACCCCCCTGTCCGGGCTCGAGGCCACCTTGGGTAGGGCGGTGTCCACCCGCTGGCGGCGAACTCCGAGTGGAGGTGGGGTCAAGGTGGGCCTGGAGCAGCGCTGCGAGGTGATTGCGGCGGGCCTGGGGCGACTCGGTGCCAAGGCCCGCCCGCTAGACGACGGAGAGTGGCTGAGCATTCTCCAGACGGGGGCCGGGGCCAGCAGCCACCTGGTGCCCGCCAGCTTCGCCGGCTGGCTGGCACCTCCCGACGCCGAGGTGCGCCCTCGCGAGGTCCGCCTCGGCGCCAGTTGGACCCGCTCGCTGTTCGTCGCCTCGTACCCCCGCCGGGTCGGCATCGGCTGGCTGGCGCCCCTGCTGCACGGCTTGGAGTGCGAGGTGCGGCTGGCCCAGCACATAACGCCCCTGCCCAAGCTGCTCAGCCTCAGCCGGCTGCGCCGCAAGATCCGGGGCTTCGAAACCAGCCTGGTGGTCGACCATCTCCGCGGCCAGCGCCCCGATCGGGGCACCGAGACGGCGCTGGACGACGCTCTCACCCTGGAGGACCAGGTCCTGGTGGAACAGGAGCGCCTCTTCCAGCTCGAGGTCTTCGTCACCCTGGCGGCGGCCGACCTGGCCCTGTTGGACCGCTGCTGGCAGCAGCTATTGACCACCAGCGCCGAGCTGGGTTGCGGGGTGGTGCCGCTCACCCATCGCCACGTGGACGGCTGGCGCTGCACCACTCCGGTGGGGCTAAGCCCGTTCGGCTGGGGTCGGGAGATGACCGCCAGCGGCCTGGCCACCGGGTTCCCCTTCCTGCGCAGCAACCTGGCCACCGACACCGGCGTGCTGCTGGGGCCCAGCCTGATCTCGCGCGAGCTGGTGCTGGTCGACCCCTTCGACCCCGCCAATCCCAACTTCAACGTGGTGGTCCTGGGCACTTCGGGGGGCGGCAAGTCCTACACCGCCAAGCTGCTCGCGACCCGACTTGCCCTGCGAGGGTGTCGACTGCGTTGCATCGACCCGGTGGGGGAGTACCGCGCCCTGGGACGACTGCTCGGGGGCAGCAGCCGCGAGATCGCCCCGGGACACAGCTCCGGTCTCAGCGCCCTCGGCCCAAGCGCTCATGGCACGGTTGAGCCCGTCCCCGCGAGAGCGGCCCGCGCCCTGATCGTGCTGGAACTCCTCGCCTGCGGACGCACCGGCGGGCGCGACCTGGCGGAGGAGGAGCTGGAGGCGCTGGAGGCGCAGCTCACAGAGGTCCTCGCCAGCTCGGAGTCGGCCCGGCTCCCTGACCTGGTCCAAGCCCTGGAGCGGGCGGGCCAGACCCGACTGGCGCGCCGCTTCCGACGTTTCACCACCGGAATGCTGGCCGGGGTCTTCGACGGGCCCGCCACCTCCGAGCTGGAGGGCGACGCCACCGTCTTCTCGCTGGCCAGCTGGGGCGGCCAGCGCGAGCTGCTGCTGGCCCCGGCCATGCAGATGATCCTGCTGCAACTGGAGGCGGAGATCACCAGGACCCCTGGGACGGCCCGCCTAATGGTCGTGGACGAGGCCGAGGTGCTGCTGGCCCGACCCGGGAGCGCCGCCGCCCTGGAGGCGCTCAGCCGGCGGGTGCGCAAGTGGGGCAGCGGCTTGATGGTGATCTCTCAGGTGGTGGAGGACTTCCTCAACTCCGCGGTCGGCAATGTGATCGTCCGCAACTGCCACACCAAACTCCTGCTGCGCCAGGAGGAGGTGGCGATCCCCGCGGTACGCCAGGCATTCGGCCTCTCCCCGGCCGAATGCGACCTGCTTCGCGACGCGGCGCCCGGGGCGGGGCTGGTGATCGTGGGTCGAGAGCGCGCCGCGTTCCAGGGCGCCGCCCCGATCAGCTGGCACCCGGTGCTCAGCACCGACGCCAGGCCCACCCCATGACCCGGCTGTCGCGCCCCCTATTGGTGCTTCTCCTCCCCGGTTGCGCCATCCCGCTGGTGGTGGTGCTGACCTTGGTGGGACTGCTCTCCGCGGCCACCGTCGCGGCCGGTTGGGGATCCACCAGCAGCCTGCTCCCCGAGCCGGGCGGATTCATGCTGCCCCTGGGCAGCGACATCCCGGACGGGTCGCCTGACTTTCCCAGCTGGGCCCTCCCCTGCGGCCCCGAGCCAGGAGCCCTGGCGGTCGATCCCAGCAGCTGTACCGGCTCGCCCAGCCCGTTCCCCGCCAACTACGAAGGCTTCCAGACTGGACAGTGCACCTGGTACGTGGCCACCCGCCGCCACGTCAGCTGGCACACGCCATCCGGAGAGTTGGGCGGCAACGCCGGCCAGTGGCTGCAGCTGGCCAGCGCTGGCGGCTATTCGGTGGGGCCAGATCCCGAGTTGGGAGCGATCGCGGTCTACACCGACCGCGGGGACGGCCATGTCGCCCTGGTGGTCGGGGTGGACGCCTCGGGCAACTACACGGTGGCGGAGGCCAACTGGGTCTTCCTAGGCCCGCGCGCGCCCTACGTCGACCTGCGAGGGGTGGCGGCGGGCGGCACCGGCAGCACCTTCGAGCGCCTGGCGGGGTTCATCTACGGCGAGGCGGCCGCGAGCTCCGCGTGAGTTCCGCCTATCCTGGCCGAGTGGTGCCGAGGCTCCCCCCAAGCGATGGCTGATCCGCTCTCCCCGGAACCGGGCCGACTGCGCGACCTCGACCGCCTCGCCAGTGACACCCGAGCTCTGCTGCGGCGCTCGGCTCGGGTGGAGGAGCAGACCCAGGGCGTCGGGGACGAGGCATTTGTGGGGCAGGCCCGACTGCTCCAGGAAGCCGGGGAGCGGCTGCTCGAACTGGTCGAGCAGCGCCGCCAGGAGGAGCGCGCGCAGGCGCGTCGACTCCTGCGCCGGATGCCTCCGGAATCCGACGCGCCCTGAGGGCAGCTCGGGAAAACGCGAGCGGGGTGCAACCTGGGCAGCCGATGGAGATGGCGCACGGGATCTGGCCCCGAGCAACTAGGTCGGTCGGCTCGCCCGCTCCCAGTCGGCCAGCCCGCCAACTTCGGGTCGGTGCTCCGCGATCGCGGCGACCACCGCGTCCGCAGCCTGGCGGTCCAGGCGGAGCTCGAAGCCTTCGGGAGGATGCCGGATCAGCGCCCGCACTGAGTGCGACTGATGCCTGTACCGAGACTCCACCACCAGGCCGCCGCTGGTGGTGACGCTGAAGGCCACGATCCGGTTACCCGGGACCTTGACCTGGACGCCGCGCAGGGCGCCCCAGGTGGCGATCATGTCGCAGTTGCGGGCAACCCGGCGCAGCCCTCGAGGGCCCACGAAGACCTCGTTGTGGCCCTGACCCATGTATGAAGTGGCCCCGGCGACGGCGGTGGCCAGGACACAGAGCAGCCCAACGCCCACCGAGCGACTCAGCAGCCCCAGCACCAGCCCCACCGGGATCAGCACCACGCCGACCCCGAATGCCGCTCCCATGGCCACCCGCCGGCGGTGCGCCTCGGTGGGCCGGATCCGGACCTCGCCCGGCTGCTCCTCGGCCAACCCCTCCTCCCTATGCAACGCTCCGCCGCCGGGCTTGCGCACCCCCGGCCCGAGCCGCCAGCCACCCTACCGCAAGGATCCCTCCGGCGAGGGCGGGTCGGACAAAGGGGTGTCCTCCTTGGGATCGATCGGGGGGAGGGAGCACCCGGTCCCATAGGACCAGGGCGGCGCATCCCGCAGCGCCCGCCCAGGCCCAGCGCCGCCCCCTCGCGGGGCTACCCAGCCCCACCGCGACCGACCCCAGGCCGAGCACCAACTGGCTGAGCGCTCTCGACCCCTCCTCGCCTAAGAGTACTGGCAGACTGCGCCGCCCGGAGAGGCGGTCCCGGGCGATGTCCGGACCGCCGTTGGCCAGGTGCAGCCCGACCCCGAGCCCGGCGGCGAGGACCGTCACCTGTGCCTGGGCGGGCAGGGAGGCGCCGACCGCGGCCGGGCCCAGGAGTGGGACGGTGGCCAGGCCGGTGGCGAAGGGAACGAAGGAGAGCGGGGTCCGGCTGAGTCCCAGGCTGTAGGCCCACCCACTACCCAGTCCCAGGGCCATCAGCCGCAGCGCGCTGGGCCCGGCCCGGGCGGCCAGCAGCATCGATGCGGCTCCGCTGACACCGCCGATGACCCAGGCATGGGCCCGGGGAACGGCTCCCTGGGCGATCGGCTTGTAAGGTTGGAACTGGCGGTCCCAGGGAGCGTCGTATGCGTCGTTGACCACCCCGGTGCTGACCTGGGCCAGCGCCATCGCGGCACCGGCGCAGGTCAGGCGGGCCTTCCAGCCGGGAGGCAGTGGGCCGCCGGAAGGCACCCGGTTGTGGACACTCCAGCCGGCGGTGACCGTGACCGCGGTGCAGATCGCCGAGGGGCCGGGGTGGAGCAGGGTGAGGTACTCGCCCCGGCCCCCGCCCAGGCCTGACTTTGGCATGCTCACCACTCCATGGTCACCATCGAGCCAATCCGACCCCGGTGACGGGCGGAGCAGACCGCTTCCTGGCCGCGACCCGGCGCCAGCCCAGCGACGCCACCCCGGTCTGGTTCATGCGCCAGGCCGGGCGGTCCCTGCCCAGGTACCGGGAACTGCGGGAGCGCTTTGGCTTCCTGGAGTTGGCCACCAACTCCGAGCTCAGCGCCGACATCACCTGCCTGCCGGTCGAGATTCTGGGCGTGGACGCGGCGGTGGTGTTTGCCGACATCATGCTGCCCCTCCAGGGAATGGGGGTCGAGTTCGAGATCCGCGAGTCGGTGGGACCGGTGATCGCTCAGCCGCTGCGGTCGGCGCGCCAGATCGCGGCCCTGCGGGTGGTCGACGCCGAGGAGGCGACGCCATACCTCTTCCCGGCGATCCGGGCGGCCCGGGAGCGACTCGCCGGGAGCGCCGCACTGGTCGGCTTCGGCGCCGCCCCGTTCACTCTCGCCTGCTACCTGGTGGAGGGTGGTGGTTCGCGGGACTACCCCCACGTGCGCGCCCTGATCCACTCCGACCCGGAGCTCTGGAACCGGCTGATGGCGACCCTCACCGAGGTTCTGGGCCGGTACCTGGCCGCGCAGGCGGCGGCCGGCGCCGACGCCATCCAGCTCTTCGACAGCTGGGTTGGGGTACTGGATCGCACCACCTTCGTCGACCACGTCGCTCCCCACCTCCAGGCGCTCGCCCGGCGACTCCGGCCGATGTTACCGGTCGTGTACTTCTCCACCGGCTCGGCCCACCTTTTGCCATCCCTGGCCGACCTCGGGGTCGACGGGGTCTCCGTCGACTGGCGAGTTGGGCTCGACGAGGCCTGGGGCTTGATCGGGCGGGGCCACTTCATCCAGGGAAACCTGGACCCCTCCGCGGTGCTGGCACCCTGGCCGGTGCTGCGAGCCCGGGCCGAGGAGGTCCTGTCCCAGGCTGCCGGGCGGCCAGGGCACATCTTCAACCTTGGTCACGGGGTGCTGCCGGAGACCGACCCGGGGCAGCTGCGCCGCCTGGTTGAACTGGTGCACGAGTTTGGACCGATCCCCACCCGAGCCGCCGACAGAGTCCCCCCCGGGGACTCGGCGTAGGCGTAGCAGCGCCACGCGCCATCCCGGGCCGGGACCCCCGGGAAGGTGGTCGAGGTTGACCGGGAAGCTGCCCATGGGTTACCGTCCAGCTTCAAACGCGCGCGCTTATGTGGGAGGACGTATGCGCGGAGCCCGCTTTGTCGGGCGCGCCTGGCTGGCTGCCGGCGTGGCCGTCTCGATCTGGGTCTCCTCGATCCTGGTACCTGGCCTAGGGGCCGCAGCAGATCATTCAAACGACGCTGGAAGCGAGCAGGCGCTGACCGCGCTGCTGGACCAACTCGAGGCCCACGGCGAGGTGGCTGACGCCGCCTCGGTCAAGATCCTGCTGACCAAGATCGAGTCCAACGAGAGCCAGCTGACCTCCATCAATCACCAGCTGAGCACCGACCAGACCACCCAGCAGGTCCTTCAGGTCCAACTGGCGGGGGACAGCCGGGCCCTGGTCAACCTGGTCAACACGGCCTATGTCGACGGCAACGGGACGGCCGAGGTCGCTGACGCCCTGGCCTCACCCGACATGACCCAGTTCTTCGACACCACGACCCTGCCAGACGCCATCGCCTCCCAGGTGGCCACGCTGGTCGGATCAATTGAGCACTCTCGGGCGACCTTGGCCAAGGAGGACCAGCGGCTACTCGCCGACGAGTCCACCGCCCAGACGGTTCAGGGTGAACTCGGAGTCGAGTCCGGTCAGCTGCTGGCGGAACTGATCCAACCCAGCCCCACCGTGACCACCGGGGATTGGGCCTTTGCCTTCGGGAACTGCACCTACTGGGCGGCGGGGCAGTGGCGGGCCAACGGTTGGGACGTGAACTGGGGCGGCGACGCCTACCAGTGGTGGGCAAACGCCGCCGCGGCGGGACACGCCGAGGGCAGCACCCCGATGGTGGGGGCGATCGTGGTCTGGCCGCCGTATGGGGGAGGCGCGTCGGCCGAGGGCCACGTCGCCTACGTCACCGCGGTCGCAGTGCCCGGGGCGGGGTACCCCAACAACTTCGAGGTTTCGGAGATGGACTACTACGGTGCGGGGGGCGGTTTCGACCGGGTTGACTATCGGGTGGTCACGGACTCCGGATCCGGCTTCGACGGCTTCATCTACCCACCCACCGCGAGCTCCTGAGCTTGGCCCAGCTGACGTGGCCCGCCTACACCCCCCGGGTCGCCCTCAGCCTCCGGCACGCGCAGCCGGCTCGAGCCCGGGCGGTGCCGCTGGTGGCCTCGCGGCTGCGCTGGATAGTCGCCGCCACCCTCCTGCTGCTGCTCGCCCCGGCGCTGGGGGCCCTCAGCACTGGGGGGGCCTCCGAGCCGCCTTCGGCGGCCCCCGCGGCCATCGCCCAGGTCGCCAGCCAAGCCCGCAGCATGCTCTCGGTGACCGACTTCCAGCTGACCCTGCCACTGCAGGAGGCCCAGGTGTTGCCCCCCCTCCCGCCCCTCCCGGCGGCAGCGTCCCTCCCCTACGGAGCTGCCTTCTGGCAGGCCGTCCCGGAGCCCCCGGTGGGGACGATCACCCAGATCATCTGGGCGGCCGCCCAGGAGTACCACGTCTCCTACTCTTGGCTGCTCGGGGTCGCCGAGTGCGAGTCCGGGCTCGACCCCACCAATGTCAACCGCTCTTCGGGGGCCAGCGGGCTCTTCCAGTTCATGCCCGCCACCTTCTACGGGCACGGGGGCACGGACATCTGGAACCCGGTGCAGCAGGCGGACATCGCCGCCAAGATGTTCTCGGAGGGTGAGTCCGGGGAGTGGACCTGCAAGTAGCCTGACCATCCGCCCGTAGACTCAGCGCGTGGAAGCCGCCGAGTTGGAGCTCGCGCTGCCCCTGCTGCGCGAGTGGGTGGCGCAGCGGCGGGACCGCTGGCGCGCCGCCCTGGAGGAGCTGGTCCGCTGCGAGTCCCCAAGTGGGGACCAGGCGGGGCTCAACGACTGCCTTGAAATCGTGAGGCGGCTCTTCGCCGCCTCCGGGGCCACCGCGGAGGGCGACCCCCACCAAGGCGGCGAAGTCCCCTGGCTGAGACTGCGCTGGGGACAGGGGCCACGACCGGGGCTCCTGCTCCTGGGTCACCTCGACACGGTCTGGGACCGGGGCACCTTTCAGCCGCTCTTCGAGGTCGCCCAGGACCGTGCCTCGGGCCCCGGTGTCTTTGACATGAAAGGCGGGGTGGTGGTGGCCCTGGCAGCTCTGGAGGGGCTCCGAGAGCAGGGCGCCGGAGGCCGACTCACCCTGCTGCTGACGGGGGATGAGGAGGTGGGGAGTCAGGCATCGCGTCAGCTGATCGAACTTGAGGCTCGCCGCAGCTCCGCGGTGCTGGTCCTGGAGCCCCCTCTGGGACGATCGGTGAAGGTTGCCCGCAAGGGCACCGGCGGCTACCGGATCACCGTCCGAGGCCGGGCCGCCCACGCGGGGCTCGACCCTGAGCTGGGGGTGAACGCGTTGCTGGGCATCGCCCCACTCGTCAGCCAGGTGGCGGCCCTGAGCCGGCCCGAGCTGGGCACCACGGTCTCCCCCACCCGGCTCACGGGCGGTACCCGGACCAACGTCATCCCCGCCGAAGCCCACCTCGACCTGGATGTGCGCTTCGGCTCGGCATCCGAGGCAGTACGCGTCGACGACGCCGTCCACCAGCTCCTGCCCGGTGTGCCTGGGGCCCAGCTGGAGGTGGCGGGTGGGATCAACCGGCCACCATTCGAAGCCCAGTCCTCGAGGCAGCTCTTCGCGGTGGCCCAGGAGGTTGCGCGCCATCTGGAGGGGCTGGAGCTTGCCGGAGCCGCTGTCGGCGGTGCCAGCGACGGCAACTTCACCGCGGCCCTCGGGGTGCCCACCCTGGACGGGATGGGCATCGTGGGCGGCAACGCCCACGCCCAGGGAGAGTGGGCCGACCTGGCCTCGATCCCGGAGCGGGCGGGGCTGCTGGCGGGCTGCATCGCCGCCCTTTGGCGGACCCCCTAGGCGTGATCGCACCGCTGCCGGAGCTGCGGGTGGAGCGGGCCTCGGTGCGAGTGGTCGAGCTCCCCCTGGTCTCCCCCTTCACCACCAGCTTTGGCACCCAGACGGTGCGGCGGGCGCTGCTGGTCGAGCTCGAGGGGGACGGGGTGGGGGGCATCGGGGAGTGCGCGGCGGGAATCGACCCGGGCTACTCGTCGGAGACCTGTGCCGGGGCGCTGCTGGTGCTGCGCGAGCACATCCTCCCCAGGATCGTCGGGGGTGGCGCCGCCTCGGTGGTGGGACATGGCCGAAGCTGGGCCTGGGTGCGGGGCCACAACATGGCCAAGGCGGCAGTGGAGATGGCTCTCCTGGACCAGGCGGGCCGGGCCAGCGGCCGGAGCCTGTCCCAACTGCTGGGCGGCGTGCGCCCGCGGATCGGGTGCGGGGTAAGCATCGGGATCCAGGCCTCCCTGCCAGCCACCCTGGCCGCCATCGAGAGCTACCTCACCGCCGGCTACCAGCGGATCAAGCTCAAGTGCCGGCCCGGCTACGACGTGGAGTTGGCCCGCGCCGTGCGCCAGCACTTCCCGGGGACCCCGATAATGCTGGACGCCAACAGCGCCTACTCCCTCGACGATCTGGACCAGCTTCGCGCGCTCGACCAGTTCGACCTCACGATGATCGAGCAGCCCCTGGCCCACGACGACCTGATCGACCACGCCACCCTGCAGTCGCAGATCGAGACGTCGATCTGCCTGGATGAGAGTGTGGAGTCGCTCTGCGATCTCCGGGCCGCGGTTGCGTTGAGGTCGGGGCGGATCCTCAACATCAAGGCAGGGCGGGTGGGCGGCCTGCTCCCGGCTGTCCGGATCCACGACCACTGCGTCGAGGTGGGCTGGCCGGTCTGGTGCGGTGGGATGCTCGAGACCGGGGTCGGCCGCGCCGCCAACCTCGCCCTCGCGGCCCTGCCCGGGTTCACCCTGGCGGGGGACACCTCAGCCAGCGACCGCTACTTCGCCCAGGACCTGCTCAGCGAGCCGTTCGCACTGGCCCCGGATGGCACCATGGCGGTACCCACCGAACCCGGGTTGGGCATCGCTGTGGACCCACGCCGCCTCGAGCAGACCACCATCCACCTGGAGCAGGTTGCGGCGGCGGGTGGGCCGAGGGGCAACCTCAGCCCCGGTCCGGGGTAGGATCGAGGGGTCGGTGAAGGACTTCAACGAACTGAGCCTGCTGGTGGTGGTCGGAGACCCTGACCTCGCCCGGCGCGCGGCTCAACTGGTTCCCTCCTTCCGGGTGGTGGGCGCGGTTGAGGATCTGGAGTTGGCCGACCCGGCCACCAGCCTGGCTCGCATCGGCTCCATGCTGGATCGGGGAATCGCGCCCGCGGCGGTGCTCTGCAGCGGCAATCCCGGGTTCACCATCCTCTCCCAGCTGCGCCACTTCCCGGCCAATCGCTGCTACGTGTTCCCGGGGGACTCGCCCTGGCCCCTGCCCACCCTGCAGTGCCTGGTGGAGGCGGCCGGGATGACCCTGCTGCAGAACCTGGACAGCCTTCCTGTGGCCCTGGTGGGACGAACTGTGGAGGGTGTCCGCCGCCCCGGCTACGAGGAGATCCCCACCGGGTCGGGACTGGAGGCTGAGGAGTCGGTGGAACGGCTCAAGGCCGCCCAGAACCACAGCCCGGCGCGGCCGCCCAACCCCAACCCCCCGGGCCCCGGCGAGGACTTCGGCTGGGCCGAGGCGCCGACCGTGCAGGTCCCGCCGGCGCCGGTCTCGCTGGAGGGAGCGATCGAGCCGGCACCTCGATCCAAGGTGGTGCTGGACGCATCCGCCAGTCAACCTGAGGGGGGTTCCGCCTACCTGCCCACCGACCTGCTGCGAGTGCTCCGCCCTCGCGGGGGCCAGCGTTAGATGCCCAATCTGACCAAGCGCCGGAAGGCGCCGGACCCGCAGCTCTCCGAGCGCATTCGCAGCGAGATGCGCCGGATTCTGGCCATCCTCGACGACGCCGCGGCGAGCGGGAATCTGAGCCGCCTGGGTCAGGCTTTCGCCGGGGACGCCCTGGCCGAGCTCAAGGCTCGCTTCACCGCCTACCAGTCGGCCGGGATCCAGGTCAGTCCTTTCCGGGAGTCGCTCAACTTGGAGATCTCCGAGGTCGCCGGCCAGGGGCAGGCCACGGTGCGGCTGCGCTACCGGGACCGCACCAGCTTCCTGACCACCGAGTCCGCACCCAGCACCACCAACGAGCCGGTCCAGCTGCGCATGGTGCTGGACGGTCATCACGATCCCTGGAGGGTGGTCTCGATCGCCGAGGAGTGATCCCACTCCGAGACCTCCAGTTGGGCCGTGCTAGGCTGGATCGGCGAGCACGGCCCAACGCGGAATACTCGACCGCAGAGTGTCTATCTGTGATCCCTCACCCATGAGTCCCAAGCGACCTCCCAAAGCGGGCGAGTCCGCGGTCGGACCCGATGAGCAAGGCGAACCCGGGCCGGAGCCAGACCAGGAAGTGGAGGAGGAGCTGGAGATCGAAGAGGATGCCGACGGAGTGCTGGCCGAGAACGTGCCCGCGGCTCCGGTGATCCGACCCGTGCTGCGACCCTCCCCGACCCGTCCCTGGGGCGGCAACCGGGGCACCGTCTCGCCCGAGGACCTCAGCCCAGAGGAGCTCACCCCGGAGATGCGCTGGCCGCCCGGAAGCTGGGTCAAGGTCAACGACGTGGTCCGGCACAGCACCGGAGAGGTGATCGAGGGAATCTCGGTCGGTGATGTCGGTCAAGTGATAGCCGCACTCTCCCAGACCCTGGTGGTGCTCTTCCCCACCCGCGACAACCGCCGCGAGGTGCTCCATATCGACTCCATCGAGGCGGTCGAGGTCAAGCCCAACGCCGGTCGCTGAGGCAGCGGCTCGAAAGCGCCTGCGGTGAGCCTGCCGGACGACTCCAAGGCGACCGGGGCAGCTCCCCCCGACCGCCTCATCCTCCAGGGGCTGCACTTCCTCGGCCATCACGGCGTCTCCGATGTCGAGCGAAGAGCCGGCGGCGAGTTCACCGTCGACCTGGAGGTGGAGGCCGACCTCGGGCCCGCCATGGCCAGCGATGACGTCGGGGACACGGCCAACTACGTCGACCTCTACCAGGTGGTCCGCCGAGTGGTCGAGGAACGCCAGTTCCACCTGCTTGAGGCGCTGGCAGCGCGGATAGCCGAGGAGCTGCTCAGCCTGCCCCGGGTGCGCCGAGTCCGCCTCCGGGTGGGCAAGGCCCCCCGGCTAGCGGGCCAGGGCCAGGGATTCGCAGTCGAGATCGTCCGGCCCAACTGAGAGCGGCCCCGCAAGGTCAGGCTGAGCGGACTCCCGCTGAGGGGATCACCCCAAGCAGCCATGGAAAGCTTTCGATTCGCGGACAACCTCGAGGGCGAGGCGGTCATCGCGCTGGGGCTCCCCGCAGCCCGGCTGATCCTGGCGGGGGCTGGCGGCGCTCTCTCCTGGGCGCTGACCGAACTCCCCGCCCCGGCGCCCCTGCGGCTCAGTCTCGCCTGCCTGCTGGCGGTGGCCGTGGCGGGGCTCGCCTGGGGCAGGGCCCAGGGGGAGTCACTGGCGCGTTGGGGCTGGCTCGCGGTCGGGTTCTGCGGCCGAGTGGCCACGCCCCGACGCCTGGGGTGGTCCGAGTGGGTCGACGCGGAACTCCCTCCTGGCCCTGATTCAGCGGTCGAAGCCGGGGCGCCGGGGGTGCCACTGGTCGGCTTTGTTGCCCTGGTCGAGGCCAGCGGCTGCTCCACCGTCTGTCGGGCGGTGCTGGACCAGCTGTGCAGGGAGGGATTCCATCTGTGGGGCGGACCACCCGCCCCCTGGCGACTCATGGACCCTGGCACCGCGGTGACAGTTAAGCGGGCGCGCCCACGGGTGCTGGTGTTTGACCTCGGCGCGACTCCCCCTGCCCGGATCACCGGCGCCGCCGTAGCGCTGATCTTGGTCTGGGATGGGACAGAGAGTTACCCCGGGGAGTTCGAGGCGCGAGTCGCCGGACTTCAGCGCAGCTGCCCAAGCGCCGCACTCCTCGTGGCACTCAACCGCGCCGGGGTCGCGACCGGGATAGCCCGCCGGGCCGCTGGGGCAGGTGCCTCCTTGGTGGCCGCCATCCCGCCCGACGAACTTCTGGGACTCACTTCCCTGCGCGCCAGCGGAGGTACGACCGGCGCCGCAGTGGAAGGGGTCCGCGCCTTGGCTCGACATGTCCTGGCCGCGTCCAGGCCCGGTTGAGCGCCGTTCCCCGCTACCCGCAACCCAAGCTGGTCTGGCTTGCCCAGGCGCCCGACCTCCTGGACCTGGTGAGCTCGGAACGGCTGCAGCTGACCGCCGAGTTGGAGCGCTGGCTGGAGCAGCTTCCTGGGCCGGTGCGGGTGCTGGTCTGCTCTCGGCGGCGGGCCGGCCCGGAAAAGTCGGTGCCGCGCCAGGGGAGCAGCGCGGGGGCCCAGTTGGGCCGGATGCTCCAGGAGCATCTCCGCGAGGCCCAGCTCCGGGCTCCCTCCTTCCGCCGCCAGGTGTTTGTGGCCCTGGCCGCTCCCACGGCAGACGGTGAATCCCAGCTCCCCCCGTCCCCGACAATCCAACTGTCCGCCGCCACCGGACCGGTCCCCCTCGCCGAGGGGCCCTGGTGGGAGCGCCCAAGGCTGCTGCGGGTCGGTGGTCGCTGGCTGTGCTCGCTCTGGCTCGAGAGGTTGCCTGGGGTTGAGGTGGTCCCGGGCTGGCTATGGACCCTGATCGGGCTCCCTGCCGAATTCGACATGGCGCTCGAGGTCCGCCCCCGGGCCAGCGGCTCGGCTGACCGCAACCTCCGGCGTCGGATGCGCGGCCTCCGAGCCCGTGAGCTGGCGGCCGGAGAGCGGGGCGAGACCCGAGATCCCCGATTGGAGGCGGCACTGGCATCTGCCAGCCGACTCCGGGAGGTGCTGGCTCGCTCTGAGGGCAAGGCCTTCGAGGTCCGCCTGACCATCACCGTCGCCGCCGACAGCGCCAGCGGCGCCCGCCGGCTGGCAAGCGAGCTCAGATCCCGGATGACGGCGCTGCGGGGTTCGCTGGCCCTGGCCTGGTGTCATCAGGCGCCAGCCCGAATCTGGACCTTGCTCGGCGAAGTCGAGGCGGGTGGGCCGGGGAGGGTGGTTCACAGTGCGGAGCTCGCGTCGTTCTGGCCCTGGCTGGACGCCAGCCCGGAGGCCGGGGAGGGGGCGGTTCACCTCGGCCGGCACCTGCGCTCAGGGAGCCCGGTCTGGCTCAACCTCCACGACCCCAGGACCCTGCCCAACGCCAACCTCGGGGTGGTTGCCGCCTCGGGCAGCGGCAAGTCTTACCTCGGCGGGCTGTTGGGGCTGGAGGCGGTCCGACTCGGGGTTCGTACCGTGGTCCTGGATCCTGAAAACGAGCATCGGCGCTGGTGCCAGGCGGTGGGTGGGAGCTATCTCTCCTTGGGGGAAGCTGCCCCCACCGGCTTCAACATCCTCCAGATGGCCGAGCGCGGAGAGGCTCCCGGCGCGGTCGCCGAGCTGGTCTCCTTGCTCTGCGGTCATCTCTCCCCCGCCGAGCTGGGGCAGGTGGCGGAGTCGGTGCGCTGGACCCTCAGCCAAGCGGGCTCAGCGGTTGCGGTCCTCTCCGACTGCCTGCCGCGACTGCGCCAGAGCGAGGCCGGCGAGGGGGTGGCCCACCGCCTGCTCCCCTGGCTCGATGGAACGCCCGGCGCCCTGTTCAACAGCCCCGGCCAGGGCCCGGCGGTCGAGACCGCCGCCGGGGTGGGCCTGCGCGAACTGCCCGCCGCCTGGGTGCCCGCGGCCACCCTGCTGGTCTCGCACTGGCTGTGGGCCTGGATCCGAACCCAGCCCGGCCGCAAGCAGGCCATCGTGGACGAGGCCGGCCTGCTCGCTGACAACGATCCCCTGCAGCGCCTGATGGCCCACCTGGCACGGCGGATCCGCAAGTACCAGGGCTCCCTGGTGCTGCTCACCCAGTCCGCCGGTGACCTGCTCGGGAGCGCCCCCGGCGAGGTGATGGCGGTGAACTCCGCGACCATGCTCCTGGGCAGCCAGCACCCGGCGGCAGCGCGCCGACTTCAGCAGGGCTTC
>JBOHUH010000164.1:0-12726 GCA_050733915.1 Candidatus Dormibacteria bacterium | reverse complement strand
AGTAGGGAGTGCCCTTGGACACGCCCACCTCGGCGGCCACGTCGCTCATCGTCGTGGCGTGGTAGCCGCCCCTAGCGAAGCAGACGAGCGCCCCGCCGAGGATCTGGTCGCGGCGGGCGGCGCGAGCCGACTCGGTGATCCGGACCATCTAGTACGACTGCCGCTGGCCGCCGCGGGAAACCACGGCTCGCTCGAACGCGAAACCCGCCGCCAGGACGGCGAGGAACGCGACCCCTTCGGGGCCAACCCGGTACCACGAAAGTGCACCGCCAGGCCAGCCTGCTGCGACCAGACCCAGGAGCCCGACCACGCCAAACCCCGGCCCGGTCACGGCGCAGTGCGCCTCCGGGCAAGCCCAGAAGTTGAGTGGGCAGTAGAAGCCGAAGAACGCGACGTACCCGCCGGCCACACCGACGCCAACCCTGCCACCCAAGGCACCGCCCAGCGCGAAGAACCCCAGCCCGATGACCCACGCCCCTGGCCCGCGGGTGGCCAGATCCAGAGCACTCAGGACGCTTGCCGCCTGACCGGTGCGCTGGCCGGGCGCGCGGAACGGACCCGGTCCAGCCCACGGCCCGCTGGGTCGCTGATCGCGATGGGGAAGTCGGGACGCTGGAGGCTCAACGTGGTGCATGGTCGATGGCTCGCTCAAGATGACTGACCAGACAGTCATTGTGGGTTCACCAAGACCCGGCTGTCACGGGACTCATCCAGGACCCGCGGAGCTGGCCCCGGGAGACTGGGACACCCAGGCTGGCGGAGCGAGGACGTGGCACGCAGGACGAGGAAGTGGGGGCCTAGGGCGGCGGGCTCACGGCTCGGGCCCTGCCCGTATCCACATCGCCGGCCATGACTACGAGGACACCAGCGTCGCGGACTTCGAGGACACGGTCGTCGTAGCTGGGGTCGACGGTTTCGAAGGCGAAGCGATCAGGGGTGGTGGAGCGCAACGACAGCACCCGGCTCCCAGCGTGGAGGATCCCGTCGGTCGAGATGTCATCGCCCACCTTGTGCAGCCCCCGGTCGGCGATCCCGGCGCGGAACGGGGCGACGCCCGGCGGGGAGGCGAGGTTGGGCCCTTTGACGAGCTCGACCCCAGCGGGTTGGGCACGTGGCGAATCCAGCACCTCGGTGTTGAGCCACTGACGGGGCGGCTCGACGAAGCGAATCCCGAGGGTGCGGGCACGTCGCGCGGGCGCCGGCGGCCACGACATCGGCCAGCGGCTGAGCAGGCGACCCTCGCGCGCGAGCAGGGCCGGATCACCTCCTTCCTGGTCGCCGCGGCGAGCACTGCATCGGAAGGCCCCTGGCGGTGGTGCGGATGGTCCACCGACTCAGGGCACGCCACCTCAGCCTGGCCCCTTACCCGCCGCTCACCTCGGTTGACACTCAATCCAGGGGTGCCTACCATTTGATGTTCGTGACGAGGCCATGTGTGCGCTCCGCGTACCTGGGCCATCCGAGGGAGTTGTACACCCAGGTGGCGGGCACCCACGCCGGAGCGCCAGGGCATGGCTAGAATCGCGTCCCTCCCCGAGGCGGTGGGGGAACTGGTCCATGATGGGGACACCGTCGCGATGGAGGGATTCACCCACCTGATCCCCTTTGCCGCCGGCCACGAGGTGATCCGGCAGCGTCGGCGCCACCTAACCATGGTCCGACTCACCCCAGACCTCATCTACGATCAGATGATCGGCATGGGTTGCGCCGACAAGCTGATCTTCTCTTGGGGGGGCAATCCGGGAGTGGGCTCACTGCACCGCTTCCGGGACGCGGTGGAGCACAGCTGGCCCGCGCCTCTGGACATCGAGGAGCACAGTCACGCCGGGCTGACCAACCGCTACGTCGCCGGCGCCTCAGGGCTCCCGTTTGCGGTGCTGCGGGGTTACGAGGGTACCGACCTGATGCCGCTGCTCAAGACCGTCGCGCCGATCAGCTGCCCCTTCACCGGGGAGCGCCTCGCAGCGGTGGCGGCGCTGCGCCCCGACGTGGGGATCATCCACGCCCAGCAGGCGGACCGGCAGGGCAATGTGCTGCTCTGGGGGATCCAGGGCGTCCAGAAGGAGGTGGTGCTGGCATCGGCCCGCTCTCTGGTCACTGTCGAGGAGATCGTCGACCAGCTGGAGCCCCGAGGTGTGGGCGCCGTGATCCTGCCCTCCTGGACGGTGACCCTGGTGGCCGAGGTGCCGGGGGGAGCCCATCCTTCTTACGCGGCGGGGTATTCCAGTCGCGACAACAGCTTCTATCAAGGCTGGGACGAGATCAGCCGCGACCGCGAGCGCTTCCTCAGCTGGATGGATGCCCACGTGGTCCGGGCGCCCGCGGTGCCCCTCCCCATGCTCCCCCACCGCCACAGCGATGCCGGCGTCTAGGCCGGCCCCGCTGACCGCGGAGCTCCCGGCCGGGTACACCGCCGAGGAGATGATGACGGTGGCCGCCGCCCGAGCCCTGGAGGACGGCAGCGTCTGCTTTGTGGGAATCGGCGTGCCCTCGATCGCCGCCAACCTGGCCCGGCGGGTGTTCGCCCCCAACCTGGTCCTGATCTACGAGTCGGGCACCATCGGGGCCAAGCCCGGCAGTCCACCACTCTCCATCGGCGACGGCGAGCTGGCGGACACCGCGGATGCGGTGGTCTCGGTGCCCGAGATCTTCAACTACTGGCTGCAGGCGGGCCGGGTCGACGTGGGCTTCCTGGGGGCCGCCCAGATAGACCGTTTCGCCAACCTCAACACCACCGTGGTGGGGACCTACGCAGCACCCACGGTCCGGCTGCCGGGAGCAGGTGGCGCACCGGAGATCGCCGCCTGCTGCCAGGAGATCATCGTGGTGGTCAAGCACAACCGGCGGACCTTTGTAGAGCAGTTGGACTTCATCACCTCGGTGGGCTTCGGCACGGGACCTGGGCACCGCCGGCGGCTGGGACTGCTCGGAGGTGGGCCATCTCTGGTGATCACCGACCTCGGGGTGCTGCGACCGGACCCCGAGAGCTGCGAGCTCACCCTGACCCAGCTCCACCCCGGTGTGACCGTGGATGAGGTGGCGGCGGCGACCGGATGGCGGCTGCTGGTCTCAGACCAGCTGCTGCGCACCGAAGCCCCCACCCCAGAGGAGCTGGAGACACTTCGCGCCTTCAGCTCCGGAGGTGGGGCTTGAACAACGTCCCGGGAGGGGTTAGGGAGCAGGCCGCGTATCGTCCCGGGGGAGGCGATCGGTCGGCGTCACTGGTGCGAGTCAGGTGAGGTGTTGAGCAGCCGCGGCGCGGTCCCCGGAGCAGGCGACGAGGCGGCCCGGCCGCCATATCTCTTCCCCGCCTACGCCTCGACCGTGCTGCGGGCCCCCCAGCAGCCCCTGGTGGCACTTCCCGAAGCGCTCACGGACCCCCGGGGCCCGCGGTTCGGCTCCCTGCCACCGAGCGCCATCGACGCTGACCTCACCCGCCAGCATCAGGGCGAGCCCCAGGGGGAGCGAATAATCGTCGCCGGGCGGGTGACCGACGGCGCCGGGCACCCGGTGCGCAACCAACTGGTTGAGATCTGGCAGGCCAACGCCGCCGGCCGCTACGCTCATCACCGGGATGGCCATCCCGCCCCCCTGGACCCCAACTTCACCGGGAACGGCCGGATCGTCACCGACGAGGACGGCGGCTACCGCTTCGTCACCATCAAGCCCGGTGCCTACCCCTGGCAGAACCACCAGAACGCCTGGCGCCCGGCCCACATCCACTTCTCCCTGTTCGGGACCTCCTTCGCCGAGCGGCTGGTGACCCAGATGTACTTCCCCGGCGATCCCTTGATGGATCACGATCCCATCTCCAGTTCGATCGAGCACCGGGCCCGGCGGCGGCTGATCGCCGAATTCAGTCTGGACCTCACCGAGGAGCAGTGGGCACTCGGCTATCGCTGGGACATCGTCCTCGACGGAGCTACGGGCACCCCCTTCGAGCCGCCCGTGCCCAGATGAGCCGGCCGGGGAACACCCCCTCCCAGACGGCGGGGCCATTCTTCAGCCTGGGCCTCACCTGGGAGGGCTCGGAGAACCTGGTGAGCCCGGAGCGAGAGGGAGCGATCCTGGTGGAGGGGCTGGTCCTGGACGGTGCTGGGCAGCCGGTCCCCGACGCCCTGCTGGAGGTCTGGCAGGCGGATGAGGAGGGGCGCTTTCCACCCCAGAGTCGGCCCGGGTGGTCCGGTTTTGGCAGGAGCCTCACCGACGAGGAGGGCTCCTTCCACTTCTTCACGGTCAAGCCGGGGCGGGTGGAGGCCGCGGACGGCACTCTGCAGGCGCCCCACATCGAGGTCCAGGTCTTCGGCAGAGGGCTGCTGCGCCAGCTCTCGACCCGGATCTACTTCCCCGACCAGGAGGATGCAAACCGGGCCGACCCGGCGCTCAACGCCGTCCCTCAAGAGGAGCGGCGGCGCACCCTGGTGGCGCAGGCCACCAGTGGCGGATTCCATTTCGACGTGATCCTGCAGGGGGAGCACGAGACGGTCTTCTTTGACCGCTGAGGAGGATCGGGCGTCGCGAGGGCGATTGGGACTGTTCGGAGCACTGGACACGACCCCGGAGATGGCGGAGGCAACCTCGGACCGGTCCTGGCTGCAGGCACTGCTGGATTTCGAGTCCGCCCTGGCCAGGGCGGAGGCTTTGGCCGGGTTGATCCCGCAGCCCGCGGCTGCCGCGATCGCCGACCGGGCCAGGGCCGAGAACTTCGACCTCGAGGCCCTGGGTGAGGCGGCCCCGGCAGGGGGCAACCCGGTGCTGCCACTGGTGCGAGCCCTGGCCGACCAGCTCCCCCGGGGGGCCGCCGACTGGGTGCACTGGGGCGCCACCAGCCAGGACGCCATGGACAGCGCCATGATGCTGGTGGCGGCCCGCGCCTGCCTCTTGGTGCTGGCCGACCTGAGGGGTGCCGCGGCCGCCGCGGCCGACCTCGCCGAACGGCACCGCAGGAGCGTGCAGGCGGGACGGACCCTGCTCCAGCAGGCGGTGCCGACCACCTTCGGGCTCAAGGCGGCGGGCTGGTTGGTGGCCATCAGCGAGGTCTCCGAGACGCTGGCCGAGGTCCACGGACGCCGGCTGGCGGTGCAGTTGGGAGGTGCCGCCGGCACCCTGGCAGCGCTGGAGCAGAGGGGAGCCGAGGTGGCGGCCAACCTGGCCCGGGAGCTCGGGCTCGCCGAGCCCCTGCTCCCCTGGCACACCGACCGGGTCCGGGTCGCCCAGTTGGCAGCCGCTCTGGGGTTGGTCGCCGGCGTCGGTGCCAAGGTCGCCATCGACGTGATCCTGCTGAGCCAGACCGAGGTGGGCGAGCTCAGCGAGGCGCCGGGACCAGGTGGCGGCGGTTCCTCGGCCATGCCCCAGAAGCGCAACTCCGCTGCCTCGGTGGCCATAGTCGCCGCCCAGCGCCGGGCCACCCCGCTGGTGGCGGTGATCCTGGGTGGTATGGGCCAGCCCCTGGAGCGGGCCGCCGGGGAGTGGCAGGCGGAGTCGACGACCCTGACCCAGCTGCTCCGGCTCAGTGGCGGCATCGCCCGGCGGCTCCGGCTTCTCCTGTCGGGACTTCGAGTGGACCCCCAGCGGATGGCCGCCAACCTGGCCCAGGGCAAGGGCCTGGTGCTGGCCGAGCGGCTGGCGCTCAAGCTGGCGGCGAGCCGGGGTCGAGGCCCGGCACACCAGGTGGTCTCCGAGGCCGCCCAGCGCAGCGCCGACGGATCCCTGAGCCTCGGCGAGGAGCTGGCCAAGGACCCCCGGCTGACGGCGGATCTGGCCCCCCAAACACTGGAGCAGCTGCTCGACCCCGAGGGTTACCTCGGAGCGACCGAGGAGTTCATCGATCGGGCCCTGGCCCGCCATCAGGAGCTTGCATGAGCCGGTTCGAAACCCACAACGGGTCCCTGCACTACCAGCTCGACGGTGCTCCCACCGGCGCGCCGCTGGTGCTGCTCAACGCTCTCGGCACCACCGTCGACCTCTGGCGAGCGCAGCTCCCCGCGCTCTGCCGCTACTTCCAGGTGCTCCGGTTTGACTACCCCGGCCACGGTGGCTCGGACGCCCGCTCGGAAGCTTGGTCGCTGGCTGAGATGGGCGACCAGCTGCTGGCTTTGCTGGACCAGCTGGACATCTCTGAGGCGGCCTTCTGCGGACTCTCCATGGGAGGGATGATCGGCCTCTCCATCGCCGCCCGCCATCCCGGGCGGGTCCGGGGACTGGTCGCCGCCTGCGCCCCCGCCCGGATGCCCTCGGGCGACTACTGGCGGGAGCGCGCGGCCCGGGTCCGGGCCAAGGGGCTCCGCCCGCTGCGCGACCAGCTCCTGACCCGCTGGTTCAGCCAGAGTTTCCTCGACCGGTCTCCGGCGACGGTTGCGGAGATGGGTGCCCAGCTCAGCGCGGTCGACCCCGGCTCCTACGCCGCCGCCTGCGAGGCGCTGGGGGACGCCGACCTGACCCCGCAGCTGGGTGAGGTCGAGGCACCCACCCTGGTCCTGGCCGGGTCTCTGGACCAGGCCGTCCCCCCAGCGCTGGCCCTGGAGCTCCAAGCGGGACTCCCCCGGGCCGGGCTGAGAGTGCTGGCCGGGGCGGGCCATCTGCTCAACGTGGAGCAGCCCGGGCCGTTCGCCGGTGCCGTCCTGGGCCAGCTCACCGGGGGGCAGTGGGAGCGCGGCCTGGCCAGGCGGCGCGAGGTCCTGGGCGACGCCCACGTGGAGCGGGCCCTGGCCGCCGCCACCGACTTCAGCGCGGACTTCCAGGAACTGATCACCCGGTACGCCTGGGGCGAGGTCTGGGCCCGACCGGGCCTGGACCGCTTCACCAGACGCTGCCTCACCATCGCGCTGCTGGTCTCCCTGGGCCGTTGGGAGGAGTTGGAGATGCACCTCCAAGCGGCGACCCAGGACCTCACTCCAGAGCAGGTGGCGGAGGTGCTCCTGCACACCGCCATCTACTGTGGGGTGCCGGCAGCCAACTCCGCCTTCGAGCACGCCCGCCGGGCCCTCTTCCCAGTCGACCAGGGGTCCTAGGCCGCGACGCCGGGGTGGGCGGCGGCGGTCGTATCCTGTGGCCATCGAGTTCAGCACCTTCCTGACCCACGTCCAGAGCGACTGCGACCGGCTGGCGGAGGCCGCCTGGGGCCACCTGGAGCTGGAGACGCCGCCCTGTCCGGGCTGGACGGTGGGGACCGTGGTAGACCACCTGGCGCAGGTCTACGAGCACAAGATCGCCTGCACCCTGACTCAGCGCGAGCCCGACCCCTGGCCGCCCACCTGGCCCGAGCGGGATTCGCTGGAGTGGCTCGGGGACGCCCGGCGGAGGCTGCTCTCCCTGCTCTGGGACCGCGGGCCTACTGCGCCGTCGCACACCTGGTACCCACCCGATCAGACGGTCGGCTTCTGGGCCCGGCGGATGGCCCACGAGACGCTGATCCACCGGGTCGATGTCGAGCTCAGCCGGGGACCGGCCGGCCCGGTTGACCCCGACCTCGCCCTCGATGGGGTGGACGAGGTGCTGGCGATCTTCCTCGCCGGAGACTGGTCGGAGGCGCCCCGAGACGAGGCGCACGGCCAACGGGTACTGGTAAGGACCGGGGGACGCAGCTGGGAGGTGGAGCTGGCCCGTGAGTCGGTCGCGGTGAGCCCGCCCCAGGGGAGCGCCGCCAGCGAGGTTTCCGGGGAACCCGCCGCGACCGTGCTCTGGCTCTGGGGCAGGGGTCCTCTGGAGCAGCTCAGCTGGCGCGGTGACCCGGCGGACCTCGCCCTGCTTCGGGATCGGCTTCGGCTGGCGACCCAGTGAGGCCATGACCGCCGCCGGCACGGTCTCGACTGAGGCCCTCCGTGCACCCCGTCACCTGGTCAGCCCGGTGGCAGTCTGGTACTGGACGGTGCGGGCGGCCATCGGCTGGATCGTGGTCCTGGTCTTGGAGGCGGTCCTGTACGCCATGAGCCCGGGTCCGGATGGCTGGCTCCAGCTGCTTCTGCTGCTGACCCTGATCCTGGCCGTGGCCCATCTGCTGGTGATGCCGCGGTGGCGCTACCGGGTGCATCGCTGGGAGGTCACCTCGGTCGCGGTCTACACCCAGGCCGGCTGGTTTCACCAGGAACGGCGGATCGCCCCCCTCTCGCGGATCCAGACCGTGGACAGCGAGATGGGGCCGCTGGAGCAGCTGTTTGGCTTGGTCCGGGTCACCACCAACACCGCCTCGGCGGCCGGTCCGCTGCGGATCACCGGTCTGGACCGGTACGTCGCCCAGAGGCTGGTCGCGGAGCTCACCGTGATCGCCCAGAGAACCCCGGGAGACGCCACCTGATCCTGAGACCCACCGAGGTCCGCAGCGGCGACACCGGTCTCGTCCCTGCCGACCGCGGCGGCGACCAGGAGGGCTCGTGGCGCCGCCTGGACCGGCGGATGCTGCTGTTGCTGCCCCTGCAGGAACTGCTCAAAAACCTGCCCTTCCTGGTGGTCCTGGTGCTGGTCGGCAACCACAACGGCGGTGCTCCGCTCTGGGCCCTGATCGGGCTCGGGGTCACCGTCGCGGCGGGGACACTGCGCTGGTTCACCACCGGCTACCGCATCTCCCCTGAGCAGGTCCAGGTCCGGCGGGGTCTGCTGCGGCGGCGCAACCTGACCGTGCCTCGCGACCGAATCCGCACCGTCGACCTCACCGCCCACGTCCTGCACCGGGTGCTGGGTCTGGCCAGCGTCAACATCGGCACCGGGCGCTCTGACCGCAAGGACGACCGGGGCCTCAAACTGGACGGGCTCCGCGCCGGGGACGCCGCCTGGATCAGGCAGGAGCTGCTGCACCGGCCCCTGCCGGCATCAGCGGAGGCGGGGCCGGCCGCCCCTCAGGTGCGGGAGCTGGCTCGCTGGCGGCCGAGCTGGGTGGCCTACGGTCCCTTCACCCTGTCCGGCGCCGTCACGGTGTTGGCCCTGGTCGCCTTTGGAGCCCAGGTGGTCAACGAGGCACACCTCAACCTGGCTCGGCTGGTCCCGGTGCAGCAGGTCCTGGGCCACGCCGCGGCGACCTCTCTCGGGGTGGTGGTCCTGGCGCTGGTGGTCTGCTGCTTGGTCCTGATCTCGGTGGGGTCGACCCTCGGCTACATCCTCTCCTTCTGGCATTTCCAGCTCACCCAGGAGGCGGGTACCCTGCAGGTCACCCGCGGCCTGCTTACCACCAGGGTGGTGTCCATCGATCAGAGCCGCCTGCGCGGGGTCGAGCTCAGCGAACCGTTGCTGCTGCGCTGGGTGCACGGGGCGCGCTGCATCGCGATCGCCACCGGGCTGCGGGTCGGCCGGGGATCGGAGCGGGGCGGGTCGATACTGCTCCCCCCCAGCCCGAAGGCTCTTGGGGAGTCGGTGGCGGCAGCGGTCTCGGGCTCCTCCTCCGCGGTCACGTGCGCTCTCCGCGAGCACGGACCCACCGCCCGCCGGCGCCGCTACAGCCGGGCCCTGCTGGCGACCCTGCCAGCGCTCCTCGTCCTCCTCGCGCTCTGGCTGGCCGGGGTTGTGCCGGTCTGGCCCTCGATCCTGGGCGCGGCGGTTGTCCTGCTCACCGTGCCCCTGGCGCGCGACCGCTACCGCAACTTGGGGCACACCGTGATTGAGGAACGGCTGGTGGTCAGCTACGGCTCCCTGGTGCGGCGACGGTCGGTGCTGGCGGCCGAGGGGATCATCGGCTGGAACCTGCACCAGTCCTTCTTCCAGCGCCGGGCAAGGGTGGTGACGCTGGTCGCCACCACCGCAGCCGGCCGCCAGGCCTACCGGATGCAGGACCTCACCCCTGACGAAACCCTGGCCGTCGCCGAGGCGGCTCTCCCCGGGCTCCTTAGACCATTCATCGACGCTGCGCCCGGGAGATAGCTGGTCGAAGCCGGCTCTGACGGCGGCCGGGCCAGAGCTAACGCAGAACCAGGTGGTCAGTAGGGCGCAGCGCCAGCTCGGTAAGACCGAACTCAGCGATCCCGGCGCCGCTGGATGGCCAGGGCTTGGTCTATGAGCCACGCTCCAAACTGGCGATCCGCTTTTCCAGAGACTCGACCTTGTCGACCAAGTCGGCGATGATCTGCTTCGCCAGATTCTCGTCTGCGCTCACATCGCCTCGAATCTCAGTTTCCACTCGCTCCGCCAGCGACCTGGATCCGCCGTCGGCGTCGGTCATGGTGCTACCTCCTCTGACGCTCCTCAACCGAGTGTATCCCGCGATCCGCCGAGGTTACATTGCGACCCGATCGGATCGGGGATTGGAGTCGGCCTGAACCTCACCGTGAGCGGCTCAGGAGCCCTGCTGAGGTGGGCGTCGGTGTTCACCAGCAACGCGAGCTCGAGTCAGCTTGCAGGGCACGACATCGCCAACCCATCCGCCGCCGCCACCCACCTCGGGAACGAGAACCCGACCGCCTGACCGGATCCACTGGGAGGAAGTGGTGAGGCCATCATCGGCTGATGAGTGGCTTGCGAGTGGAGCCTAAGGCCAGAACCGCCGGGGACCGGCGCCACGTGTGACGCGCTGCGGCGACGCTGACAGCCCACCTAGGCAACCCCGTCGCCAATGCTCACCGCCGGCGGCTCGGGATGTTGCTCGCGCCAGCCGCGGACTCAGCCAGAACGACCGGTGTGCCGCCTCAGCCAGTTCCAGAGGTCCCGGTGGATGGGGGTGAACTCGCGCAGCACCCGGCGCCCGGGCGCGGCCCCCACCGCGGCCACCTGGGCCGCCCGGGCGCCGAAGAGGTCGGGGCGGTTGTGGCGCCAGTCGAGCACCGCCGC
Source organism: Candidatus Dormibacteria bacterium (assembly GCA_050733915.1). Classification (GTDB taxonomy): domain Bacteria; phylum Chloroflexota; class Dormibacteria; order Aeolococcales; family Bog-877; genus Bog-877. Next base: position 1,977 of record JBOHUH010000164.1, on the reverse strand, counting down.
CCGGATGAACACCGCCAGCAGGCTGGCCACGGGCACCGCGAAGATGGCCCCCAGGAAGCCCGCCGCCTCAATCCCCGCAAAGAGGGCCAGCAGCGCCACCAGGGGATGGAGGCGCACGAACTTGGCCTGGATTCGAGGGGCCAGCAGGTAGCCCTCCACGATGTGAATGGCAAGGAAGAGGATCAGGGTGAACAGGGCCAGCTCGGGACTCTTGGTCAGCGCCAGCAGCAGCGCAACCGCCCCCCCGGCAAAGGGCCCCACCAACGGGATCAACTCGAAGATGAAGGTGGCGACCGCGATCACCAGGGGGAAGGGGACCCCGAGCAGGGCGGTCCCGGCACCCGCCAGGACCGCCACCAGGAGGGCCATCAGGAGCTGCGCCCGGACGTAGCCGCCGACCACCACCGAGAAGGCGTCGAGACCAAAGCTGACCTCGGTGCGGACTCGGCCAGGGAGCAGCTCGAGCAGTTGGTGGCGCAAGGCCCGGCCGTCCTTCAGCAACCAGAAAGAGATCACCAAACCCACGAAGATGTCGACCAAAACGGTGACCGTGCTGCTCAACCCGTGCAGCAGAAGGCTGGTTGCGCCGGGGATGTAGGAGGTCAGGTTGGTGGGCACCAGCCCACCCCCACCGAGCCGGATTCCGTGCTGACTCAGCTGGGTGCGCAGGTTTCCGATTTCCGAGTTGGCCCGGTGCAGTAGATGGGGCACCTGGCTGGCCAGCTGGCGCGCCTCATCGACCAGGGGCCCACCGACCAGGTAGAGGATGCCGAGAACGCATACGAGCCCGACCACCAGGGTGATGAGCACCGCCAGGGTCCCCGGGACGCGGGCCCGAGTCCGCAGGGTGGTGACCACGGGGTCGGCGATGAAGGTGATCGCGACCGCCAACACCAGGGCGAGGATCACGGTGAGGATGGTGGTCAGCCACCCCGCCACCACCAGCAGCAGCTGGTAGAGCACGAAGATGGTGACCACCACGGCGGCTGCGCGCACCCATGCCCAGGTCCCCCCCGGGGGATCGCCCGGCCGGCGGGGGGCACCTCCCGGAGCGACACCGGGGTCTTCAGGAACCCGGGGGGCGGCCGGGACTTCAGTCGCCACGGCGTCAGTCTACGGTCTGGATCGGGCGGCTAAGCCCCAGCGCCAAGACCGCCCCGGACAGCTTCAGCTCTGTGGATTTTGCGCCGGCGCCGAGAAGTTCGCCGCCCGCTGCCCGGCACGGCGCGCCTCCTGGGTCAGCCGCTGCGCCTTCCACAGGTCTCCGCCGGGGACCAGCCGGTTGAGCCAGAGGGTGAGCCCGGCCATGACCATCATGGGCAGGAAGTATTGGTGGAAGATCAAAGCCCCGAGACACCAGAGGATGGCCTCGACAATCGGGCCAACCACCAGGATCGTGCGGCGTTTGGCCGGGTCGAGCCCGTCGATGTAGTACTTCCAGCCAAACCCCAGCCAGGGAAAGGCACGGCTGTACCAGATCCGGGGTTGGAACCGCACCCGGTAGGCCCAGAGCGCCAGGGCGTGCGAGCCCTCGTGGGCCGCCAGCACCGAGACCAGGAAGATCCAGATCACGCGCTGATCCCCGCGGCGCCCACGTGGTCGGTCGGGTGCTGGCTCGTGTCCATCCCTCCTTGCGCCGAGCGGTCGGCGGGCGACCCCACCCCGCAATGATCGCGCGGCCGCCCCACTTTGTGTCACGAGCAAAGTCAGGACCCGGGCCTCGGGCTAGGCCCGAACGTCGCGGGAAGGGTCCTGGAAGCGCATGTGGAGGAGCAGGCGGGGCCCGGGGTCAAGGGCCCTCGGCCAGCCGGGCTCGGCAGCCACGAACCCCATCTTCTCGTAGCAACGCGGGGCGGCGACGTTGTCTACGCCGACCCGCAGCCAGAGGTGGGAGCCGGGCCGTCCCCGATACCAGCCGATGACCGCCTCGATCAGCTGGCGGGCGACCCCCTGGCCCCGCCACTCTGGGGCGACCCA
>JBOHUH010000163.1:0-4200 GCA_050733915.1 Candidatus Dormibacteria bacterium | reverse complement strand
CCACGCCCATGGGGATGGCAAGCCCGCGCTGGGCGTCGCCGAGAAGGGCGGCACCGTGGTCTTCAAATGTCGCGTCGGGTGCTCCCAGGAGCAGGTGGTCGCGGCACTCAAGGAGCGCGGGCTCTGGGCCCAGCCGCCCCAGCAGCGGGTGCCCCGGACCAAGACTGACCGGCACGGGGTCCCCAAGCTCAGCCCTCCCATCGACTACTTGATCAAGAACCCCGACGGCGAGCTGGTGGCGATCCATCGCCGATTCGACTCCCCGGCCGGCCCAAAGTCCTTTGCCTGGTTCCGGGCCGGCCGGGGTGTACCCGGGCTGAACGGTCTGGCCGTCGCCGAGCTGCCCCTGTACCGGAGCGAGTCGTTGGCGGAGCTGATTCCCCAGGCACCCGTCGTGATCGCCGAGGGGGAGAAGGCCGCCGACGCCCTGGTGGCCTGTTTGGACGGCGCTCAGGTGGGGGTGGTCGCGACGGTCGGGGGCGCTGGGGTGACGCCCTCGGACTCGGCGCTGGCCGCGCTGGCTGGGCGACGGGTGGTCCTCTGGCCCGACAACGATGAACCGGGGCAGAGGCACATGGACCAGGTGGCGGCCGGGCTTCAGCGGGCCGGGGCTGCGGAGGTGAAGTTTGTCAGCTGGCCCGACGCGCCGGAGCACGGCGACGGCGCGGACTACGTCGCCCAGCACTCGAGGGCTGATCTGCTGCGGTTCCTCAAGGGGGCGGCAGCCAAAAGTTCCATCGGTGGAACTTTTGAGGCTGATGGCAGAAGGGACTCCGGAGTCCCTTCTGAGTCGGGACTGCCCTGGGGAACCTTCGCCGAGCTGGCCATGGCCACCCCGGCGGAGATCGACTGGCAGTGGCAGGACTACCTGGCCCGGCACACCGTCAACGAGCTCGACGGCAAGGCCAAGCTGGGCAAGACCACCTTCGTCGGCCACCTGATCCGCCACACCATCGACGGCACCTCGTTCCTGGGCCGGCCCTGCCAGCGGACCTCGGTGGTCTTCCTGACCGAGGAGGGCCCGCGCACGTTCCGAGCCCTGCTGGACCGGCTGGGGCTGGCCGACTGCCCCACCGGCCACGTCCTCTCCAAGCGCCAGGTGCCGACCCTTCCCTGGCCGGAGATGGTCGCCGCCGCCCGAGAGAAGGTGCTCGAAACCGGAGCCGGCCTGCTGATCGTCGACACCCTCTCCAAGCTGGCCGGGTTCAGGGACGAAGAGGAGAACAGCGCCGGCAAGGCGGCCGAGGCCCTGCTGCCCCTCCAGGTCCTGGCCACCGAGCTGGACCTCTGCATCCTGATCACTCGGCTGGACCGCAAGTCCGGCGGGGACGTGGGCGACTCCGCGCGGGGATCGTCCCAGCTGGGCGGCGACGTCGATGTCATCCTCCGCCTCAGCCGAGTCACCGAAGAGGGCCACCCCTACCAGCGCCGTCTCCAGGCCCTCGGCCGTTTCGACGAGCTGCCCGAGGAGCTGGTCCTCGAGCTCCAGGGCGATCAGTACGTCGTGCTCGGCGACCGCGCCACCGCCCTGGCCGTCCAGCAGGACCGAAAGATCCTCGACGCCCTGCCCTTCGGGATCGCCGACGCCATCAGCGCCTCGAAGCTCGCTGAGACCCTCAAGACCGTCGGCGTCCGGACCGCCCAGACCCACCTGGCCGCCCTGGTCCTGAGCGGCTCCGCCGAGCGCGCCGGGAGGGGCTCCAAGAGCGACCCCTACCTCTTCTACCGCAACCCCTCGGATATTCCCGCAGATATTCCCGCAGCGGCCAAAAACGGCCTGCGCGAATCGGCGGATTCGATCTCAGATATTCGCGCAGCAGGGTCCTTGCGCGAATCGGCGGGAATCGCGCAAACACACTCTAGCCCCAGGATTCCCGCAGCCGGGTGTTACCCCTCCGGGGTAAACACACCCGTCTGCGCGAATCCCTCCCTGGGCTTGCCCGGGGAGGATGGCAGCTCTGAGGCACCGGCTACCGCGACTGAAACCCTCCCCGGGAGCACGGTGGCGCAGGGGATCACGGCAGCCGTGGTAGCGGGGACCAGCGCCGCCAGTCTTGATCACCCCGACGCCGGGGAAGATGCGGCGGCTCAGCGTGAAGACCACCCCACCGCCCAAGGCCATCGCCGTCGCGACGCGGGGCGCTCCGACCTGGAATGGGCGGAAGAGCTGACCGCGCACGGCAGCGGTTCCGCAGGGGAACGGCCATGAAGGGCTCGAGGCCGGTGCCGGGCTCAGCGGCAAATGCAAGGTTAGTCGCTGCTAAGTTGATCTCAACCGAGATGAACCTAACCGAAGTCCCGAACTCGGCTGACTTCGATAACAGCTCTGGATCTCAACCCGTTACCGAAGCGGCCCACGCGGAGCTGGCGACCGGCTCGCCAGCAACCTGCGACCGCGGTATCCCCCCATCCCTCCCTCCCGTGGGCAGGCTGGGCGGGCTGCCGCCTGCTCCGCGTCAAGAAGTCGGCTCTGTTGGGCTGCCGGTGAGTCCACCTACGGGGACGGCCCAAGGTCTCCAGCATCGGCCCGATTCGTGGTTGCGCGGGGCAGGCGGAGTGTCCGGGTTCGGGTCCCCGGCCTCCGCCCGTCCCGCGCAGGCCACGGCCGGCAGGCAGTGACCAGGAGCCCGGTGCAGTCGGCATCGCCTGCGCTGGGTCAGCCTGGCGCTGCCCGTCGGTCGGTAGCGGTTGTGGTTCCTGCGGCCCCAGTGGCGATGGCCAGGCCGAGGGTCGCGGTCAGGGGTGGTCATCCCCACGCCTACGTCCCGGCGAAGACCCAGCAGGCGGCGTGGCAGATCAGGCAGTGCGCTATCGCGGCTCTGGGTGACCAGGAGCCCTTCAGCGGCCCGGTCCGGCTCACCGTGACCGCGCACGTCCCGGTTCCCAAGTCGCTGCCCAAGCGGCTGCGCGGGATCGCTCAGCCGACTAGGCGGCCGGACCTTGACAACTACATCAAGCTGCTGCTGGACGGCTGCTCGCCGCTCTGGAGCGATGACTCCCAGGTAGTGGATCTGCGGGCCGTCAAGGCCTACGCCTGGGACCGGCAGCCGCAGTGGTCCATCACCGTGGAGGAGGCATGACCGAGCTCCGCTTGGCCGATTGGGGCCTGAGCGACATCCGACCCGACGCCGATGGCGACTGGATCGGGCTGGCCCAGGATCTTCCGCACAGCCCAGATGTTCAGGTGCGCATCCGAGCGGGGCTGCCCTGGAGTGACGCGGTCAGGATGCTCCACAAGCTGGCCCGCTGGGTAGAGGAGAGCCGATGACCGCCCCTGAGCGGCTCGCTGCGGCTGGAAGCGGTCGGGAGGGCGGCAGCGAGCAGACGAGCGCCTTAGATCGCGTCCCAGCGCCGCCGGCGCTCGATCCCCGCAGGTGCAACGGCCCTCGGAGACAAGGCGAGCCCGGTACCTGCGCGCATCCCGCCGGCTGGGGTACCAGTCACCCCGGCGCGGGTAGGTGCAAGCAGCATGGCGGGGGTCTTCGAGGGGTGGTCGCGGCCAGCCACCGGGATCTGCTCGACCGCGAGGCCAGGGGCTACCTTGCTAAGTACGGGATGGGTGAGCCGATTCAGGATCCAGTTCGCGCCCTGGCGGCTCTGGCGGGTGAGTGCAGGGACCTCAAGGACTTCTTCGCCGAGAGGGTGAAGCTACTCGGCGACGCCGAGTGGGTCAGCACGTCCGATCTGGGGGTCGATGCGCTGGCGGCGATCGGCCAGGCCTATGAGCGAGCCCTCGATCGCTGCGCCAAGGTGCTCACGGACATGGCCCGCCTCGGTATCGAGGAGCGGTTGACGCGGATCAGCGAGGCGGAGGCGGTCGCCTTGGGTGCCAGCCTCGATCGGGCGCTGGCGGGTGCTGGGGTGGACGCCGCTCAGAAGGCGAAGGTGCTCCAACTCCTCAGTGAGGAGCTCCTGGCATGAGTCAGGACCGTCTTCGCAGCCTGGGGACCCGGCTCCAGTCCCAGAGCCAGCGGTCGCGCTGGTACACCGACCCCGCGCTGTGGGCTCGGGAGTGCATCGAGTGGCCCGATGGGCAGGGGCTCGCCGACTACCAGGAGCAGGTGCTTCGGGCTCTGGCGGCCGATCACCGGGTCGCGAGTCGCAGCCCCCATGCTGCGGGCAAGACAGCCACGAACGCGCTGGCGCTGTTGTGGTTCGCGCTCACCCGGGATCAGGCGGGGATGAACTGGAAGGCGCTGC
>JBOHUH010000162.1:0-12185 GCA_050733915.1 Candidatus Dormibacteria bacterium | reverse complement strand
GGTGACCCGGACCAGCTCCGCGGTCACCTCGGGGCTCAGCCGCGGCGGCGGGAAGACCGCCATGGAGTCGCCGGAGTGGACCCCGGCCCGCTCCACGTGCTCCATCACCACGGGCACCAGCACCTGCGCGCCATCGCAGATCGCGTCGACCTCGACCTCCATCCCCAGGATGTATTTGTCGATGAGGACCTCGCCACCGGCGTCTCCGGAGGCCCGCAGGGCGTCGCCCAAATAGAGGCGCAGCTGCTCTCTGGAGTGGACCACATCCATGGCCCGCCCCCCCAGGACGTACGAGGGGCGGACCAGGACCGGGTAGCCCACCCGCTGCGCGATCAGCTCCGCCTCCTCGGGGTCGCGGGTGGCGGCGCCCGGGGGGCGGGCGATCCCCAGCTTCTGCAGCAGGGCCTCGAAGCGGCCCCGGTCCTCGGCCATCTCGATCGAGGCCGCTGCCGAACCCAGCAGGGGAACCCCGAGGCGGTGCAGCGGACCCGCCAGGTTGACCGCGGTCTGGCCCCCGAACTGGACCACCACCCCGAGGGGCCGCTCCACCCGGCAGACCTCGCGCACCGACTCCAGGTCGATCGGCTCGAAGTAGAGGCGGGAGCTGCAGTCGAAGTCGGTGGAGACCGTCTCGGGGTTGCTGTTGAGCATCACCGCCTGCAGGCCCCGGCGGCGCAGGGCCGCCGCCGCCTGCACCGAACAGTAGTCGAACTCGATCCCCTGGCCGATGCGGATCGGGCCCGAGCCCAGGACGACAGCCGAGCCCGCCTCTCCGCGCTGCTCATCCTCACTCTCGAAGCTGGAGTAGAAGTAGGGGGTGGTGGCGTCGAACTCGGCGGCACAGGTGTCGACACACTTGAAGTGGGCCTCGATCCCCAGCTCCGAGCGCTGGCGCTCCACCGCCTCCGCCGAGCTTCGACTGAGCTCCGCGATGCGCCGGTCGGAGAGGCCCCATCGCTTGGCCCGGCCCAACAGCTCGGGCGCGGGCGGGCCGAGCTCCGGCCGGGCCAGCCGCTGCTCCAGCTGGGTCAGCTCCAGGAGGCGGTCGCAGAACCAGGCGGGGTACCCAGTGCGCCGGGCCACCGAATCCGCTGCGGCGCCCTGGCGGAGTGCCTCCAGCACGGCCTGGAGGCGGAGGTCGCCAGGCTCCTCCAGCCGTTCTACGGCGCGGCGCAGGGTGGTGGGGTCGGGCCCCGGCTGCTCCAGGGAACGGAGCGCCTTGCTGATGGCCGCCTGGAAGTTGCGCCCGATGGCCATGGCCTCGCCGGTGGACTTCATCTGCGTGCCCAGGCGGCGGTCGCCGTGGGGGAACTTGTCGAAGGGCCAGCGGGGTGACTTGACGACGCAGTAGTCGAGGCTGGGCTCGAAGGCGGCGCAGGTGCGCCCGGTGACCTGGTTTTGGATCTCCCGCAGCCGCCGACCCACGGCGATCTTGGCCGCCACCCGGGCGATCGGGTATCCGGTCGCCTTGGAAGCCAGTGCCGAGGAGCGGCTGACCCTGGGGTTGACCTCGATCACAAAGTAGGTGAAGGAGTCTGGGGCCAGGGCGAACTGGACGTTGCAGCCGCCCTCGATCCTGAGTGCTCGGATGATCCGCAGCGCCGCCGAGCGCAGCTGCTGGTGCTCTTTGTCGGTGAGGGTCTGGCTGGGGGCGACCACCACCGAGTCCCCGGTGTGGACCCCCATGGGATCGAGGTTCTCCATGTTGCAGACGCAGATACAGGTGTCCTCGCCGTCCCGCATCACCTCGTACTCCAGCTCGCGCCAACCCATCAGGGCGCGCTCCACCAGGACCTGGGTGATGGGGCTGGCCTGGAGGCCCTTGGCCACCACCTGCTCCAGCTCCGCCTCGGAGTGGACCAGCCCCCCGCCGGTGCCGCCCAGGGTGAAGGCGGGCCGGACCACCAGAGGCAGCCCGATCTCTTGGGCGAAGTCCAGGGCCTCGGAGACGTTGTTGACCGTGCGCGAGGGCGGCACCGGCTCCCCCAGGGCCACCATCCGCCGCTTGAAGCGCTCCCGGTCCTCGGCATCGCGTACCGCCTCCAGCGGGGTTCCCAGAACCCGCACCCCGAAGCGCTCCAGCACCCCCGCCTGATCCAGGGCCACCGCCAGGTTGAGGGCGGTCTGGCCCCCCAGGCCGGCGATCAGGCCGTCGGGGCGCTCGCGCTCGATCACCCTGGTCAGGACCTCCACCGTCAGTGGCTCCAGGTAGACCCGGTCGGCCACCCCCTCATCGGTCATGATGGTGGCCGGGTTGCTGTTGACCAGCACCACCTCCATGCCCTCCTCGCGCAGGGCGTGGCAGGCCTGGGTTCCGGCGTAGTCGAACTCCGCCGCCTGGCCGATCACGATGGGCCCGCTGCCCAGGACCAGGACCCGGCGGGGCTCTGGGGCCGCGGCCGGCTCCGCCGCCACGGGCGCTTCCGCCCGCCTCTTGCCGTGGCAGAGCGCCAGGAACTCGTCGAAGAGGTGCTGGCGGTCCTGGGGCCCAGGGCTGCCCTCGGGATGGTATTGAACCGAGATCACCGGGAGGGTGCGGTGCCGGAGCCCCTCCACCGAGTCGTCGTTGAGGTTGCGCTCGGAGATGTACCAGCCGCTCGCGGCTGCGATGCTGGCGGCGTCCACCTGGAACTCGTGGTTCTGGGGGGTCACGAACACCTCGCCGCTGGCGAGGTCGAGAACCGGGTGGTTGCCGCCATGGTGGCCGAAGCGGAGCCGGCTGGTGCTGCCCCCGGCCGCCCGCCCCACCAGCTGGTGCCCAAGGCAGATGGCCAGCAGCGGGTAGCGCTCCAGAAGTCCCCGGGTGAGCTCGACCTGGGCTTCGAGGTTGGCCGGGTCCCCGGGACCGTTGGTCAGGACCACCCCGTTGGGCTCCAGGGCCTGGATCTCGGCAATGGTCGCGGAGTGGGGGAGGAGGTGGACCTCGGCTCCCCTGCTCCGGAGCGAGCGCAGGGTGTTGCGCTTCACCCCAAGGTCGAGCACCGCGATCCGCAGTCCCTCACCCCCGCCCGTTCCCGCGCCGCCGAGGCCGGCGCCCCGGCGCAGGGCGGGATGGAGCGGCTCATCCCAGATTTGGGCGCTGGCGCAGGAGACCTGGGCCACCAGGTCCTGCTCCGAGACGGTGGGCGACTGGCGGGCGAGCTGGGCGAGCTCGGCGAGCGACGCCCCCGCCTGAGGGGCGATCACCCCCCGCAGGGTGCCATGCTCCCGGAGGTGGCGGGTGAGTGCCCGGGTGTCCACCTGCTCCAGGCCGGGTATCCCCTGCTCTCGGAGCCAGGCGCCGAAGGTGGCCTCGGCCTGCCAGTGCGGGGCGCTGGGGCTGCACTCGGCCACGATCACCCCCCGGCACCAGGCCCGCCCCGACTCCAGGTCGGCCGCGGCGGCACCGACGTTGCCGATCAGGGGTTGGGTGAAGACCAGCAGCTGGCCGGCGTATGAGGGGTCGGTGCAGACCTCCTGATAGCCGGTCATGCAGGTGTTGAAGACCACCTCACCGAAGCTGAGCCGGGGAGCGGCGGGGGGCGCACCGATCCAGCGGCCCGGGAAAGCGGCCCCCGACTCCAGAACCAGGAGCCCCGGTTCCCCCGCCCCGGGCAGCTCAGCTGGCTCAGGCACCGTCCAGCTCCGGCACCAGCTCCCGGTGCAGGTGGACCATCCGGCCCCCGGCGAAGGTGGCCAGGACCGTCCCCTTGAGAGGCTCGCCCCAGAAGGGGGTGTTGGTACCCAACGAGAGCCAGGATTGGCGGCTTGGGGTCCAGCTCTGGTGGGGGTCAAACCAGGTCAGCGAGGCCGGCTCCTCGGAGCGCAGGGCACCACCGGGGACCGAATCGGCAACCTCCCCCAGGACCCGGCGGGGGCCGGCGGTGAGCGCCTCCACCACCCGCACGATGTGGGAGAGAGCGCCGCCCTGACCCAGCACCGCGGAGAGCACCAGCTGGATCCCACTGAAGCCGGGCATCCGCTCGGAGGCGAGACCCGCCTCGTGGGGGGCGTGGTCGCTGGCGATGGCGTCGATGGTGCCGTCGAGGAGAGCCTCCCAGAGGGCGGCGCGGTCAGCCTCGGTGCGCAGGGGTGGGTTGCAGCGAAACGGCTGGGCGGGACCGGAGTCCGCGCTGGCCCCAGTCAGCATCAGGTGGTGCGGGGTGACCTCGGCGGTGAGACTCAGGCCGTCGAGCTTGGCAGTACGGACGAGCTGGGCACCGCCGGCGGTGCTGACGTGCTGCAGATGCAGCCTCGCCCCGGGTGCCTGGCCAAGTGCGGTGATCGCCTGAGAGATGGCCGATAGCTCCGCGTCCGGGGGGCGGATCCTCCAGTGCCGGGGGTCGCGGGCTCCGCTGTTGGCTCGGACCAGGAGCGCCTCGTCCTCGGGGTGGATCGCCACGACGCGGTTGAGGGCAGCGGCCTGCTCCAGAGCGGCAGCCAGCCGCTCCTGGCCCAGGCCGTGGCGGCCGTCGTCGGAGAAACCCACCGCACCGGCGCGGGCGAGCCCGCGGAAGTCGGTCAGCTCGATCCCGGCCAGACCCTTGGTACAGGCTCCGAACTGGAGGACCTGGACCCGGCCCCAGGTCCGGTTGTCGCGCTGGCTGCGCCGGAAGCTGGTCAGCTGATCCAGGGGAGGGATGAGGTTGGCCATGCCGCAGACCGCCCCGAAGCCGCCGGCGGCGGCGGCGGCGGTGGCGTTGGCGATGCGCTCCTTCCAGGGCTGCCCCGGGTCGCGCAGGTGGCAGTGGAGGTCGAGGAAACAGGGCGCCACCACCGAGCCCTCCCGGCGCAGTTGGACGGTGCCCGCGGTGGGGGCCAGCCCGGCACCCACCTCGACCAGTACCCCGTCCTCCACGAGCAAATCGCAGCCCTCGAGATCCACCCCTCCTAGGGGGTCGATCATGCGGACGTCCTGGAGCAGGGCCCTGGTCACCTGCCCGCCTCGGTCGAGTCTCGAAGCAGCACCTGATCTTGCTCATCGCACTCCGAGAGCTGCACCAGGACCCGCTCCCGCTCGGAGGTGGGCAGGTTGCGGCCCACGTACGTCGCCCGTAGCGGCAGCTCCCGATGACCGCGGTCCACGAGCACCAGAAGCTCCACCACCTGAGGTCGTCCCAACGCTGTCAGGGCCGCCAGCGCGGCCCGGGCGGTGCGGCCGTGAAAGAGCACGTCGTCGACCAGCACCACCACCCGGTCCAGCACCGACTCGGAGGTGGCCCAGGGCAGCGGGAAGGGCTGGGGGAGATCCGCGGCGGGGCGGGGCCGGTCGTCCCGGTAGGGGCCCACGTCGAGGGTGACCGAGAGCCACTCCCCGCCGCCCTGGATCGCGATCAGCCGGCGCAGCCGCTGGGCCAGGAAGGCGCCCCGGGTGACGATCCCGCAGAGGACGGCGTCCCCCTCGGGGTGATGCTCGCGGAGCTCGCACGCGAGCCGCCACAGCGTCCCCTGGAGTTGCTCGGCGTTCAGCAGGTGGCGCGGACCTCTGGCGGTGAGCGACTCCATGCTCACGCCCGGAGCAGGGTCCGGAGCAGGGCCATCCGCACCGCCACCCCGTTGCGCGCCTGCCGGAAGTAGGCGGCCCGGCGGTCGGAGTCGACCTGGGGGTCGATCTCCCCGACCCGGGGCAGGGGATGCATCACGATCGCCGCCCGAGGGAGAAGGGACATCACCTCCTCGGTGATCCGAAAGCGCCGGCGCTGCGCCTCGCCCTCCTCCCAGGGCTCCTGGAAGCGCTCCACCTGGACCCGGGTCTGGTAGACGACGTCGGCGTCGGCGACCGCCGCCAACAGGTCCTCCACCTCGCTGACCGCGGCGCCGCGTCGGCGCAGGTGCTCGATCACCCCAGCGCGCATCCGGATCCGCTCGGGGGCGACCAGGGTGACTCTGAGCCCGCGGTAGAGGGCCAACAGGTAGGCCAGGGAGTGCACGGTCCGGCCGTGGCTGAGGTCGCCCACCATGACCACGTGGAGGTCGTCGAGGCGGCCCAGTTCGCTCTGGATGGTGTAGAGGTCCAGCAGGGCCTGAGTGGGATGCTGTCCGGGGCCGTCTCCGGCGTTGATGATGGGCACCGGTGAGACCTCGGCGGCCCGAGCGGCGGCCCCCTCCTCGGCGTGACGCAGCACGATGCAGTCCGCATAGCCGCCCACGATCCGGACGGTGTCCTCGAGGGTCTCGCCCTTGACCGCCGAGGAGAAGTCCTTGGCGTTCTCGGTGCTGATCACCTGGCCCCCCAGCCGCAGCATCGCCGCCTCGAAGCTCAGCCTGGTTCGGGTGCTGGGTTCGTAGAAGAGGGTCGCCATGATCCGACCGGGGAGCAGCTGGCCACCGCCCTGCTGCCGCAGCACTTCCATCTCCGCGCTGAGCTGAAAGAGCTGAGTCAGGCGCTCCCGGTCGAACTGCTGGGCGGCGACCAGATGCTCCAGTCGGTCCACCGTCACGTCAGGGGGCCGCTCGCTGCCAAGGCATCCTCCACAAGGAGGCCCGCGGGCCGGCAGGCGGCCGCAGCGGCCCGGCCGCTGAGCTCCTTACCGGCCTCGCTGGACCGGTTTCAAGGTTGCGTCTCCCGAATCATACCGGCCCGCGACGCTCGGGGGAGTGGCTTCCGACGCCAGTCCCAAGGTCTCCGAGTGGTTCCCCGCCCCGGCCCACAGCTCCTGGGGACGGGTGGTCGTGGAGGGTATTCGTGCCGCCCGTCCGAGCGTCGCCCGGCTGGCCCTTGCCCCGAGCTCGCCGGCTTCCTCGGCGCCGCCCCCTTTGGCCTGCGTGGCCTGGCACAGGATCATCGGGTGTGACTCACCGCCCGGATGGCTCGTGGTCGCGGCCAAGCACGTGCGAGCGGCCTCGGCTTCTCGGATGGGCGTAGCCGACGGTCCGGCATGAGGGACCGCTGGGCGCCGAGTAGGGCGTGCAGCGGCTGCCGGCTTGCCTTCTCGCAGCACCGACTATCCCAGCGCTGAACGCTCTTTCCTTGTCTGCGGTCGGCTCCCGCGTTGAGCCGGTTTCCGGCTCGGCCGCGGGAGTGCACCAGGCCTCCGGCAGCTGGCCCGGCAAGGCCGACGTCGACGCCGCTAGCGTGGCGCAAAGGAGCGGCGCATGCATCGCGCCGCTCGATGGCACGCCTGATTGGCGCCGGAACTGCCTTGGCGGCGCAGGTCCGCTCAAGAGCCGCGACAAGCTCGCTCCGGAGCGGGCACGGGTTCGGAGGTTGCGGTGGTCTGGGGCATCCCGTTGGCGCGGCGCGCAGTTTAAAGCGCACGTTTCGCAACCGGTGTACGCTGCGGCGCCGTCGGGCCGCGGGGGGCTGGTCATCGGCGGCGCACTCGACTGTGTCGCCGACCTGAGCTGGACCACCTTCCGTCCCGGTCGCTGCCGGGGGGGCGGTGGTGGCGAGTGCTGCGCCCATAATGTCCAGCGTGGCTGATGTCGCGGCCAGGCTCGAGCGGGGCGTGAGTTAATGGCGTTCGCCGCCGACCGGCTCCAGGCCATGGCCGGGGTGCTCCGCTCGCTCCACCTCGGTCCCGAACCCCTTCTCCTGGCCAATGTCTGGGATGCCGCCTCGGCGCGTCTGGTGGAAGAGGCCGGATTCCCAGTCGTGGCCACCTCGTCGGCGGCGATCGCCAGCAGCCTCGGAGTCGAAGATGGCGACGCTATGGGAGCGGATCTCGCGTTCGCGGCCCTGGCGCGGGTGGTCGGCGCCGTGACGGTGCCCGTGACCGCCGACCTAGAGGCGGGCTACGGACTCGCCGCGCCGGAGTTGGTTGAGCGCCTTCTTGAGGCTGGGGCGGTCGGCTGCAACCTGGAGGACAGCGACCACCACGGCAGCGGTTTGCTGGTGGATTGCGACGCCCAGGCAGCGCGTATTGCCGCCGTCTGTGAGAGTGCTCGGTCCGCCGGGGTCGCGGTCGTGGTCAACGCCCGAACCGACGTCTATGTGCGCCAGGTTGGAGAGCCAAAGGACCGCCTCCGCGAAGCGGTCCACCGGGGGCAGAAGTACCTCCTGGCCGGGGCCGCTTGCGTTTATCCGATCGGGGTCACCGCGGAGTCCGAGATCGCCGCCTTGGTGGAGCAGATGGGCGGCCCGGTCAACGTTTGGCTGCGCTCCGATGCACCACCACTCGCCACCCTGCGCCGGCTCGGGGTCGCCCGGATCAGCATGGCCGCCGGCCTACAACGCAGCGGCCTGGCAAAGGCGCAAGAGGTGCTCGCCCAGCTGCGCCAGGGTGACGACTCCGGGCTGCGCTGAGGAGGCCGGTCACTGCGGCAGGTGGGACCAGGGTCCGGCGTCACACGGGGCCGCAGGCATACCCCGGTCACGCGTCGGAGTGGTGGCCTCCCCGGTGATCAGCCGGGGCCCATGCGCTGTTCATCACCGGTTGGTCGGCCCCGCGGCGGCGGTCCCGGAAAAGGTGCGGCGGGCTGGGGTGGACCAGCGCCGTGCCAACCGCCACCCTCACGCCCCTGCAGTAAACTGGTGGGAGGTCAGTCTGGGAGAGATTTGCACATGGTCAGTCGTATGCGTCACGCTGGATACGCCCTCGGGAGGTCGTCGCTAATCGCTGCTCTACTGGTGGCGGGATTGTTGATCGGCGGCGCAATCAGCCTGGGGACACCGACATATGCGAGCAACCACGCGGTCCTCACCGCGTCCCACCCCTGCAATGCCAAGACGGCCAAAAAGAAGGTCACCGTCAAGGCCACCAATGCCTTGAAGTTCGTACCTGCCACCGTGTGCCTCAAGAAGGGAGGTAAGGTGACGTGGAAGAACACGGGCGACATTCCGCACACCACCACCGACAAGGCCACGCTGGCCAGTCGCGCCAAGGATTCGGTGCTGCCCCAGGGGGCCAGTAGCTTGAACCATCCGCTCAAGCCGGGCAAGTCGTGGTCGCATCGGTTCACGGTGGCGGGGACCTACAAGTACTTCTGCGTACCCCACGAAGACCTCGGCATGCTGGGTCAGATCAAAGTGGTCAAGTAACCTGCGGGGTCGCAGGCTTGTCAATGATCCGCGGGTGCTGCTGAGCGGTTCTGATCGCGACCCTAGGAGGAGCGGGCCGGGCGGACGTCCTGACTTCGCCCGGTAACGGTCACGCTGCAGCGGCCTCCGCGTCCAGTTGCGGCGGAGCGCGGGACTGCACTCAGATGGTCCCGCTGGCGATGAGGACGCGCGGTCGCCGGTTGCAGTAAATGCCCTCATGGTGGGGGAGAGCATGGGCGTTGAACCACCACGGTTCCCCCAAGCGGCGCTCATCGCTGGGGTCGGCGTCGCCCGGGCTCTCTCGACCGACATCTCCGCTGCGCGAGCGGCCCCGATCCCCGCTCCCGAGTGCCTCCGCCTGAAGCCGAGCGCGGGAGCGTGACCGTCCAGCCAGTCATGGCCGGCTTGGCGCCGGGGGCGGATGGCGAGCCGGCTACGCCGGTGCACCACCCCATGAGCTAACGCTGAGCCGGAACGCGTCCGACCGCAGCGGCGCCAGGTGGAGCCCACCGGGCGCAAGCCGAACCTGGCTAGGCCCCGGCGCCATCCGCCGCTGCGAGCTGGGTGTAGGCCGCCCTTTCCTCGCGGCTCAGGGGGGTGTGCTCCGCGGCCGCGATCCTGATGCGCAGGAAGAGGTCGCCCGGCTCGCCCGCCGCCTTGAGGGCGGGGATGCCTCGGCCGGCGACCCGGAGCAGTCGGCCCGGGGGGCAGGCCTCGGGGACGGTCAGCTCGAGCCGCCCACCGGGGCCCTCGGTGACCACCTTGCCGCCCAAGGCTGCCCGGTAGTCCCGGACAGTCAGGTCCTGGTAGACGTTGCGTCCCTTGACCTCGGTGCCCCCATCCAGCTTGAGGTTGACCCGGAGGTAGAGGTCACCGCGGCTCCCGTTGCCGGCGCCCGTGGCTCCCTCGCCCGCGACGCGGATCTTGGAGCCCTGGGTGACCCCCTTGGGGATGGCCACCTTGAGGGTGCGTCGCCGATACTGCCGCCCCGTTCCGGAGCAGGCGGAGCAGGTCCAGATGCCCACCTTGGTGGCGGTTCCGCCGCCGCTGCTGTGCTCCGTCACCCGGCCCGAGCCCCCACAGGTGGGGCAGGGCTCGACGATGGAGACGTGCATGGTGCGCTCGCCTCCGGTCATGGCCTCGGCCAGGTTGACCTCCAGCTGGTCTTCGGTGTCGGCCCCCTTGCGGGCGGTGGCGGTCTCATGGCGCAGTTGGTCCATCTGGGCCTCGACCCAGGGGTCCGGGCCCTCGGTGCCGCGACTGCCGAAGAAGGTCTCGAAGAAGTCACTGAATCCGCCGAAGCGGGCGCCGGCGCGCTCGGCCGCCCGCTGGGCGGTCTCCCGGGCCCGGCTCCCCGCCTCGCCGAAGGGCTGCCCGTGGTCGCGCCGGTAGGCCTGGGCTCGCTCGATCTGCTCCCAGTCGGCGCCGAGGCGGTCGTACTTGGAGCGCTTCTGGGGGTCCTTGAGGACCTCGTAGGCTTCGTTTACGCGCTTGAAGCGCTCCGTCGCCTTGGGGTCCTTGTTGACGTCGGGGTGCAGCTCCCGGGCCAGCTTGCGATAGCGGGCCCGAATCTCCTTGTCGGTGGCGCCACGGGGGACCCCGAGGGTTGCGTAGTAGTCGCGGAACTCCACAGCGTCAAGGTACCGCCTGCGCCAGGGTCACGAAACACTCTCCCCGCGGTCGGGCAGCTCCAGTTCCGCGCGCAGGGCGGCGGCGACCCGTCTCAGATGGGGCAGCAGGGACCCGTCCGCGCCCAGTGCGGGTCCTTGGAAGAAGAGGCGGGCCAGTTCGCGGCCGGGGCGGGAGTGTGCCTGGACCAGCAGTCCCACCTGCCCCGGATGGGGACCGCCCAGGCCCAGTTGCCCAACTCGGCGGAACTCTCCGAGTTGAGTGAGCTCTCCCGTGCAGGTGGCCCACCCCGGGTCGGCGCGGCGGTCACCGCGCTGGTAGAGGATCACCTGGGACCAGTCGCAGGGGAGCTCACCTCCTGGCGCAGCGCCGATCCCGAAACTGGCCAGGTGGTGCTCTAGGATCCCGGGGAGGGCGTGGTCCCGGGCGCTGAGACTGAAGAGGGGCACGGAGGCGACCAGCCGGGGGTTGACCTCAAGGCACCAGGCGCTGCCGTCCGACCCCACCACTAGGTCGAGGCCGAATACGCCCAGGTGGCCCTCCCTGATCAGCCACTCCCCGCAGCGCCGGGTCAGATCGAGGACTAGGTCCGCCGCCGGGACCGTTGCCAGGTGGTCGTTGCCACAGGAACCCAGGGGGTGGGGGGTGAGTTCGGGTATCCCGGTCAGCTGCAGGCTCGGGGCCCCGACCAGCACCCGCTTCTGGGAGACCACCCCGGTGACCGTTACCGGGGTTCCCGGGACCTCGGTAGAGACCCGGCAGGCCCGGCCCGGGAATTGCTCGGTGAGCGCCTGGAGCTGCTCATGGGTGGTCAGCCGGTAGGTGCGGGAGCCGGAGAAGCCGTGGGCCAGCTGAAAGACCAGTGGGAGATCCAGCTCCCGGGCCAAGCCGAGCAGGTCGGGTCCGGCCGTCCCCGAGCGGGTGGGGGGGATGGGGAGCCCGGCCTCCCCGGCGTGTTCACTGAAGTAGCGCTTGTTCTCCAGCCGTCTCGAGATCAGGGAGGAGGAGTTGGCCAGCGTCGCCCCCAATGTCTGGGCCAGCCGCTCCAGCTCCGCGGAGCCCTTCCAGACCAGGATGGCGGTGGGTCGCTGGCGAATCCGCTCCTGCACCGAGGGCAGGCGGAGCAGCTCCAGGCTGGAGCTCAGCCCAGGTCCTCCGAAGCTCTCCCAGCTCGGGCCTGCCCCGGGCTCCAGGCCGCAGCCGTCGGCGCAGAGGGCACCGAGGCGACTGCCCAGAGCGGGGAGGGGGTCGGGGCCGAGGAAGGTGGCCAGTCGCGCGGCGCTCGGGGTCACCCCCGTCCCCGGCTGAATCCGGCCTCCCGGAGGAGCTGGTCCAGCTCCTCCTCCGAGTTGGCGATGGGGGGCCCGGTGCCGGCGGAGGGTCCGGGCTCCAGGTCCAGCTGGGCCGCGTCACCGGTCATCACCGCGATCCAGGTGGCCGCTCTCACCGGCCAGCCCTCGGAGGCGGCCCGGCGCATCGCCGCCAGGGTGGCGATCCCCTCCCAGGAGGTGCGCAGGCCGGAGCGCTCCGCCAGCTCGCGCACCTGAGGCAGCTCGGACGGGGCCACCCGCCAGCCACGGCCACCGCTGGCCCGGAC
>JBOHUH010000161.1:0-5371 GCA_050733915.1 Candidatus Dormibacteria bacterium | reverse complement strand
ACCTCGGTCACCACCTGGCGCCAGAGCTGGGAGGTGGCCAGGACGTTGGCCTTGTCCACCGAGGTGACTAGGGAGCGGCGCTGCCGGGCCGCCTGGAAGGCCAGCTGGGCGACCCGCATCACCTCGGCCTCGCTGTACTCAGAGGTGTCCACCGAGTGCCGTCTCGGGGCGTGGCCAGTGGTCCCCTTGGGGCGACCGAAGTAGATCCCGCCGGTGAGCTCGCGGACGAAGAGCAGGTCGGCATCGCGGACCACCTCCCGGCGGAGCGGGCTGAACCGCTCAAGGCCCGGCCAGACCCTGACTGGGCGGAGATTGGCGAAGGCCCCCAGCCCTGAGCGCAACCGCAGCAGCCCGGCCTCGGGCCGTACCGGCGCGGAGTCCCAGGCTGGTCCACCGACTGCCCCCAGGAACACGGCGTCGGCGGCGCGCGCCGCCAGTAGGCTGGCCTCGGGGAGCGGGTTACCGGTGGCGTCCAGGGCGGCGCCCCCGATGGGGTGCCAGCTCGCGTCCAGCCTGATCCCGGCGGATTGCAGGGCGGCCGAAAGAACCTGCATGGCGGCCCCTGTCACCTCGGAACCGATGCCGTCGCCGGCCAGCACTGTGAGGCGCAGCGCCTTGGAATCCTGGGTCACCCGGGAGCTAGGCTCGAAGCCCCCTGGTAGCCTGATACCTCACCGACGATCTGGCTGAGGGTCTCGTCCTCGACCTCCTTGGAGGTGTCGGCGACCTCCAGGAAGCGGGTCCAGACTGCCTGGAACGAGTCCGGCGGCAACTCCACTCCGATCCGATCGAGCCGGTGCCGCAGGGCGTGGCGCCCAGAGCGGGCGGTCAGGACAATCTTGGACCCCCCGGCCCCGACATCCTCGGCGGCGATGATCTCATAGGTGCGGCGGTCTTGGAGCACGCCGTGCTGGTGGACTCCCGAGGCGTGGGCGAAGGCGTTGGCGCCCACCACCGGCTTGTTGGCGGGGACCATCATTCCGGTCAGATCGGCCACCAGCCGGCTGGTCGGCACCAGCTCGGTAGCGCGCAGGTTGTCGGCCAGTCCCAGCACGGACCGGCGTACCCGGAGCGCCATCAGGACCTCCTCGATCGCGGCATTACCAGCCCGCTCGCCAATCCCGTTGATGCAGCCCTCGACTCGCCTCGCCCCGGCGGCGATCCCGGCAAGCGAGTTGGCGGTAGCCAGCCCCAGGTCGTCATGGCAGTGCACGCTGGTCAGGACCTTGTCCATCCCCCGCACCTCGCGGCGCACTGTCGCCACCAGATCCTGGAACTCTTGGGGCAGGCAGTAGCCGGTAGTGTCGGGAAGGTTGATCACGGTCGCCCCCGAGTCGACGGCAGCCTGGACCAACTCGCATAGGAAGTCTCGGTTGGCGCGGCCGGCGTCCTCCGGGGAGAACTGGACCGTCTCGCAGAGCGTCCTGGCGTAGGCGATCGCATCGGCGGTCTGAGCCAGCACGGAGGGACGGTCCAGCCCCAGCTTGGAGGTGATGTGGATGTCGGAAACGCTCATGAACACGTGGATCAGCGGCCGGGCGGCGTCGCGGACCGCCCCGTAGACGGCGTCGATGTCGCTCGACTTGGTGCGGGCCAGCCCGGTCACCGCCGGACCCTCGACCTCGCGGGCGATCCGCTGCACCGCCTCGAAGTCCCCCGGTGAGGACGCTGGGAAGCCGGCCTCGATGACATCCACGTTGAGGCGGGCGAGCTGGTTGGCGATCACCAGCTTGTCCTGCGGATGCAGGGTCGCCCCGGGGCACTGTTCGCCATCGCGAAGGGTGGTGTCGAAGAACTGCACCACCTCGGCTACCTGGCCGACCGAGCCCTCCCTTGAGTTCATGGCCGTGCCACACCGACGGCAGCCCCGGCCGGGCCTCCCGTCGCCGCCGCTTCACCCTCCTTGGCGCGGATCGGCGCCGCAGTTGGGACGGTGGCGACGGGGTGGATCCAGGGCATGTGCGAGCGCAGCTGCTCACCCACCTTCTCGATCGGCTGCTCTGCCTCGGCCGCCCGTCGGGCCAGGAACTGATGGCGGCCGCTGCGGTTCTCGTCGATCCAGCTCTCGGCGAAGCTGCCGTCCTGGATCCGGCCCAGGATCTCGCGCATGCGCTGACGGACCTGGGAGTCGATAACCACCCGTCCGCTGGTGTAGTCGCCGTACTCGGCGGTGTCGCTGACGCTGTAACGCATCAGCGAGAGGCCGCCCTGGTAGATGAGGTCCACAATCAGCTTGAGTTCGTGCAGGCATTCGAAGTAGGCGAGTTCGGGCTGATAGCCGGCCTCGGTCAGGGTCTCGAAGCCGGCCTTCACCAGCTCGGAGACCCCGCCGCAGAGCACCGCCTGTTCCCCGAAGAGGTCGGTCTCGGTCTCCTCGCGGAAGGTAGTCTCCAGCACCCCGGCGCGGGTGGCCCCCAGCCCCCTGGCGTAGGCGAGGGTGCGGGCCCGCGCCGTCCCAGTCGTGTCCTGGTGGATTGCCAGCAAGGCAGGACAGCCGATCCCGTCCCGGAAGCAGGAGCGCACCATGTGGCCTGGCGCCTTGGGAGCGACCATGGCCACGTCACAGCTTTTGGGAGGCTGGATCGTCCCGTAGTGGATCGAGAAGCCGTGGGCGAAGAGCAGCAGGGTGCCATCGCGGAGCGCCTCGGCGACCCCGTCGGAGAAGAGTGCCGCCTGGTCGTGGTCGGGGATCAGCACCATCACCACGTCGGCGTCGCGCACCGCCTCCACTGCCTCCTTGACCTCGAAGCCGTCGGCCAGCGCCACCGCGCGGCTGCGGCTGGTGGCGCGGAGGCCGACAGTCACCGCGTAGCCGCTGTCGCGGAGGTTCTGGGCGTGAGCGTGGCCCTGGCTGCCGTAACCGAGGACCGCGATCTGGGCTCCCTTCAGGGTGTCTGGGTTGGCATCGGCGTCGTAGTAGATGATCATCTCTCCGAACTCCCTCCGGGATCCGGGGTTCGATCGGGGCCGGAACCCCCGGCGGAGCTCGCGGCCATGGCCAGCGGTCCGCTGCAGATCCACCTGGGGTTGGGCCGCCGGCGCAGCTCCGAGAGTGCCGCCCCCACCGGCCCGGGAGGTCCCGAGATGGCGGCGATGGTCCGTTCCCCCTCCTGGTACACCGCCTGGCCGCCTACCGTCTCCGGCAGCCGCGCGAAGGTGGAGTCGACCTCGCTGGAGTGGAGCTCGACCAGTGCCGTGCTCCACTCCACCGTAGAGGAGTGGGTGATGTCCTCGACGCTGACGACGTCGATCAGCTTGGCCAGCTGCTTGACGATCTGGTCGTGGGCCTGGCTCCCGGCATCGATGCGCAGGCTGATCGCCACCACTCCGGACACGGCGCTGGGGCCGACCGCGCAGGTCTCGATCCCGAAGCCGCGCCGTCCGAGGAGATTGGTCACCCGCTGAAGGACCCCGCGCCGATCCTCCACCCGCACCGAGATGAGCCGGATCCTTGCCGGGTGTCGGGTGGTGGTGAGCCCGTCAGTTCCGGGCGACAGCCGAGGTGCCGTGATGGAGGGGGGGGCCATCAGGAGACGGGGCACTCGACGAAGTCGGAGAGCCCCTTTCCGAGGGGAACGATCGGGTAGACGTTGGCCTTGGGGTCGATCCAGAAGTCGATCACCGCCGGCCCCCTGTGGGCGAAGGCGGCGTCCAGCGCCGGGCCGATCTCGGCCGAGCAGTGGACCACCTCGCCGAAACAGCCGAAGGCCTTGGCCAGCAGTGCGAAGTCGGGGGTGAGCACGTGGTCGACCTGGGAGCGCACCCCGCCGTAGAAGTCGTCCTGGAACTGGCGCACCATCCCCAGGTGGCGATTGTTGAGGATCACCGCCTTGACCGGCAGCTCGGACTCGACCGCGGTCGCCAGCTCTTGGAGTGTCATCACGAAGCCGCCCTCGCCGCTGACGCTGAGCACCGTTCGCCCGGGGTGGGCGGTCTGGGCGCCGATCGCAGCCGGAAGGGCGAATCCCATCGTCCCCTGGCCCCCGGAGTTGAGGAACTGACCCGGCCGGTCGCCGGCCCAAGCGACCGCAGCCCAGATCTGGTTGAGCCCGACGTCGGCGACGGTGATGTCGGTGGGGCCGAGCCGCCGGTAGCAGGCCGCCAGCACCTCCTGGGGCTGGAGCAGCCCGTTCTCGGGATAGCGCAGAGGGTGCTGGCGCCGCCAGCTCGCCAGCTGAGCGCGCCATTCGGGGCGCGACGTCACGGTGAGCTGTTGCGCCAGCCCCTCCAGGGCGGCGCGGGCGTCGCCGACGATCTGGCAATCGGCCCTGACAGTTTTGCCCAGTTCGGCGGGGTCGATGTTGACATGGATGATATGGGTGGCTCGGGGCGCGAACTCATCCAGGCGGCAGGTCACCCGGTCGTCAGCGCGCATGCCCACCATCAGGAGGACGTCGCAGTCGGTCACCGCCCGATTGCAGTAGCCGGTGCCCATGAAACCGACCAGACCCATCGCCAGCGGGTGGCTGCTGGGGAAGATCCCGGTTCCCAAGAGGGTGGTTCCCACCGGCGCGTCGCAAACCTCAGCCAGCCCCTGGAGCGCGGCCTGCCCCCCCGCGATCGCCACCCCGCGTCCCGCCAGGATCATCGGCCGCTCGGCCGCCCCGAGGTACTCCGCCGCCTGGGTCAGGAGGCTTGGGTCGGGCCGGCCCGGCGCCCGGTGCGGCCGCTGTCGCTGGATCGGCTCCGCCACCTCGGTCACCCGCTGCTGCTGGACGTCCTTGGGAATGTCTATCAGGACCGCTCCAGGCCGTCCGGTGCGGGCGATGTGGAAGGCTTCCGCGACCACAGAGGGGATCTCCGCAGCATCGAGCATCAGGTAACTGTGCTTGGTCACCGAGAGGCTGGAGCCGATCACGTCCGACTCCTGGAAGGCGTCGGTGCCGATGGCGGCGGCCGCCACCTGACCGGTGATCGCCACCACTGGAACCGAGTCGAAGTGGGCGGTAGCCAGCCCGGTGATTAGGTTGAGCGCGCCGGGCCCCGATGTCGCGACGCACACGCCCACCTTGCCGCTGGCCCGCGCATAGCCGTCGGCCATGTGGGCGGCACCCTGCTCATGACGTACCAGGACGTGCCGGAGCGGGAAGGCGGGCAGGTGCTGGTAGATGGGCAGGTTAGCGCCGCCGGGGATGCCGAAGATGATCTCCACGCCCTCTTTGACCAGGGCGGCGAGCAACAGCTCGGCGCCGGTCGTGCCAGGCGTCGGACTGGCGACCGGCGCTTGCCGGCTCGTCCGGTCGATGGTGGCGGCGGTGGTCATCCTGAGCCCCGGTCAGTCCGCGCCGTAGGCCCGGCCGATGGCGGTCGTTAACGCGGCGTCGGCTGCCAAAAGTCGCAGGGATCGCCCGGGATCCTCCGCGCTCTGACG
>JBOHUH010000160.1:0-6701 GCA_050733915.1 Candidatus Dormibacteria bacterium | reverse complement strand
GAGCCGCGCCGCGGTGGGCGCTGTCGACGGTTATGGCGAGGGCATCGGGGCGCCCCCGCAGCCGCAGCAGGGCGGCGTCGGCGCCGGGGCCGAGCACGGTGTCGTCGCCGACTTGGTGGTCGTACTGGCGCCAGACCCAGCGGCAGTCACCACAGGCGGGAGAGCCGAGGAGTCGCTCCCAGGCCTCCTCCAGTGGCCAGGGAGGGGGGAGCCGCAGCGGGTCGGCCTGGAGGGCTGCGCCAAGCTCCGGCCGACGGGACCTGGGGTGGCGCTCCGGGAACCCGGAAACCAGCACCGCGAGGGGCAGGGCGGCGACCTCTTCACCCCTCTCGTTGATCCTGAAGACGGGCTCCTCGATGACCTCGCCGATGACGTCGCTGCGCAGCCCCCAGCGCTGGAAGGCGGCCTGGAAGCGGGGCTCGCTGCCCCGCCGCACCACCAGCACCATGCGCTCCTGGGACTCACTCAGCATCACCTCGTAGGGGGTCATCCCCAGCTCCCTACGCGAGACCCGGTCGACGTCGATGCGCAGTCCCACCCCACCTCGCTGGCCCATCTCGGCGCAACTGCTGGTGAGCCCCGCCGCGCCACAATCCTGGAGCCCGATCAGATCGGGATCTCCCGCCAGCTCCAGGCACGCCTCGAGCAGGCACTTCTCCAGGAACGGGTTGCCCACCTGGACCGCTGGCCGGCGAGCCTCGGCCGCCTGGTCCAGCTGTGCCGAGGCGAAGGTGGCTCCGTGAATCCCGTCCCGGCCGGTGTCCGCGCCAACCAGGAGCAGGGGGTTGCCCACCCCCTCGGCCCTAGCCCGGACCAGCTCCTCTCGCCGCACCAGCCCGACGCACATGGCGTTGACCAGGCAGTTCTCGCGGTAGCCGTCGTCGAAGCGGGTCTCGCCTCCCACCGTGGCCACCCCGATGCAGTTGCCATACCAGCCGATCCCCTCGACCACCCGGGCCAGCCGCTGCCGCTGGTCCACGGGCTCCAATTCGCCAAACTGGATGGAATCGAGGAGGGCCACCGGCCGCGCCCCCATCGCGAAGACATCGCGGAGGATGCCTCCAACCCCAGTCGCAGCCCCCTGGACCGGCTCGATGGCGCTGGGGTGGTTGTGCGACTCGATCTTGAAGCAGCAGAGGAGGTCCTTGCCCAGGTCTACCACCCCGGCGTTCTCCCCTGGGCCCTGAACCACCTGGGGTCCGGAGCTGGGCAGCTGGCGCAAGAGGGACCGCGAGGTCTTGTAGCTGCAGTGCTCGGACCAGAGCGCCCCCAGCATCCCCAGCTCCAGCGCGTTGGGTGCCCTGCCCAGCAGCTCCCGGGCGTGCTGGTACTCGGACTCGGTGAGGGCCAGCTCCCGAAGCTGCTCCGGGCCGGGGGGCACGGCCGCCGCCAGACTGCTCATCGCGATGCCACCGGGTGGTGCTCGATCGCCGCACCCAAGATGCGCAACCCGTCGGCAGAGCCCAGCAGCTGCTCGCATGCGCGCTCGGGGTGAGGCATCATCCCCAGCACGTTGCCCGCCTCGTTGAAGATCCCGGCGATGTTCTGCAGGGAGCCGTTGGGGTTGGCCTCGTCGGTGGGCTCCCCCGCCTCGTCGCAGTAGCGGAGCGCCACCCGGCACTCGGCGTTGAGCCGGCCCAGAGTCTCCGGGTCGGCGTAAAAGCGCCCCTCGCCATGGGAGATCGGCATTTGCAGCAGCTCGCCCTTGCGGCAGCCGGAGAGAAAGGGCGAGCCGGCGCTCTCGACCCGGAGCCGGGTGGGCTGGCAGCGGAACTGCAGACTGGAGTTGCGGAGCAGGGCCCCCGGCAGCAGACCCGCCTCGCAGAGGATCTGGAAGCCGTTGCAGATCCCGATCACCGCCCCACCCGCGCGGGCGTGCTCGGTGACCGCCTGCATCAGGGGGGCGAAGCGGGCGATCGCGCCCGCCCTCAGGTAGTCCCCGTAGGCGAAGCCGCCGGGCAGGATCACCACCTCGCAGCCTCTGAGGTCGGGCTCGGCGTGCCAGAGCGACACCGCCTCCGCCCCCAGCAGCTCCACCGCGTGGCGGCAGTCGCGGTCGCTCCAGGTCCCGGGGAAGACCGCGATCCCGATCCTGCGGCTCACCCCGCCTCCGGCGGGTGCAGCTGCAACCGGTACTCCTCGATCACCCCGTTGCAGAGCAGGCGGCGGCACATCTCGTCGACCCTGGCCCGGGCGGACTCCTCGTCCTCCGCGGCCAGCTCCAGGCGGATGAACTTGCCCACCCGGGCAGCCACCACCTCGGCGTAGCCCAGGGCGTGGAGGCCATCGCGGACGACCAACCCCTGGGGGTCGTTGACCACCTCCTTGAGGCGGACCACCACCTCGGCTACAAACTGCTGCCGGTGATCCGTCGGGCGGCCTCCAGGTAGCGGTGCCGAGTCTCTTGGACCAGTTCCGAAGGGAGGGGCGGGGCGGGAGGGGTGCGGTCCCAGCCGCTGGCGAGGAGGTAGTCCCGGACCAGCTGCTTGTCGAAGCCGTGGGGATCAACACCACTCTCCCGACCCAGCTCCCAGAGTCTGGAGGAGTCGGGGGTCAGCAGTTCGTCGATCAGGGTCAGGGCGCCGTTGACGAACCCGAACTCGAACTTGGTGTCGACCAGGATGAACCCGCACTCCCGGCAGTGCACTTGGGCCAGCCCGAAGATCCGCAGGCTGAGCTCCTCAAGGCGCCGGGCCAGTTCGCTGCCGACCATCTGCGCCAGCCGGGCGCGGCTGATATTCTCGTCGTGGCCCCGGTCGTTCTTGGTGGCCGGGGTGAAACGGAGCTCGGGCAGCTCGTCGCCGAAGCCGAGACCCTGGGGGACCGGCTCCTCGGCCAGCTGGCCGGTGGCCCGGTACTCCTGCCAGCCGCTCCCCGCCAGGCGGCCGCGCACCACGCACTCGACGTCGACCCTCTCGGCCTTGGCGACGAACATGGCCCGTCCTCGCAGCGGTTCCCTGGCCTCCCTCGGAACGGCCCCAAAGTCGTCCGGGAGTAGATGGTTGGGGACGAGGTCGCCGGTGGTGCGAAACCAGTAGCGGGACATGGCGGTGAGCACCTTGCCCCGGTCTGGGATCAGAGTCGGCAGCACGCTGTCGAAGGCGGAGAGGCGGTCGGTGGAGACCATCAACAGCCGCTCCCCCATGTCGAAGGTGTCCCGCACCTTGCCCCGGCGGAAGAGCG
Source organism: Candidatus Dormibacteria bacterium (assembly GCA_050733915.1). GTDB lineage: Bacteria > Chloroflexota > Dormibacteria > Aeolococcales > Bog-877 > Bog-877. The sequence continues at coordinate 3,518 of JBOHUH010000160.1, read as the reverse complement.
GCAGCCCGGGCAGGTCGATCTCCCCCAAGCCCGAGGGGAGCTGCTCAGCCATCGCCGCGGCCTCCTCCGGGCACCGCCCCGGCCACCTCCAGGAGCCCCAGGCGGCGGAAGCTCTCGTCGATCTGGGCCAAGTAGGGGGCCAGCTCGAAGCAGGCCTCCAGCTGGGCGCCGTCGAGGCGGGCGGCGACCTCGGAACTGGTCCGGGCCGCGGCCCGGAAGTCGCCTCCCCTGCGGTCGGCGGCCAGTGCCAGCTGCTGGACCAGCCGGTAGGCCTGCTCCCGCGGCTGGCCGCTTCGGATCAGGGCCAGGAGCAGCTGCTGGCTCTGGGAGATCTGGCCCCGACGCTCCAGGTTGGTCCGCATCCGTTCCTCGTCTACCTCGAGCCCTGCGAGCACCTGAGCAAGGGTGCGCAGGATGTGGGCGGCGACCATGGTGGCGTCGGGCAGAACCACCCGCTCCACCGAGGAGTGGGAGATGTCCCGCTCCTGCCAGAGGGCGACATCCTCCAGCCCGGCCAGAGCCCACCCCCGGAGCAGCCGGGTCAACCCCGAGACCTGCTCCAGGCGGACCGGGTTGCGTTTGTGCGGCATCGCCGAGGAGCCCTTCTGGCGTTCCCCGAAGGGCTCTCGGACCTCGCCCACCTCGGTCCGCTGGAGATGGCGCAGGCTGGTCGCCAGCCGCTCGCAGACCGCCCCCAGCACCGCCAGGGCGCAGAGGTACGCGGCGTGGCGATCACGGGCCACCACCTGGGTGGTGATCGGCGCCGGCTCCAGGCCCAGCCGGCGCAGCGCCAGCACCTCGACCTCGGGGCTGAGGGTCGCGTGGGTGCCCACCGTCCCCGAGAGCTTGCCCACCTCAACCTCCAGAGCCGCGGTAGCCAGGCGGTGCCCGGAGCGGCGCAGCTCATCGAAGTGATTGGCGACGACGAAGCCGAAGGTGAGCGGCTCCGCGTGCATCCCGTGGGTGCGCCCGACCATGACCGTGCCCCGATGGCGAAGGGCCAGCTCTGCGCAGCGCTGGAGGAGGTGGTCAAGGTCGGCGAGGATGATCGCGCTCGCCTGCTTGAGCTGGAGCGCCAGGGCGGTGTCAACCACGTCCTGGCTGGTCAGCCCCAGGTGGATCAGCGAGCCCTCGGGGCCGAGCTGCTCCTGCACCGCGCTGACGAAGGCGGCCAGGTCGTGGCCCTGCTCCGCCTCGATCTCCGAGACCCGATCCGCGGTGGGCGCCGTGGCCCGGCGCAGTAGCTCCATCCGGTCTGCGGGGATCTGCCCCAGGGAGGCCCTGGCCTCGCAGACCGCCAGCTCCACCTGGAGCCAGAGCCGGAGCCGGGTCTGGTCCGACCACAGCTCCCGCATCTCCTTGGGGGCGTAGCGGTCGATCACCCTCGACCGCCGGGCCATGGTCGCTGCTGGGGCTGGGCCGTGGTCACCTCGCCTGAGTATAGGTGGCGGCGATGAGCCTTCTGGACCGCGCTGACCGGCAAGCAAGTTCCAGAGGGCGGCCGGACCATAGGTCGTAACCGCGGCCCCACCTGCCCCGTTTGCGGGTCCGATCATGGGGGGCCGCCGAGGCAGGGGCGGCGGAGGGCGCCGACCCTCGACGCGCGGGGGCCGCGACCGCCGTCGCCACCGCACCTCGCTCCCAGGGTGGGACCGACCTGGGTACCGTGGGAGGGTGGGGTCCCGAGCCGCGCCCAGCGTCGTAACCGTTGGCCCCGGCTCAGCGTTCTGGGTTGCGGTCCGAGGCTACTGAGGTTGGCAATCCCCGAGGACCACGAAGCAGGGCTGATCGCGCGGGCGCAGGCCGATCCCCGCGGGTTTGGCGAACTCTATGACCAATACTTCCCCCAGATCTACCGTTATGTGGCCTCCCGGGTGGACAGCCCGGTGTTGGCCGAGGACATCACCAGCGAGGTCTTCTTCAAGGCCCTGCGGGGGATCGGACGCTATCGCCCCAGTGGCCACCCCTTCTCCTCCTGGCTCTACCAGATTGCGGTCAACTGCATCACCGACCACTACCGATCCCGGAAACGCTCCGAGGAGAGCCTGGAGAGCGGGCCCGAGCGTCCCGCCCCTCAGCGGGGCGTCGAGGACGAGGTTGCCGGGCGGCTCGGCCTGGACGAGATCTGGAGGGCGATCGCAACCCTGCCGGAGCAGCAGCGCACCGCGTTGACCCTGAAATACGCGGAGGATCTTCCCCTCGCCGAGATCGGGCTGATCATGGGCAAGAGCGAGGGCGCGATCAAGCTGCTGGTGTTCCGCGGCACCCAGGCGGTGCGCTCCCAGCTGCGTCCCCCGGGCGCCGGCGGCGGGGTTCAGGATGGCTAGGCTGAACCCCTTCCGGAGGCGTCGGACCCCGTGTCTCCCGCCGGAGGGGGTCGATCCGGAGCTTCTGGAGGTCGCCCGGGCGACTCGAGGACAGCTGGATGAGGGGGTCCTGGAGACCGCCACCATGCTCCGGCTGGAGTTGCGGGCCAATCCCGGACCGCAGCCCGATCCCGACTTCCGGGCCCGCCTGCGCGCCGACCTCGGCCGTGAGGCAAAGTCGCAGGGCGGTGAGGTCCGCAGTCGGCGGCGAGGACTGGCCCTGCCGCTGTCGGCTACGGTTGGGGTGGCCGCCCTGGCGGTGCTGACCCTGGTGGTGGCGTCGCTGGTGACCAGACCCGGGACGGTCCGGGCGGTGCAGGTGCACGCGACCCTGGCCGGGCAGCACCAAGTGTCGGCGACCAAGCCGATCCAGATCAACTTCAACCAGAAGATGGACGAGGCGGCGGTGCTCACCGGGCTCCGCATCAGCCCAGCCGTCAGCTACCAGGCAAGCTGGCCCAACCCCAAGACCCTGGTGATCTCGCCGGTCCACGGTCTTGCCCCCAACGTGGGCTACGTGGTGACCATCGCCAAGCCCGCCGCCAAGGGTCAGAACGGCGCCCAGCCCACGGCCGCCGTGGTCATCCCCTTCGGCACCGGCGCGGCGCCGACCACCCCGACGGGTCGGGTTCCCAAGGTGGTCTCGGTGACCGACGTGGCCTCCACCCAGGGGGTGACGTCACTCAGCTACACGGCAGACGGGGCGCTCCTGATGCTCAGCTCCGGTCCGCCTCCGGTGCTGGCCGGCTCCTCCCCCTCACCCAGCCCGACGAGCAGCCCCAGCCCCTCCGCCAAGGCCGACGGGCCCGCGACCACCGGCTCGCCCCAGCCGGGCACCGTCTACGTGCTCACCCCCACGCTCGCCGAACTCGCCAGCAACGCCTTCGGGGCGGTGTCGTCGCCGGACAGTCAAGACGTCGCCTTCTGGACCCCAGGTGCAGACGGCGCCCTGGACCTGGACGTGGTTCCGACCAGCGGAGGCGCTCCCCAGAAGCTCGCCAGCACCGCCGAGACCGACCCCGGCCTGGCCTGGCTGGACAACGGCAACCTGCTCTACCCGGCGGCGGGCCAGCTGCGTGAGGTCAGCCTGGCCGGCCAGGTCAGCCAGGTCGACTCCGAGGTCGAGTTGGGTCCCACTGGGTTCTTCAGCCT
>JBOHUH010000159.1:0-4540 GCA_050733915.1 Candidatus Dormibacteria bacterium | reverse complement strand
CCCTTACTCCGGCTACCTCCTCTACGAGCCCTCGTTCGCCGGGGTGGGTAAGGCGCTGCTCCAGGGCGGCTGGGGCGGGACCAGCTTCGTGGCTCCGCAGCTCAACGGCAGCACCGCAGTGATCGACTCCTACCTGGGACACCGGGTCGGCTTCTGGAATCCCTCCATCTACTCCTTCGCCCGGTCATACCGCTCGCCATTCACCCCGCTGCAGCAGTCGGGGACTGGCAACGACAACATCTACTACACCGGAACTCCGGGCACCGTCTACAACGAGGGCTCGGGTCTCGGTTACCCCAATCTCACCCAGCTCGCCGAGGACTTCGGCTAGCCGGACATTCAGCCCGAATCCAGGGCCCGGGAGCGCGGTGCTCCCGGGCCTTTTGGGGCTGCTCGACGCAGCTGCTGTGACGCCCACCTCTATCCGTAGAGGCGGGGCCCATGGAGACACCGTTGCGTTAGGACACCGGGCCCTGGGTGTGGATCACCCGGCTCCGCAGCTGCGCAGGGCTGAGAGTGCCAGGATCCGGGTGGTTCGGGCCACCTCCTTGAGGGAGACCCGCTCCTCGGGGCCGTGGGCGAAGCGGACGTCGCCGGGGCCCAGGTGAAGCGTGGGGATGCCGGCATTGGCGTAGAGCCGCAGGTCGCTGCCGTAGGGGGCGCCGCGGCGCCGGGTCGGGTGGCCGCAGATGTCCCGGAAGGCCCGGCTCACCAGACCCGCCAGAGGATCCTCTGGGGTAATCCGGGCGCTCTCGAACTGGCCACCCCACCACTCCACCCTCACCGGGTGGGACGAGAGCCACGGATCGGCCACAGCCGCTGCCCTCACCGCCTCCTCCAACTGCCGCCTCGCCGCATCGACGTCCTCGCCGAGGCAGACCCCCAGGCGGCCCTCGGCAACCAGCGCGTCGGGGACGCTGCTGGGCCAGTCTCCGGCTCGCAGGGTACCCACCGAGATGGGGTAGGGGATCTGGTACTCCAGCATCAGCGGATCGGCGTCCTGGTTGCGGCGCGCTTCCAGAGCCGCAAGTGCGGCATGCACCGGCAGGTAGACGTCCACGGCGCTGACCCCGGCGTAGCGGGTGCTGCCGTGGGTGGCCCGACCGGGCACCGAAAGCCGGAAGGTGAGGGCCCCGGCGGTGGCGGTGATCAGGGTCTCGGCGGTGGGTTCGGGGATCACGCAGGCGGCCCCCCGGTGACCCCTCACCAGGGTGGCGAAGGCCCCCAGGCCGCCGTCCTCCTCACCCGCCGCCAGGTGTAGGTCCAGGCTGCGGCGGAGCTCAACGCCGGCCTTTCGGATCGCTCGCACCGCACTGAGCATGGCGCTCAACCCGGCCTTCATGTCGCAGGCTCCCCGGCCGTACATCAGGTCGCCCTCGACCCGGGCCCGGAACTGATCTCCGCTCCAACGCGCTCGGTCCCCGGGGGGAACCACGTCGACGTGGCCCTGGAGGATGAGGGCCGGCGGCTCGGCCGCGCTGGCTCCCCGCAGCGTGCCGACCAGGCCCCACGCCTCGTGGCGGGGCGCCTCCTCCCCGGGGACCCCCGGGAGGGCCCGCAGCCCATTTAGGTCGATCGGCCAGAGGTCCACCTCCAGGCCCTCCTCCTCAAGCACCTCGGCCAGGTGGTGCTGCAGCTCCGACTCGGCGGCCGAACCGGTGATGCTGGGGACCTCGATGAGCTCCTGCAGCCGGCGCCCCAGCTCCACCTCGTCGACCGCGGCCAGGACCCGGGACTCCACGGCGCTCAGTTCGGACAAGGATCACCCGCCGGCCGCCGCTCCCGCATCCACCCGTTCCCGGAGCGGCTCAGTCGGTGCCCGCCAGGATCGCCAGCAGCAGGATCATGTCCAGGGCGACCTTGAAGTCAGGGGCTCGGTAGCCCAGGGTCACCGGGCCCAGCCGTCGGACCCCGGGCACCAGCAGCCCGGGCTCGGCCATCACCTCGCGGTGGAAGTCGACCTCCAGGTCAACCTCACCCTCCAGCTTCAGCATCCGCACCTGATCTCGCTGCTCAAGCGCCTTGGGCACCGCCTCCCGGATCAGGCGATCCGCCTCCTCGGGATGGAGCGACTCCGCCGCGTGGGCTCCGAGGGCCCGTTTCACCACCACCGTGCTGACCCCTGGGTCCACTTCCTCCGCCTCTTTGGCAACCGTGTCGTCGCCGGCGACCAGGGCCACCGGGATCCCGAAGTGGCCGGCGAGCGCGGAGTTGAGCCCGACCTCCCCCAGAGACCTCCCGCCGCAGCGAACGTCCCGGATGCAGCCGCCGTTGATGGTGTGGGAGAGCACCGAGGTCTCGGTCCCCACCCGGCCGTGGTAGCCGATGAAGATGGCCGCCTCCGCCTCCGCCAGCCCGGTCACCATGGCCAGCGGCCGGGGCCGGCCCCGGATCAGGCGGGCGCGCCGGTCCAGTTCCTCGGGGATGAGGTTGATAAAGGGCCCGTGGGCATCGGCGACGATGACGCTGGCCTCCGGGCTGTGCTCCAGGGCCCCCGCCACCGCGGCGTTGGCCTCTCGGGTCATCAGGTGGCGCCCGCGCTGGTACTCGGCGGTGCCCGGCCGGACGTCCTCGGGGACCGCTACCCCGGCGATCCCCTCCATATCCACCGAGATCAGGACGCGCATCCGCACCTCCTCGTGCCCGAGCCGCTCCCGCCCAGCATAGGAGAAGGTGGGCCCGGGGTCCGGGCGCTAGGACTCCGAGAAGCGCCGCAGGGCGGCGAGGTCGCGGGTCCCGATGTGCCTCCCGGAGACCTCGATCCAGCCCCGCCGCTCCAGCGCCGCCAGTGCCGAGTTGACGCTCTGCCTGGTGCCCCCGATCCGGGCCCCCAGCTGGCCCTGGGTCTCCACCAGTTCCAGGCTGTTGTTGCCGCTCTGCTCGAATTCCTTGACCAGCAGCTTGGCCACCCGGCGGGGGACGTCGAGGAAGACCAGGTCGGCGGTGACCCCGGTGAGCCGGCGCAGCTCCGAGGCGAGCTCTCCCAGCAGGTTGCGGGCGACCTCCGGGCGGCGTTCGACCACCGCCAGCAGATCCGCCGCGGGCAGCTGCAGGACGGTGCTGTCCTGGAGCGCCTCCACCCCGGCGGAGCGGGTGCCCCCGTCGAAGCAACCGACCTCTCCCAGGGCGTCGCCGGCGTTGAGCATCGACAGCACCAACTCCCCTCCCTCGGCCGAGGTGATCAGGACCCGGAGCCGGCCCGAGACCACCACCAGCAGGGAGTCGGCGGGATCACCCTCAGAGAACAGCAGCTGGCCGCGGCGCACCCGGCGCAGCCGGCAGTGGGCGGCCAGCTCCTGGCCATCTTGCGGGGACAGTGCCGAGAGCACCGGGGTTGCCAGCAAAAGCTGGGCAATCTTCGCGGGATCCACGGCAGCCCTCCCTCCAGTTCCCAATCCCGCGACCATGGTAAGCGCGCCTCGCTGCGGTCTTCGAACCCGGGGCTTCTGACGGCCGGAGTGGAGTTCGCGCGTCAACTGCACCGGGCCCGGGTGGACCGCCGCCGGGATGTCCCGCCCGTGGGCCAGGGCACCCGGACCCGGGGCCGGGCGCGACTCCCCTCAAGAGAGCAGGGAGGCCCCTCGGAGTTCCGCTGCCAGCTCCTCCCACTCCCGATGCGGGGCCGATTGGGGGTCCCGAGTCAGGACCTGCACCGCCACGTGATCCGCGCCGGCTGCGAGGTGCTCCTGAATCCGCTCCACCACCGCTGCGGTACCACCCCACCCCACCAGGGCGTCGACCACGTGGTCGCTGCCACCGTCGCCTAGGTCCTCGGCCCCGAACCCCAGCCGGAGCAGGTTGTCGCGGTAGTTGGGGAGCCTGAGGTAGGCCGTGGTGTGCTGCCGGGCGATGGCTCGTGCCCTTTCGGGATCCGACTCCAGCACCACCGCCTGCTCTGGGCAGAGCAGGCGCTCGGGGCCCAGAATCTCCCGGGCCCTTCTGGTGTGCTCGGTGGGGACCAGGTACGGATGGGCGCCGTCCGACACCTCACCGGCCAGGGCCAGCATCTTGGGGCCGAGGGCCGCCAGCAGGGTGCGTGGCGGCGGGTCGGGTCGGGGCGAGTCGTAGTCCGCCCGCTCCATCGCCTGCTGGTACGCGCGCATCTCCTGAAGCGGGCGCTGGTAGCGATGGCCGCGGGGCGCGATCAGGGACGCGTGGCTCACCCCGATGCCCAGGGTGAAGCGACCGGGGTACGCCTCGGCCAGGGCGAGCTGGCCGGCCCGCATTGCCTGAGCGTCGCGGGCCCAGATGTTGGCGATCCCGGTGGCGACTCCGATCCTGGCGCTGGCGGCCAGCAGCAGCGAGGCGTTCACGAAGGCCTCGCGCCGGCGCGCCTCGCCAACCCAGATCGCCCCGTAGCCCATCTCCTCCAGGGCCCGGACCTCGTCGCGGACCACCCTCGCCGGCTGGCGGTCCAGGGCGCTGGTCCAGATCCCGACCCGGCCCAGCCCCTCGACTCGACCCCCGTCCCGATGCCCCGGGCTCAGAGCCGGCTCCCGTGGTCCGCAGGCCCCCGGCCGGTGCCGGCCCCTCGGCCGCC
>JBOHUH010000158.1:0-7281 GCA_050733915.1 Candidatus Dormibacteria bacterium | reverse complement strand
GCGCAGGATGCCCCGCTCGCGGTCGCCGACCAGCCGGATCCCGGCGCTGAGCCCGGCGGTGAGGACCGCGTAGGCCAGGATGCCGGGGGTCAGGAAGTCGATGTAGTTGGAGTTGGAGAGCGAGCCGGGGCTGAGACCTCCCGAGGGATGCAGCGCCACCATCTTGGGGGTGACCGCCGGCGCGGTCCGCAAGAGCTCCTGGTTGAGCACCTCCAGGGCGCCGTCGGCGGCGGCCGCGAAGGCCCCATTCTGGGTGACGTTGCCGGCGTTCTCCTCCACCCGAACCGAAACCTGGCTGCCTGGTCCCGGGCGCGCCACCAAGGCAAAGTCCGCCTTGTTGTCGAGCACGTCCTGGCGGGCGGTGGCCGGCGACACCTGGCGCACCTGGAAGGCGCTGTTGGGGAGGGCCTCCCTGAAGGCCGCGGCGTCGGAGGCGGGCGCGGCGATGTCGACGGTGACCTTGCTGGACTGGAAGAGCCCCCCGAATATCACGATCAGCAGGAGGGGGACCAGGATGTTGAAGACCATCACCTGGCGGTTGCGGGCCAGCAGGGTCAGGTTGGCCCTGGTCAAGGCCATGAAGGGCAGCCAGGGCGAGTGGGTGCGGAAGCTGGCCAGCGACCCGTGCGACGGTCGGTGCTCCGCGCTCAAGTGTTCCCCTCCACCTCGATGTGGCGGCCGGTACGGGCCAGGAAGACGTCTTCCAGGCTGGGTGGCCGCACCGAGACATCGCGCAGGGCATCCTCTCCGAGCCGCTGGCTGAGCTGGGCCAAGATCACCCCGACCTCCTTGCCCTGGAGGTCCCAGCGGCCGCTTTGGAACTCGGCCCGGAGAACCCCGGGAACCTGCTCCAAGTGGGCGTCCGGTCCAGCACCGATGCTGATGGTGGCGGACGCGCCCAGCGCGGCCACCAGGGTGGTCGGGGCGCCCTCGGCGACCACCTTGCCGCCATCGATGATGTACACCTGCTCCGCCAGCTGCTCCGCCTCCTCGATGTAGTGGGTGGTGAGCAGGACGGTGCGTCCCTGGCGATGCAGGTCCTCGATCATGGCCCAGGTCTGGCGACGACTCAGCGGGTCGAGCCCGGTGGTGGGCTCGTCCAGGACCACCAGTTCCGGCTCATTGCAGAGGGTGAGCGCGATCTGGAGCCTTCGCTTCTGACCGCCGGAGAGCCGTTCGGTGCGACGGTCGGCCACGTCCGCCAGGTCGACCAGCTGGAGCAGGGCCCGGGGGTCCGCCTCCCAGCCGTAGAGATGGCCGAAGAGAGTGATGATCTCGGCGCAGGTGAGGTCGGGGTAGAGCGCTCCCTCCTGGAGTTGAACCCCGACCCGGCGCCGGGCCCGCTGCGGGGTGTCTCCGAGGACCCGGACCTCGCCCTGGTCGGCTTGGAGCAGGCCCTCGATGATCTCCATGGTGGTGGTCTTACCCGCCCCGTTGGGGCCCAATAGAGCCACGATCTGGCCACGACGGATCTCGAGGTCGATGCCCCGGACGGCCTCCACCGGGCCGTAGCTCTTGCGCAGGCCCCGCACCAGGACCGCGGGTTGGGTCGCCTCGCCGGAGGCGCTGGCGCCGGTTGGAATGTCCTCGCTCCTCCACGTCGAGCCGATCTGGCTCAGGCAGCGCCCAAGGTTACCAGCGGCGTCGCTGCCTTCTCCCGGGGCTCGCCCGCCACGGCTGGGCGGGGTTGGTTAGCCCCGGGCGCTCGAACTGAAGATCTCTGGAGGCGGCGCACTCTGAGGTGGCGGCGCCCCAGGCCCCAGAGGCTGGGTTACCGTCCCTGTGGTGAGGGCGCTCCTGAGACGACTGCGGAGATGGTTCCCGGTGCGGGTCGGGGCGCGCTACCTCAACCACAGCGGGCCCAACCTGGCGACTCTGGTCGCCTGGAACCTGCTCTTTGCCTTCTTCCCGATCATGGTCCTGGCGGCGACCCTGGCCAGCCTGGTCCCCTCCCAGGCCGGCGTCGGCAAGGGCCTCACCAAGGCGATCGCCAGCGCTCTGCCCGGCGGCAACGGGGCGGCCGTGGTCCGGGCGCTCAACTCCTTCCACCACCACTCCGGGATCCTCGCCGTGGTCGGGATCATCGGCCTGCTCTGGAGCGGCTCGTCGCTCTTTGGGGCCATGGGCCAGGCCTTCGCCAGCCTGGGGGAGCTCAAGCCGCGATCCTTCATTCGCCAGAAGCTGATGGCCTTCGGGATGATCGTGCTCTTCGCCTGCCTGGTGGTTCCGGTGGTGCTCAGCTCCAGCCTCCTGGCGGTGGTCAAGTCGATCCCCGGCATCCCCTCCCAGCTAAGCCACGGCCCGGCCAGCCTGATCGCCCAAGTCTGCCTGGCGGTGGTGGTGGGCACCGTGCTCTTCTGTGCCATCTACTTCCTGGTACCGCAGACGCGACACCGCCCCCGGGCGGTCCTCCCTGGGGCGCTCACCGCGGGTGTCCTCTTCGAGGCCCTGAGCCTGCTCTTCCCGCTCTACTTCAAACTGGCCCACGGCTTCAGCACCTACGGGACGACCTTCAGCCTCTTCTTCCTGATCCTGACCTACGTCTTCTTCCTGGCCCAGATCACCGTCTTGGGGTTTGCGGTGGTCCTGGAGCGGGCCCCCAAGAAGACTCCGCCCAGCCCGGACCCGGAGCCGGCACCGGCGGTGGCGCCCGCCGAGGGCTAGCTCAAAGCTCCGACGGGTGCGGGTCGCTGGGCGGAGCGACTCGGGAGACCGGCCACCAAGGGGCGGATGCGGCGGCGACCCGGCTCCCCCACCTGCTACCGGCTCGGTCACAGGTGGACTCCCCATATGCTCCCTGGCTCCTGGGACCGGCTCTCGCGAACTGGCCGAGTTGGCAGTTGCGCAGCGGCCTAGCGCAGATCCCGGCGCTGCGGTGCCCGGGTGTCCCAGGGCCCAGTCAGACCGGAACCGCCGCCTCCCACTCTCCCGCCCGGTAGAGGCGGCCCGGGAGCTCGTGGCCCAGCAGCTCCTGGAGGCGCTCGGCCAGGGAGCAGAGAGCCGCCAGCGACACCCTGCTGGTGGCGCCCAGGCGCTGCAGCAGATGGAGGAGATCCTCGCTGCAGACGTTCCCGGTGGAGCGGGGAGCGAACGGGCAGCCGCCGATGCCCCCCACCGATCCCTCGAACCGGCGCACCCCCAGGCGGTAGCCCGCAAGGGCGTTGGCCAGTCCCATCCCCCTGGTGTCGTGCAGGTGCAGCGCGAGGCGCTCCAGCGGCACCCGTTCCGCCACCAGGCGGATCAGCTCCTCCACCTGGAGGGGGCCGGCCACCCCGATGGTGTCGGCGACGCTCAGCTCCTGGGCGCCTAGGTCCGCCAGCCGCCCGGCCAGCTCCGCCACCCGCCTCGGGTCGACCCGGCCCTCGTAGGGACAGCCGAAGGCGACGCTCAGGCTGGCGTCCCACACGCAGCCGGCCCGGGCCGCCGCCTGAGCCACCTCGCCGATCTCCCCGAGGGACTCCTCGACGCTGCGGTTGAGGTTGTGCCGGTTGAAGGCGTCGGTCGCCCCGAGGTTGACGATCACCCGGCGGGCACCGGCGGCGAGGGCCCGCTCCAGCCCGGTGCGGTTGGGGACCAGCACCCGGATCCGCTCCACCGCGGCGGCGCCGTCCTGGTCCATGAGCTGCCCCAGCAGGGCCTCGGCGTCGGCCAGCTGGGGAACCCACTTGGGGGAGACGAAGGAGGTGGCCTCGACCAGGTCGCAGCCGGCGTCCAGAGCTCCCCTGACCAAGACCAGCTTGCTCTCGGTGGGAAGCGCCTCGGTAAGGTTCTGCAGACCGTCCCGCGGACCCACCTCGGTGAAGTGGATCAGGGCCGAGTCGTCGGCGGCGTGGCTCATCAGGCCCGGAGTCTAGTCCGCCGTCGCAGCCGCTGGAGTCCCGAGGCCGCCACCTCCACCGCCACCGCCGCCGGGGCCGGGCGCTGGCCCTGGCGAGCCCGGAAGGCCGCCACCTTGGTGCGGCTGAGGCAGGTGGACGAGCAGAAACGGCGGGAGCCGTTCTTGGAGCCGTCGACGAACACCCGGTCGCAGCGCTCCGACTCGCAGACCCCGAGGCGACCCTCCCTGGGAGATCCGATCACCACCGCCAGGGCGATCACGCACATCGCTCCCCGGGCCATCGCCCGCCCCGCCTCCTTGTCCTGGCTGTGGAAGTGGAGGTGCCAGGCCTCCCCATCGTGCCGGGCCAGCTGGGGTGCGGCCTGGTAGCGGCCGAGCAGGGCGTTGACCAGGAGTGCCGCCCGGTCGTGGCGCGCCCGCGAGACCAGTTCGAAGATCATGCGCAGCTCGGCCGCGAGCCGGATCATCTCCTCCCCGGCCTGGCCCCTCAGGGATACCGGCCGGCCCGACAGCCGCGCCTCCACCTCCTGGGCCAGCTGGCGCCGGGCGACCGGCTCCCGGGGCAGCGCCCACTCCCGGCCCTTGGCCCAACCCGGGCTGAGCCGGTTGACCAGCTCCACCGCTGACTCGACGCCTCGGTCCGCGTAACTTTCGAACTTCATTTTGGAAGGTACAGGAGCATGGTACACTGTCATTGGCAACCAGGGATTGACCAGTTACACGAAGGAGGCAAACCATGCTCAACGGCTCTCTCTACCTCCTCGTTCAGGATCGTAGCCGGGAACTCGAGGCGGCGGCGCAGTTGAAGCGCTCCGTGCGGGGCGCGGCAGGATCATCCGACGAGGTGCGGCGGCGCCGCACCGCAGCCGCACGCCGGCTGCTGCGGAGCGCGGTCCGCCGAGGCTGAACCCGTCCCAACCCCGCCCCGCGGAGCACCGCCGGGGTCGGGGGTTGGACGGGCGATGGGGCCTGGGATGGGCGCAGGGCCTTCCCCGGGGTAGGCCCTGCCTGCAATCATGGCCTGCGTGACCCTCACGCCCCCCATGGCCCGGACTCCGGCCTCGGTGCCGGCAGGATGCGGCGGTCGTGGTTCGGGAAGGCCCGCGCCGTGGGGCTGGGGCCGGTGAGCCGCACCTATAATTCGACCCGCATGGACGACAAGGTGATGGTCGACCTGCTGGAGCGGGTCGGCAATCTGTTCACGTCCAGCCTCGACCTCAAGGTCAACATCGACTTCACCCTGCGAGCCCTCTCGCAGCTGGTGGTCTGCGATGGGGCAACCGTCTTCCTGCTCGACGAGGACGAGACCAGGCTCACCGCGATGGTCACCTTCCCCTTCACCGAGCAGGTGGGTGACGTCGCCTCCTTCGGGCTGGGAGAGGGCATCGTGGGCTGGGCGGTCGCCGAGCGCAAGGCGGCGCGGGTCGAGGACGCCACCCTCGATCCCCGCTTCAAGGCGCTGGCCGCCCCCCACGCCCCCCGCAGCGTCCTAGTGATGCCGCTGGAGTCGCCCAACCGGGTGGTGGGCGCGCTCACCCTGACCCGGAAGCGGGTCAAGCCCTTCACCGAGCTGGAGCAGGCACTGGTCCGGGTGATCTCCAACCAGGCAGCGATCAGCATCGACAACGCCGCCCTGCACGCCGCGGTGCAGCGCCAGCTCCAGGAGATCGCCCTGCAGAAGCACGAGCTGGAGGTGGCCAACGCCCAGATCCGGGAGAACAGCCGGCTCAAGAGTGAGTTCCTGGCCAACATGAGCCACGAGCTCCGCACCCCGCTCAACGCCATCCTGGGATTCAGCGAGATCCTCAAGGACAACCTGGCGGGCAAGATGAGCGCCGCCCAGCAGCACGAGTGCCTGGAGAACATCCACGCCAGCGGCCGCCACCTGCTCAACCTGGTCAACGACGTGCTCGACCTCAGCAAGATCGAGGCCGGGCGGCTCGAGCTCCAGTACGAGGAGTTTCCCCTGGGGCATTGCATCTCCGAGGTGCTCACCGTGGTCCGACCGCTGGCCGAGCGGGGCGGGGTCACCCTGGACGTGGAGATTGACAACGAGCTGGCCCTGCTGCGGGCCGACAAGGGGAAGTTCAAGCAGGTCCTCTACAACCTGCTCAGCAACTCCATCAAGTTCACCCCGGAGGGCGGCCACGCCATCATCCGGGCCAAGTCCAAGCCCCGGGCGGGACAGCTGGTGCTGCAGGTCAAGGACAGCGGCATCGGCATCGATCCTCAGCACCACGACCAGATCTTCAGCGAGTTTTTCCAGGTCCAGGCCTCCAACGATCGCCCCTTCGAGGGCACCGGCCTGGGACTGGCCCTGGTGAAGCGCCTGGTGGGACTGCACGGGGGCACCATCAAGGTGGACAGCCAGCTGGAGCGGGGCACGACCATGACCGTGACCCTGCCCCTGCACGGGCTGCGCTCCGATGGCCAGATGGGCAATCGCATCTTGGTCATCGAGGACAATCCCAGTAGCCTGGAGCTGTCCACCCTGGTGCTCCGTGGCCAGGGCTTTAAGGTGGACACCGCCACCGACGGGCAGCAGGGGCTGCAGAAGGCCAAGGCCGAGCCCTACGACCTGATCCTCATGGACATCCAACTTCCCGGCATCGATGGACTGACGGTGACCCGCCTGCTCAAGGCCGATCCCCGCACCGCCCAGACCCCGATCGTGGCGCTCAGCGCCCGGGCCATGGTGGGCGACGAGAAGGAGGCCCTGGAGGCGGGCTGCTCCGGTTACATCACCAAGCCGATCGAGGTCAAGAACTTCGTGTCCACGGTCACCGAATACCTGGAGGCGCAGGGTGCATGAGCGGCGGTAACAAGACCATCCTTTTGGTGGAAGACGATCAGGCCACCCGGGACATCGTCCGGCTCGCCTGCGAGCCACAGCACTACAACGTGGTCGAGACCGGCACCGGCCTGGAGGGGCTGGAGATGGCCCAGCAGGCGTCCCCAGACCTGATCATCCTGGACATCAACCTCCCCGGGATGAGTGGCCTCGACGTCTGTCGCAAGCTGCGGGCCGACGGCTACAAGGTGCCGATCATCATGCTCACCGCCAAGAGCGACACCATCGACGTGGTGGTGGGCCTGGAACTGGGTGCCGACGACTACGTGGTCAAGCCCTTCGAGGTCCGGGAGCTGGTGGCCCGGGTCGGTGCCCACCTGCGCCGCTCCGACGTCGCCCCCACCGACCAGCTCAAGGAACGCTTCGAGTTCCCCGGGCTCACCATCGACCTGCGCCGGCGCCAGGTCTACCGCGACAGCGAGGAGATCCAGCTGACCCTCACCGAGTTCAACCTTCTGGCGCTGCTGGCCAGCCGCCCGGGCCAGGTGATGAGCCGGGCCGAACTGCTGCGGCGGGTCTGGGGCTACGAGGTGGAGATCGAGACCAGGACCGTGGACGCCCACGTCTACCGGCTCCGGCGCAAGATCGAGCC
>JBOHUH010000157.1:0-3474 GCA_050733915.1 Candidatus Dormibacteria bacterium | reverse complement strand
TGGACCCGGCCGCCACCGGGGTGCTGCCACTCTGCGTCGGTCGCGCGACTCGCCTAGTCGAGTACATCATGCGCCAGCCCAAGACCTACCACGCCCGGCTCCGGCTGGGGCAGGTAAGCGACACCGGGGACCTGGAGGGTGAGGTGCACCCGGCGGCCTCGGCGGCCCACCTCGCCGAGCCTGAGGTGGCGGCGGCGCTGGAGAAATTTGTCGGCATCGTTCAGCAGGTACCCCCGATGCACTCGGCGGTCCGGCACCGCGGTCGCCACCTCTATGAGCTCGCCCGCCAGGGGTTGACCGTGGAGCGCCAGGCGCGCCCCGCGGAGATTCGCAGCATCATCCTTCAGTCCTTCGCGCCCGGAGTGGTGGCGGAGGCAGAGGTGGAGGTGGTCTGTGGCCGCGGGACCTACCTCCGGGTTCTGGCGACCGATCTCGGCGAGGCCCTTGGGGTGGGTGGGGTGCTGGCTTGGCTGGAGCGCACCGAGTACGGGCCATTCAAGCTCGCCCAGGCGGTGACCCTGGAGAGCCTGGTTGCGGCTCCCGACCCCCGCAGCTACCTCCTGCCGCCGGAGGTGGCCCTGGAGATGGTGCCGCGGATCGACCTCCTGCCGGCCGGGGCTCTGGCGGTCCGGCGGGGCCAGTCGGTCTGGATCCAGCGCGGACTGGAGGGTGCACCGGTGGTGCCTGGGGCGGGGGTCGAGGTGCGCGCCCATGCTCCTGACGGTCGGCTCCTGGCCCTAGGTGAGGTCACCGGGCTGCGCTTCCGGCCCACCAAGGTCCTGCTTCCGATAAGTGGCTGACCGGATCCCGTGACGGTGCCGGCTTCGGGGCTGGCGGAGTTCGGCACCGGGCGGCCGCCTGGCGGCCGCGCCCCACTTCCCAGCTGTCTCGTCCTCGGCAATTTCGACGGAGTTCATGTGGGCCACCAGGCGATCCTCCGGTCCGGCGCCGCCAAAGCCCGAAGCGGCGGGATGGCGTTGACCGCGGTCACCTTCGAGCCCCATCCACGCACCGTGATCGATCCCGGGCTGGACTTCCGCCTGCTCAGTCCCCTGGAGTTGCGGCGCCGACTTCTGGTGCAGCTGGAGGTCGACCAGATCTGGGTGATCCCGTTCAACGACCACCTGCGCCAGCTGGCGCCGGACCAGTTCATGGACACCCTCCGTGCCCGTCTGGAGATCAGGGCGATGGTGGTGGGTTCGAGCTTCTCGATCGGCAGGGGCGCCGAAGGCCGGCTCGGCTTCCTGCAGGGGTACGCCCGCACGGTCGGGTTTGAGGTGGAGGTGGTGGAGGCGCAGATCCGGGAGGGGGTGGTGGTGAGCAGCTCGGAGATCCGGGCTCGGCTCAACTCGGGCCGGCTGGACTCGGTGTCGCGGATGTTGGGCCGCCCCTTCCAGGTCCTGGGTGAGGTGGTCCACGGCGAGGGGATTGGGCGCCGACTCGGCTTCCCCACCGCCAACCTGACGCTGACTGCCAACCAGGCCCTCCCCGATGACGGCGTCTACGTGATGGAGTTGGTGACCTCCAAGGGGTTGCGGTTCGGCGCCGTGGGGAGCATCGGGGTGCGTCCCCACTTCGGAGGCCAGAACCGCTGTTTCGAGGTGCACTGCCTGGGCGATGACCCGGGCGATCTCTACGGCCAGCAGGTGCTGGCCAGCGTGTTTGGCAAGATACGCGACCAGGCGGTCTTCGCCAGCGACCGGGCGCTGACGTCCCAGATGAGCAGAGATGCGGCGGCGGCCGAGGCCTACCTGGCCGGAGCTCCAGCCAGCACCTGAGGAGTGGCCGGTGCGCCGGCACCGAGTGAGCCGGGGCACGCCGCGCAGTCCAATGGGGGAAGGGATTTGCCCGAGCCTGCAGGGCTTGAAGCGGCGAGGACTGCGAGCGGGATGGGGAGCTGTTTGGGGGGATGACTCTTCTGGGCGTCACCCCGGGAGTGGGGCTGGCCATGGTCCTGGCCCGGATCGGGGTAGGCCAGGCGGCCCCTGCGGCAACGGATGGGGCCGCTGCCCTCCCGCTCCGTGAGGAGTCGGCCCCTAGCTGAGCATGCCTAGGGACTGGGGCCTGGTATACGCGAGCCCGCTAGTAGCGGCCGCTCACCGGGGCGACGTTGCTGATCACAGCGGCGATCCCGGCCACCAGGATCGCAACCAGGACTGACACCACCAGCGAGCCGTACTTGCCGGTGGTGGTCTTGCTGCCCAGGTCGGCGAGCGAGATCAGCCCACCCAGAACCCCGCCGACCAGCCCGCCAGCCAGGCGGATGACCGCCGCCACCGCTCGGGTCTTGCGAATTGAGCACGCACCGACCACCAGCCCGATGCCGATGAACGTCAACGCGTGGAGCAAGGCTATCGCCCCTGGGAGGGGTGGTCCGAGTGACTGTCGGGCGCCTCCAGGTGAGGGACCTGGGCGGCCTCCGCAAGGGCCTCCTGGCGGAGCTGCGCGAGCTGGACCTCGACCGCTGCGCTGGTGGCCCCGGTCTGGAGCTGGCGGTCGAGGTCGTCCCCCCCACCCGCGCCCACGGCATCCAGGGTTCCCGAGGACACCAGTTGGTCGATGGCCGCGGCCCGGGCCTGCATCTGAGCCGTCTTGTCCTGGGCCCTCTCCAGCATCAGATGGACATCGGTCATGTCGCTGGAGATCCCGGTTACCGTCTCGCCGATCCGTGCCGAGGCCTGCGCCGCTGTGTACTGAGCCTTCAGGGTGTCGCGCTGGTTCCGGAAGGCCTCCACCCTGGCCTGGAGCCGCTGCGAGGTGAGTTCCAGCTTCTGCTCCTGGTCCTTGAGCTGCTGGATCTGCTGGTCCAGACCCTGCAGTTGGGCGTCTGCGTCATGCGCCCGGGTCAGCGCCAGGCGAGCCAGGTCATCTTTGCCCTGCTGCACCGCCAGTCGAGCCTGCCCCTGCAGCTTCTCCTGGCTCTGGCGGAGACTGGCGGCTTGCATCTCAAGGCGCTTCTCGGAGGTGACCACCTGCGCCACCCCGCGACGGACTTTCTGCAGTGCCTCCACCTGCTTCTGATAGGAGAGGTCGAGGGCGTCGACCGGGTTCTCGACGCGGTTCAGCAGCCGGTTGATCCGCTGCTGGGCCAGGTTTCCCACGCGGCGACCAATGGGAGTGCGCCAGGCAGCTCCCAGCAGCACCACCGCGATCAGAGCTTCGACGAGTTCGGGCATCTGCTGGGGGGACCTCCAGAGTTCGAGTGGCCAGGCGGCGGTTGACGCCGTCATGGTAGCGCCGATCTGAGATCGATAGCCTCTGGCCGATGGGGCCTTCGCGACCGGGCTAAACTAGCAACTCCCCCCAAGAGCAGCTGGCCACTGCTCTCCCCCTCCCGCGCCGTCTGCGCGGGGCAGCTCCTCAACCGTGAGGTTCTTCTCGTGCGCCTAGTTCCCTTGCTCGACCCGGGTCTACCTGATCTCCGCTCCCCGGAGCGATTCCTGCTCTGGCTGGGACGCCAGCAGTGGCCCAACC
>JBOHUH010000156.1:0-3786 GCA_050733915.1 Candidatus Dormibacteria bacterium | reverse complement strand
GCAGGATGGTGGCCCGCTCCGCCGCCGAGGCGCGATCCCGACGCCAGTTCCTCCGCTTGGCTCCCAACATGAAGATGAGATCTGCCCGGGTCAGCCGGGGATCGGGGTGGGGCGCAAGGTCCCGCTGAGCGGACTGGGCAAAGTTGACGAAAAACGCCTCCACCTTGAGGTCCGGCCCGTTCACCGCGAACGGTCCCTCGGCGTTGCTCTCGAAGCGTACCCAGGGCCTGGTCTCAGCCACGGTGGCAGTCTCCTCTAAATCGCCGCCACGACACCCTCATGATCCACCAACTGGAAGTGGCCCGCTTGAGGCCCGCGCCGCCTCGGCGTTTGGTTGGGTCTGCCTATAGGCTTCCTCGCGTGTGGGAGAGCTGGTCGGTTGGGGCGGGCGGTCGTGGCTGAGGATCCCCGCCCGAGGCGCTGGTCGCCGCCCCGGGCGCTGCGTGAGCGCGACTTTGCTTTGCTCTGGT
The DNA here is from genome assembly GCA_050733915.1 of Candidatus Dormibacteria bacterium. GTDB lineage: Bacteria > Chloroflexota > Dormibacteria > Aeolococcales > Bog-877 > Bog-877. The sequence goes on along the minus strand of JBOHUH010000156.1, from coordinate 3,316 downwards.
CTGGCCAGACCGTCTCCCTGCTCGGGGACGGCGTCTACACCATCGCCCTGGCGCTGGAGACTCTGCGCGTCGACAGCCGGCCCACGGGACTCTCCTTCGTCCTGGCCGCCCGGTTGGTGCCCACCGTCCTGCTCCTCCTGGTCGGCGGGGTGGTGGTGGATCGGGTCCCGCGTCGGCTGGCCATGCTGGCCTCGGACACGGTCCGGGGGGCGTCCGCCGCCGCTTTGGCGCTGCTCACCGGCCTGGGGGTGATCACTCTCCCGGAACTCGTCGTGCTCTCTCTGGTCTTCGGGGTGGCTGACGCCTTCTTCTACCCCGCGTCCACCGCCATCGTCCCCGAGCTGCTGCCCGAGGATCTGCTGGTTCAGGGCAGCGCCCTCTCCCGCGCCAGCCAGACCACCGCCCAGTCGCTGATCGGCCCGGCGCTGGGTGGGGTGTTGGTCGGCGCCCTGGGGAACGCCTGGGGGTTCGGGGCCGATGCGGCGAGCTTCGCGGTGAGCGCTGGCTGCCTGCTGCTGATGACCAGCCGGCTGGCGCCCGCGATGTCCAGCGGCCGACGGCAGATCCTCGCCGAGGTGAGGGAGGGGCTCGGCTATTGCTTTCGACACCCCTGGCTCTGGGCGACCCTGCTGTCGGCCGCGGTGGCCAACTTCGCGGCCTTCTCCCCGCTCGCGCTCCTGATCCCTCTGCTGGTGCGCCACGTGCTCCACCAGGGCGGGGTGGCTCTGGGGGTGGTCATGGCCTGTGGCGGGCTGGGCGGGGTGGTGGGCTCGGTCCTGATCGGCCGCCTAGGCGCCCCCCGGCGCCGCATCACCTGGATGTTCCTGAGCTGGGGGGCGGCCGGGGCGGGAGCCGTGGTGCTGGCCCTCTCCCCAGACGTGTGGGTCGCCGGGGCCGCCTCCTTCGTGATATTCGGGCTGCTGCTCTACGGCAACGCGCTCTGGACGCCCTTGGTACAGAACCTGGTCCCGCGTGACCTGATGGGGAGGGTCTCCTCCGTCGATTGGCTGATCTCACTCAGCCTCAGCCCCGTGGGGGTCCTCATGGCCGGGGGGGTTTCCGGGGTGATCGGGGTCCGCCTCACCATGCTGATCGGGGCGGGTGCGGGCACCCTGATGGCGGCGACCCTGCTGATCCCCGGAGTCCGCGACCCCGAGCGTGGTGCGGGGCCGTTCCAGCGCTCGCGCGCCTCCGGCGACTGACCGCCAGTCTCCGGCGCCGCTGTGCGCTCAGCGCTGAGTGGGAATGGCCGACTCCGCCCCCTGGTCACGGCCTTCGCGGGGGAGGCGGTCGAGCGCTTGCCCGAGCCGTCGGCACCGTACGGCGAGCCCCCAGGCGCCGACCTCCACCTGGAGGTCAACCTGCTTGGCGCCGGACACGCCAACATTCACCTCTCTGGGTCAGCCCCAACCTGCAGTGGCTCGCCAGGTGCCAGCACCCTGACCGCCGTCGTCGGAGCCAGTCGTCGCGCTGCAGTCACGAAGAGTTGCGGATCACGATTGGCCTTGGTGATCAGCCGGTCTCCCAACCAACCGCCGGTGAACGCGTAGTGCTGCGGCACCGCGAATCGGGGGCTCAGCACCCCGGCGAGCTCGGCGGCCTGCTCGGGGTCCATCACTACCTGGTGGTTGAGCTGGGGACGAATGCGCAGACCGTTGGTGGGTAGCAGGGCGACATCGAAACGATCGAAGCGCTCCGGCAGGGTGCGCAGCTCCGGGATCAGCATGGTGTCGCCGGCGAAGTAGAGGCTGCGGCCACCCCCGCTGATGACGAAGGTGACTTCGTAGACCCCATGCTTGGCCGGTGCCGCGGTGATAGTCAGGTCCTTGACCCGGGCGACCGCCCAGGGGTCCAGCGGGCGGACGTCGCTGAAGCCGGACGCCTTAGCCCGCTTGACCACCGGGGCGGCAACCAAGAGGGGGACGCTCCGCTCCGGGTAGGCAGCGAGGGCGCGGAGATCGCAGTGGTCGTAGTGCGCGTGCGAGACAAGAATCGCGTCCAGGTGGGGAAGTTCCCCAACCGAGAGGGCGCGCGCCTCGCCAGGGTGGTAGAAGAGGCGCTCCGAGAACCAGGGGTCAGTGAGCACCCTGAGGCCACCGATCTCGACCAAGTGGCAGCTGTGTCCGATACGGGTGACCGTCAGCGTCTCGCTCATAGAATCTCCTTGGTAGACGGGCGTCTGGTTAGTAGTATGTAGACGGTTGTATGGATAGTCAAGCCCCGCGCCGCCGCAACCCCCGCGGCCAGGGCGGGAAGCTTCGGGGCGATCTGATCGGGGCGACCAGGACCCTGCTCGCCAGTGCTCAGAGCGAGGCCGAAGTCAGCATCCGGGCGGTAACCAAGGCCGCCAGGGTGGCGCCGCAGAGCTTCTACCTGCAGTTCGCCAGCCGCGACGAGCTGCTCTACGCGGTCTATGCCCTTGAGTATGGCGAGCTGGCCCGACGGCTGAGTGAGGCTGGGAACAACTCCGACCCGGTCGCCCATCTCAGGGCCGTCTGCGGCGCCTACTTGGACTTCGCCGCGGCGAACCCCGGAGGCTACCGCGTCTTGGCGTCGGTCCGGGGCCATGCGAGCCACCCGGGCTGGGGCGGCAGGCCCCTCCCCGGACATGCCGCGTTCGAGTTGATCCAGCAGGCGGTGACCAATGCCTTGGCCAAACGCCGTAGGCACCCGGACCCATTCCTGGTGGCCAGTGCTCTGTGGGCCTCGTTGCATGGTCTGGCGACCCTCATCGCCGACCGCCCCGCCTTCCCCTGGCCTCCGACCGAGAAGTTGCTGGAGCTGATCGTCGCTCAGACCGTTGGCACGGCCGCCCAGGGACCATCGCGGGGCTGACCTGGCTCAGCCCCGCCGGGTCGGCGTCTACCCCGAATACCGCGATCTGGCCAGTCACGAGCTCCAGCTTGGAGGCGACCCCGACCATTCCCAGGGGCGGGAGGCTCTCAGGAGCGCAGCTTCGCCGAGCTGACCTCGCGCCGCTCGACGCTCACCGGAAGGCACCGTCTGGTGGCCTCGATCCCGATCCCTGGCACCTGCAAGGTCCGACGGGGGGCCACCGCCGAGGGGCGTCTCAGGTGACTCGGGGGCGGCTCGTCGCTCTCAGTGTTCCAGCGGCCCGGCCCCTCGGTCAGATTCCATTCGGGGCATTCCTCGCCGGATGACCAAACATCGACCAGAATGTTGCAGACCGTACAAGTTTGCACAGAGCGCAGGATTCTGCTAGGGTGACGGCGATGGACTCGAGCATTGGTCTTAGGGACCGCAAGAAGCTGGCCGCCCGCCGAGCGATCCGGGCCGCGGCGACCCGGCTGGTGGC
>JBOHUH010000155.1:0-2342 GCA_050733915.1 Candidatus Dormibacteria bacterium | reverse complement strand
GACCTCACGAGAGCCGGGGGGGTGGCCCTAGTAGCCCACCGCCTGCTCGAGCGCCGGCTTCTGGACGGCGATGCCGGAACCTGTACCGGAGACACCCTGGCCGCAGCCGTCCGCGCCGCCGAAGCGGTGCAGCATGAGGCTGCCGGCCAGGACGTGGTGCGGTCCCTGGCGGCGCCGCTCAAGGAGACCGGGGGGATGGCGATACTCCACGGGCCGCTGGCGCCCGAGGGGAGCGTGATCAAAGTTGTCGGCCACCAGCGCCGCAGCCAGACCGGGCCGGCCAAGGTCTTCGACTCGGAAGAAGAGGCGATGACCGCGGTGTCTGCCAGGCGGATTGTCGTCGGCGATGTCGTGGTAATCCGCTACGAGGGGCCCCGCGGCGGCCCGGGCATGAGGGAGATGCTGGGGGTCACTGGGGCCCTGGTGGGGCAGGGCCTAGGCGACGCGGTGGCCCTCATGACCGATGGGCGCTTCAGCGGCGCCACCCACGGACTGATGGTCGGACACGTGGCTCCCGAGGCTGCGGTGGGGGGACCGATAGCTCTGCTTCGGGACGGAGATCTGATCACCATCGACGTGGACCAGCGCTCAATCTCGGTCTCGGTGCCGGAGGCAGAGTGGGCTGCCCGGGCCGCCAGCTTCTCTCCGCCAACGCTGTCCAGCGGGACCAGCGCCTTCGCCCGCTATGCCCATGTGGTTGGCAGCGCCTCGCAGGGTGCGGTGCTGGTCGTGGGGGAAGCTGGCTAGTGGGCACTGAGATCGGCGACGATGAGCGCCCCACCCGGCTACGATAACCGCGTCGGTACCCTGGGCAAGCGGTGCGGACTCCTGTGAGCGGAAGCGGTGCGCCCAGTACCGGCAAAGTTACGCACGAGTCGGCGCTTCCATGTTGGCTGGGCGCCTCCGGCAACCGTGGGCACGATGCTGAGGGCGTTCGCCCCGCTGTGCTTGGCTGCTGGCCGCCCTCGCCCCGGATGTCCTGGTCGCTGCGCTACACGTCGATGAAGTGGCCTAGACTGCCGCCCGGCTCGTAAGGCGTCGGCACGAAGCCGTGGTGACGTCTCTCGAGATCGCGTAGCGCGTCCACTACGGCCGAGCCTTCGACCTTGGCCTCGCCAGCGGTCAGCTGGCGAGGCTTGCCAGGGACCTGCACCCCGACGTTCACATTGGTTGACTCCCCACGTATCTCAGTACAAGCGAGGCCGCAAGACGTTCAGCACCCCCCCGGAGATCCGCCAGCGCGTGCGGGCCCGCCCCCGGTGAACGTCCGCCCGATAACAAGATTCTTGGCACGCTGCTCGATCCGCCGCTCAAGGGCTGAGAGGGTGTCCACCGTCCGAGCCAGCCGGAGCAGCTTTGAGGTCAGAGACCTAGCTGCAGCCATCAGCTCAGCCCTGGTGCCCAGTCCACCGACGACGTTTGTGCCGTGGCGCCTGATCGGGTTTGGGTTCTACGCCCGGGCTGGGGGTGGCGGCTCGGGTAGAGGGCGCCTGGCGTCGCCTGGGCCGCTGCCCTGGAGAGAAGCTTCCAGCTGGAGGGTCCGCCGGAAGGCGGCCCAGACCGCGTCTCCGATCACGGTTCGGAAGCGCCCGCGCTCCAGGGCCGCCAGGGCCTCTGCGGAGGTGCCCCCCGGGGAGGTGACCATGTCCCGCAGCTGGGCGGGATGCTCACCGCTTTGGATTGCGAACTCGATCGACCCCCGCAGTGTCTCCAGCACCAGGCGCCGGGCCAGGTGCCGAGGGAAGCCGAGGTGGACCGCCGCCTCCACCAGTGACTCTGAGAAGAGGAAAGCGTAAGTAGGCCCCGTGCCGCTGACCGCGGTGGCCATCGCCACCTGGAGCTCGTCCTGCACCTCCAGCTCTGAGCCCAGGGCTGAGAGCAGCGCCCGTACCTTCGACTTGGCGGTGGGAGAGACCTCAGGGGTAGCGAACCATACGCTGACCCCGGCGCCGATCTGAGCCGGTGTGTTGGGCATGGCCCTGATGATGGCGTTGTGACTGAGGCGCGAAGCGAGCCCAGCGGTGCTCGCGCCAGCCACGATGCTGATCACCACGGTCTTGGCCCGCACGGCACCAGAGAGGTCGCCGAGCACAGAGGGCAGCAGCTGAGGCTTTATCGCCAGAAGCAGGATGGTGGCTCGCCTGGCCACCTCGGTATTGTTGGCGGCCACGGTCACCCCGTAGCGGACCTCTAGCTCCCGCCTCCGCTCCGCTCGGGTCACGTCCCTAGGATTGGTGTAAGTAGCGGGCCGAGCTAGTGCCCGCGGCGGTGGGCACGAAAAAGGCCACCGTGCAACCGACCCTCTTCACAGACCAGGAGACACGATGACCCCCAACAGCATG
>JBOHUH010000154.1:0-5287 GCA_050733915.1 Candidatus Dormibacteria bacterium | reverse complement strand
TTGCGCCCGGCGATGGAGTTCGCCTGAAACCGCCACCGTGGCTGATGGCTCCTGCGACGCACCTGCCTGCATCCTTGGGAGCTCGAATTGGGAATGGCTGAGCCGCCGCCCCGGGTGGGGGCCGATCGGCCGGTGGCGGCAGGCCCAGCCCAGAGCCTGGCGCCATTCCACAGCATCCTCTGGGACGGGGCGGAGGTGCCGCTCGAGCCCAAGGAGATCGAGCCGCCTGCGTACTTCTCGGACCTCAACTTGGACCAGCTGGTGGGCGCGATCACCGCGGGCCACGACGAGTACCGGCTCGAGCCGTTCTTCTACGGCCACTTGGAGAGCGAGGCCGCGGTGGGCTACCGGCACCAAGTCTTCCGAGACCTCCAGGAGACCGCGGTGGCCCAGGACCTGCGCGCCTTCGCCAAGAGCATGGCCCAGATGCGCGAGCGACTCGGCCAAGCCGCCAAGATGCACTACCCCTACCAGCGCAAGCGCTGGTTTCTGGACGCCGTCGGAGTCTATTGCGACGCCGTCGCCGAGCTGGCCGGGCGGCTGCGGGAGGTGGCGCTCGGCTCCCCCGGGATGAGGGCGTTCAGCGAGTACCTATCCGCGTACGCCGCAGGACCACCGTTCCAGGCACTTCGCGCCGAGACTCACCAGCTCGAGGCGGACCTGGGCCAGCTCACCTACACCCTGCACATCAGGGGGAGTCGGATCACGGTGGGCAGGTACCAGGAAGAGGCCGACTACAGCGCCGAGGTCGAGGCCACCTTCCTCAAGTTCAGCCAGCATGAGCCAACCGACTACCGGGTCGCGTTCTCCAACTGGCCCGACATGAACCACATCGAGGCGGCGGTGCTGGACCGGGTCGCCCTGCTCTTCCGGGACGTCTTCAACGCCCTCGACCACTTCTGCGTCAGCCGTCGCGACTACGCCGATCCCGCGGTGCTGCGCTTCGACCGCGAGGTGCACTTCTACCTGGCCTACCTGGACCAGATGGCCCGCCTGGAGGCGGCCGGGTTGAACTTCTGCTACCCCGAGGTCTCAGCCAGCTCCAAGGCTGTCCTCGCCGAGAGCACCTTCGACATGGCCCTGGCCGAGAAGCTGGTAGGCGAATCGCTGCCGGTGGTGACCAACGACTTCGAGCTCCAGGGAGCGGAGCGAGTCTTCGTCGTGACCGGGCCCAACCAGGGCGGCAAGACCACCTTCGCCCGCACCTTCGGGCAGCTGCACCACCTGGCCGGGATCGGCTGCCCGGTTCCGGGAGCGCGGGCCAAGCTGATGCTCTTCGACCAGCTCTTCACCCACTTCGCGCGAGAGGAGGACCCCGAGGCCCGGCGCGGCAAGCTCGAGGATGAGATGGTGCGGGTCCAGGCGATCTGTCGCGCCGCCAGCGCCCGCAGCGTTGTGATCCTCAACGAGATCTTCACCTCCACCACCCTGGGCGATGCCCGTTTCCTGGGCCGCAAGGTGCTGGAGCGGGTCTTTGAGCTGGACGTGCTCTGCGTCTACGTGACTTTCGTCGACGAGCTGGCGAGCCTCAGCCCCCGGGTGGTGAGCATGGTCAGCAGCGTCGACCCGGAGAACCTGGCCCGGCGCACCTACAAGGTGGTCCGCCGCCCCGCGGACGGGCTGGCCTACGCCGATGCCGTGGCCGCCCTGCACGGGCTCACCTACCGCCGCCTCAGGGAGCGCCTGGAGCAGTGAAGGTCAACCTGATGTACCGCGAGCGCGACTTCGAGCCCGAGCAGCCGCTCCCGGACAACGCCGAGGAGCTGATCCAGGACCTCGACCTAGCCACCCTGTTCGGGGCGATGGCCCGGGGGGACGCCTTCCTTTTGGAGGTCGCCCAGCGCGGCGTCCTCTCCTCGCTCACCGACCCGGAGGCGATCGCCTACCGCCAGGAGATCCTGGCCGACTGCCTGGCGCAGCCCGAGGTCATCCGTCAGTTCTACGACCTGGCAGTGGCCGCCCTGCAGGCGGAGCGGCAGGTCTACGGCATCTTCCGCCGCTCCCCGTCCTCGGTGCTGACCCGCTCTCGCCAGGTGCTCAAGCTATTCGTGGGCTTCTTGCGCCAGCTGCGCCAGCTGGCCGACAGCCAGCAGGCCGCCTTCGACTCGGAGGGGATGGGCCGGCTCCTCGGGATGCTCCGCACCGAGCTCGACGACGCCTACTTCGCCACCGTCGAGCGCCACCTGGAGACCCTGGAGTTGCGCCAGGGAGTTCTCATCAGCGCCCACCTCGGAGCCGGCAACAAGGGGGAGGGCTACCGGCTCCACGACGCGAGCCCGGTGGAGCAGAGCTGGCTGGCTCGGCTGGGGATCGGTGGCCGCTCCCCCTACACCATCGAGGTCTCGCCCCGCGACGAGGCGGGGGCACGGGCGCTGGGTGAGCTGACCGGGCAAGGGATCAACCTGGTGGGCAATGCCCTGGCCCAGTCGGTGGACCACATCCTCAGCTTCTTCACGCTCCTGCGCGCCGAGCTCGGGTTCTATATCGGGTGCCTCAATCTCCACGCCACCCTGAGCGGGTTTGGCGCCCAGCTCTGCACCCCGGAGGCGCTGCCCGGGGCGGCGGCGGCGCTCTCCTGCCGCGGCCTCTACGACATGGGCCTGGCGCTGCGCACCGGCAAGGCGGTGGTGGCCAACGACCTGGAGGCCGACGGCAAGCGCCTGGTCCTGATAACCGGGGCCAACTCGGGTGGGAAGTCCACCTTCATCCGGGGCATCGGGCTCGCCCAGCTGCTGCTCCAGTGCGGCATGTTCGTCGCCGCCGAGTCCTGCCGGGCCAGCGTCTGCCAGGGAGTCTTCACCCACTTCATCCGCGAGGAGGACTCCACCATGACCAGCGGCAAGCTGGACGAGGAGCTGGGACGGATGAGCCAGCTCGCGGACGAGCTCGGTCCCGGGGCGCTGGTGCTCTTCAACGAATCCTTCGCCGCCACCAACGAGAGCGAGGGGTCGGAGGTCGCCCGCCAGATCGTCACCGCCCTCCTGGAGTCGGAGATCAAGGTGGTCTACGTGACCCACCTCTTCGACCTGGTCGAGCGCTTCTACGCCCAGCAGCTAGACTCCGCCCTCTTCCTCAGGGCGGAGCGCCTCGACGACGGTCGGCGCACCTACAAGCTGCTGGTCGACCAGCCGCTGCCCACCAGCTTCGGCGAGGACATGTACGCCCGGCTGGGGGGCTGGTAGGGACCAGCCGGTGGAGCCGGAGTCGGTCACCCAAGCGGCGGCGGCAGACGGCCTGGCCGAGAGGCTGGGGGAGCTGAGCCAGCTCGCCCTGCTCCCGCCGCAGCACCGTGAGGTGCTGGCGGAGACCGCCCAGAAGCTGCGCTCGACCACCGTCTACGTGGCCGTCGTGGGTGACTTCAAGCGGGGCAAGAGCTCTTTGATCAACGCCCTCCTGGGCCAACCGATCCTGCCGGTGGGAGTGGTCCCGGTCACCGCCCAGCCCACGTTGATCCGTTACGGCCCCGAGCCGCTTGCCACGGTCACCCGGGAGTCGGTCCAAGAGCGCATCGCCATCTCCGAGATCGCCCAGTACATCACCGAGAAGGCCAACCCCCACAACCGGCTCAAGGTCACCGAGCTCTGGGTGGAGTACCCCTCGCCGCTGCTGCAGGGGGGCCTGGTGGTGGTCGACACCCCGGGGACCGGCAGCCTCCACGAGCACAACACCGAGACCGCCCAGGCCTTCCTGCCCCGGATCGACGTGGCCATCGCGGTGCTCACTGGTGAGTCGCCGCTGTCCCTCTCGGAGGCCCGCTGGCTCAGCGAGGTGGCGGGGCGGGCGGCCCGGGTGGCGGTGTGCCTGAACAAGGTGGACTCGATCTCCCCCGAGGAGCTCGGCGAGGCCCAGGAGTACATCGAGTCGGGCCTGCGGACCATCCTCGGGGATGAGCCGGTCGAGCTCTTCCGCACCTCGGCCCGCCGCGAGCTCGCCAGCTCCGACGACCAGGGCATCGCCCAGCTCCGGAGCTGGCTCACCGAGGAGGTGGGCTCGGCCCGGGCCCAGCTGGTGGCCGAGGGGGCGGCCACGGTGGGTCGGGCGGCGGTCGAGCTGGGCCGGGGCGTCGTGGCCCTGGAGAGGGCGGCGTTGGCCGCCCCGGTGGAGCAGGCGCGCCAGCGTCAGCAACGCGTGCGCGAGGCCGGGATGAAGCTGGACCGGGCCGGTCGGGAGGGCCGGGCCCTGATCGCCGCCCAATCCAAGGAGCTGATCCAGGCGGCCATCGAGCCGGAGCTGGACTCGCTGCGCGCGGCCCTCGCGGAGCGGCTGCGGCAGGCGCCGGACGCCGACGCCTGGGCCGCCGAGCTGAGCAAGACCGCGGCGGCGAGCTCAGATCGGCTCCAGGAGCTGGTCCGTCTGCCCCTGGAGGAGGCCCTGATCGAGCAGGCGGGCCGACTCCAGGAGGTCCTGGACCACTTCCTCGACGAGGTCACCACCCTCTACCAGGTCGCCCTCGGGCCGCCGCCGCGACTCGGCGACCCGGCCCGGCTGCCCCGGGTGCGGGTGACCACCGTGGACGAGCCGGGTGCCTTGGCGATGGGGGTGCGCGCGGTCCGGGGCGCGCTGCCAGGGGCCGCCGGACGTCGCTGGCGCCAGCGCGCCCGCGACGAGGAGGCGGCCCAGGCGGCCGATCGCCTCTCGGGTCGGCTGCATTTCGCGGCGGTGGCCGCGGTTGACGAGGCGGTACGGCAGTGGCTGGTGTGGTCGGACGCCCAGTGGCGCGGCCTCCACGAGGCGCTCACCGCGGCTCTGTCCCGGGGGGAGGAGGCGGCCGAGGGCGGGGACGCCGCCACCCAGACCCAGCAGGCCCGCCTCCAGGCGGCCGACGCGCTCATGGCCTCGGTGGAAGCGGCTCTGGAGCTCAGGCCCGGGTTCTGAAGCGGGGCCGGCTCAGCCGGGAGGGTGAGGCAGCCGCCGGTCCTCGGGGACCGCGTCGACGATAGGGGCGGTCCAGCGACCCTGGACGCGACAGAGCAGGTTCCAGCAGCCCACCCGCTGCCCCAGCTCAGCGTCGGCGAGGTCCGGCACCAGCTGGGTCAGGATCGCCCGGTTGACCACGTCGTGGGCCACCACGGCGATCGCACCTCCCGGGAAGCGGGCGACCGCCTCGGTGAGCGCCGCGATGGCGCGGACCCTCATCGCCGCCGCCGACTCCACCCCCGGGGCGGCGTCGCGGGCGCCCAGGTGACCCAGGAAGTCTTGGACGCTCTTGCCGGTCCAGGGGCCGTAGTCGCGGTCGATGAGGCGTGGTTCCACGATGACCGGGGCCCCGGTGGCGGCGGCGATGGGG
>JBOHUH010000153.1:0-3742 GCA_050733915.1 Candidatus Dormibacteria bacterium | reverse complement strand
ACCTCGGAGACCTCCCCGTCGGCCTCGTCCCAGGCCTTGCCCACCTCGTAGACCATCAGCGCCGCCAGCTCCGCCCGCCGCCGCCGGACCAGGGCCGCCGCTCGCAGCAGCATGGCGGCACGCTCCTCGACCGGGGTCCTGGACCAGCCCCGAAAGGCTCTCCAGCCCGCCTCCAACGCCCGGTCGACGTCCTCCTTGCGAGCGGCCGCGTGGCGGCCAACCAGCTCCTCTGGATGGGCGGGGTTGTAGGAGTCGATGAACTCCCCGGTGCCCACCCGCTCGCCCCCCAGCAGCAGCGGGTACTCCTCCCCGAGACGCCCCCGTACCGCGGCCAGCGCGGAGAGGAACGCCCGGCGGTTCTGGTCCACCTTGAAGTCCAACGTGGGCTCGCTGCTGAATGGCGACAGGGCCATGGCGGTTCCTCCTTCTGTGGGCGCGGCGGAGACTCTAGCGCCGGACCATGTTGCGGAGCAGGAAGAAGACGTTGGCGGGCCGTTCCGCCAGCCTTCTCATGAAGAACGGGTACCAGTGGGTCCCGTACGAGGTCGCCACCAGCACCGTGTAGCCCCGGGCGAGTAGGTCTCGCTGCAGCTGGGAGCGGATCCCGTAGAGCATCTGGAATTCGAAGCGGTCGCGGGAGATCTGCTTCTGCTCGGTGAAGGCGATGGCGTGCTGGATCATCCTCTGGTCGTGGGTGGCGATCGCGGTGTATCCCCCGGCGCCCAGCGCCAGCTCCATCATCCGCAGGTAGTTGGCGTCCACCTCCTCCTTTTCGGGGAAGGCCACCTCCCGGCTCTCCAGGTACGCCCCCTTGACCAGTCGCAGGTTGGGCCGCTTGGGCAAGAGCGACTCCAGGTCGGCGCAGCTGCGGCGCAGGCAGGACTGCAGCACCGCCCCGAGGTTGGTGCAGCCTTGCTCGACCAGGTTCTGGTAGACCCTGAGGGTGGGTGCGACGTGGGTCGAGTCCTCCATGTCGATGCGCATCCGCAGGCCCCGCTCTGCGGCCAGCCGCAGCAGCCGCAGCAGGTTGGCCTCGGCGATCTCCTCGCCGAGGTCGAGACCCATCAGGGTGAGCTTGATGGCGACGTCGCAGTTGAGCCGCTCTCTGGCCAGGCGCTCGATCAGCTCCACGTAGCCGCCCGCCGCCCGTTCCGCCTCCTTGGCGTTGCTGACGGCCTCCCCGAGAAGGGTGGCGTTGCACTTGAATCCCTGCTGGTTGAGGGAGCGCACCAAAGCGATGCACTGCTCCAGGGTCTCGCCGGCCACGAAGCGCGAGGCCCCGAGGCGCATCCCGTAGCGGTCCATGAAAGCCTTGGTGGCCCGGTTCTGGGCCCCAGCCAGGATGGCCGCCCGGGCCACCGAGTTGAGGGAAGGCAACCGCTCAGGTTCCCTGCGACCGCGGCGGCGACGGGGACCGACCGGGCGCGGTGGGGGGCAGCGATCGCGGGCAATCAATCACGAGCTCGCCCATTGTCCTTGGTCGCCCCGATCGCGGGCTGAGGGGCGCCCCGGCTAGAAGTGGGCGAGGAGCCAGTCGTGGATGGCCGGCGCCTGCTCCAGCAGTGGGCTCAGATGGCCAGCCTCCGGAAGTTGGTGCGACTCGGCCGCCGGCAGCTGCCGGGCCAGCCAGCGGCCGTGAGCCGGGGGCACCATCCGGTCCTGGCCGCCCTGCCAGAGCTGCAGGGGAACACCGATCTCCGCGAGCTCGAACCCCCAGGGCCTGACAAAGGCCAGGTCGTCATCGATCCAGCCATCCAGCCCCCGACTCAGCGCCTCGTCAAAGGACGCCACCAGCAGGTCGCCCAGCTGGGAGCGCATGACCTCGCGGTCTGGGGCGGAGAGGATCGAGTCCATCGCCTCGAGGAAGCCTGCCACGGTGCGGGGCACCTCGTTGCTGGAGGCCTCCAGAAGCGGACGCAGGGTCGCCTGTCCCGCCAGCGCGGCATGAAACTCCTCGACGTTTCCCTGCCCCATTCCCTCCAGGAAGTCGATCCCCTCGGCCCCGTAGGGCACCACCGTCGAGACCGCGGCCGCGGCCACCACCAGCTGAGGCAGCCGGGCGGCGCAGGCCAGGACGTGGGGCGCGCCGCCCGAGTAGCCCCAGGTGGCCAGCCGGGTGACCTTGAGTCGCTCAGCGATCAGGGCCACGTCGGTGGCCGCCTGGACCACCTGGCGCCCGGCCCTCCGGCTGGAGGACCCGTATCCCGGTCGTGAGTAGCCGACCAGCCGGATCCCCCGGCTTTCGGCGTCCTCCAGCCACTCTGGCAGGAGCAGCCGTGAGCCCGGGGTGCCGTGCTGGACCAGGACGGTCGGGGCTCCCGCAGGGCCGCAGTCAATGACGTCGAGAAGACGGCCGTCGGGGGTCTCGAGCTGAAGCTCGCGTCCTGGCAATCCCATCCTCCGCTATCGCGCGCGGCCATCCGCATGCCTGCCGCGACCCAGGCTAGCAGCTGGGCCAGGCTGGGTTTACCGACCACCGCAGCGGCTCTGCCGCAACGGTGTTGGTCGCCGCCCACGGCACCGAGACGGGTGCTCCCCTTTTAGCCTTCGGCGGTGTGGGAACACCTCTGCGATCGCTGGCGGGAGGGCGCAGCACGGACTCCTGAATTGGTCAGATTCGCAGGCTACTTCTGCGATTCTGCACACCAACCCAGGCTTTGCGAGCAGACCGCGACCCCCGCTGCGGCTGCCTCCGATTCCGCGTGCTCCGAGCTAACCCGTCGCCGTCGCGCGGGTTGGCTGCGGTCGCGCGCCAGAGCGGCAGGTGGACGACGCGGGCAGCCGCACGACCTCTGGAACCGCCACCCGTCTCGCTCCGGTCTACTGCCCAGATGCCGAATCGGCTGGCTCCGCACTCTGCTGCAGGACACTCTGGATGGACTCGGCGAGGGCGCGGGCGGACTCCCTGTCCAGCTCCAGCGCGACCCTGGCTCCGGGTCCGAGCCCCGGGTTGCGGAAATCCAGGTTCAAGGTGTGCTCGGCGGCGGCATGGACCGGGTGGTCGAAGTAGACGCTGGCGTCGGTGACCCTGAACCAGCCCTGGGATCCCTTGCCGCTGCCCTTCAGGCCGAGGGTCTCGGTGAGGTAGGTGCACACCTCAGGCGCCCCCCCCGGCCAGGTGCCGTCCGTAGAACTCCCAGATCTCCTGCCAGCCCTCCTGGGCCGCCTCCGGCCGGTAGCTGGGCCGGTCGGCCGCGAAGAAGGAATGGCCGGCGCCCGGGTAGGTGTGGAACTCGTATTCGGCACCGTGCTCTTTGAGCTGCGCCTCCAGCTCCGCGGTCTCCGCCGGGGAGGGGTGCTGGTCCTCGGCACCGAAGAGCCCCAGAACTGGGCAGCGGAGTTGGGGGACCAGGTGCAGCAGCGGGGTCACCTTGAGCGGCATACCCGCCGGTGGCTCGCCCGCGATGAAGGCCCCATAGCAGACCACCGCCGCATCCAGGGGCAGGCTGCAGGCGGCGAGGAAGGACTGCCGTCCCCCGGAGCAGTAGCCGATAACCCCCACCTTGCCGTTGCAGGCGGGGAGGTGGCGGAGATGCTCGGCGGCGCCGCCGACGTCACCCACCAAGCGCTCATCCGGGACCCCGCCCTTGGCCCGCACTGCGGCGGCGGCATCGTCGGGGCTCGCCCCCGGAGCGTCCCTGGAGTAGAGGTTGGGCATCAGGGCGAGGTAGCCGTGGGCGGCAAAGGTTCGTACCACCTCCTTGCTCCAGCTGTCGTAGCCGGGCATGTGGTGAATCACCAC
>JBOHUH010000152.1:0-6762 GCA_050733915.1 Candidatus Dormibacteria bacterium | reverse complement strand
CGCTTGGCGTCGGCGGGGTTCTCCTCGAGGTACTGGTTGAGGGCCTCCGAGACCACCGTCGAGACCTGGCCGGCGATCTCCGAGTTGCCCAGCTTGGTCTTGGTCTGGCCCTCGAACTGGGGCTCCTGCAGCTTGACGCTGAGCACCGCGGTGAGTCCCTCGCGGACGTCCTCGCCGGTGAGGTTGCCGTCCCCCTCCTTGAGGATCGCCGCCTTGCGGGCGTAGCGGTTGAGGGTGGCGGTGAGCGCAGTACGGAACCCGGTGAGGTGACTGCCACCCTCCACGGTGTTGATGTTGTTGGCATACGCCAGGACGTGCTCCGAGAAGCCGCCGTTGTACTGGATCGACACCTCCACGGTGCTGCCCTCAATCTCCCGCTCGGCGTACATCGGCCTGGACTGGACCGCGCCCTTGCCGCGGTTGAGGTGGTGCACGAAGGCCTCGATCCCACCCTCGAAGTAGAAGTTGGCCTCGCTGGAGGGCTGGCCGCGCTCGTCCACCAGCCGGAAGAGCACCCGCTTGTTGAGGAAGGCCAGCTCCCGGAGCCTGGTGATGATGGTCTCCCGGCTGAACTCCTTGGCTTCGGTGAAGATCTGGCCGTCGGGCCAGAAGCGGATGATGGTCCCGCGCCGAGTGGGGCGGGTGTCCGCCTCGCTGCTGAGTTGGCTCATGGGAACGCCCCGGGAGTACTCCTGGCGGTAGATCTGGCGATCGCGGTAGATCACCACCTCGATGCGTTCGCTGAGGGCGTTGACCACCGAGAGACCGACGCCGTGGAGACCCCCCGAGACCTTGTAACCGCCACCCCCGAACTTGCCTCCAGCGTGGAGTCGGGTCATCACCACCTCCAGGGCTGGCAGGCCGGTGGGCTGGTGGACGTCGACGGGGATCCCCCTGCCGTTGTCGCTCACCTGGCAGGAGCCGTCCGGGGAGAGCCTTACCTCGACTTCGGTGCACTCCCCGGCCAGGGACTCATCGACGGAGTTGTCGATGAGCTCGTAGACCAGTTGGTGCAGGCCGTGGACATCGGTGGAGCCGATGTACATTCCTGGCCGCCGCCGCACCGGGTCCAGACCCTCCAGCACCTGGATCTGCTCTGCGGAGTAGCCGTTGCCCCCGGCCCGGGACTTGGGTTTGCGGCCCCGCTTGGGAGGTGCTGGGGCGGCGCCCCCGTCAGGCTGAATGGGCAGCCACAATTCGTGGTCAGGCGGCTCTACCAAAATCGCTCCTCTTGGCGAAGTGCGCGGCGCTCCGGGCGCCGGCCCGGCGCGCCACCATCCAATGGAGGGCGGTCCCGAGACCACGGCCATGCGGAAGCCACACCCAATTTTAGCAGTCCGAAAGGCCCTCCCAACCGGGGTGGGCGACCCTGCCGGAGAACAAAGCTTGCACACTCGGGGGCAATTCGCGCTATCTTTCGCCATGCACGGCGGCCCACCCGGACCTGGTGGGGCCCGCCCCAGAGCAGGCCTCGTGCTTGAGGCTCCGGCCTCAGCCAAGGAGACCCAGACGCTTCAGCCTGGCCCAGGCTAGTTCCAACACAGGTTCGTCCGGAGGAAGTGGCGCCCTGACGCCCCCAACCCTGACCCTCCAGCAGCTCCACCTGGTGGTGCCGGAGGCAACCGAGGCGATGTCGTTCCTCGAGGCCCTCAACGGGACCGGGAACGGTGGCGCCCGCGAGCACTTCGCGGCCCAGATCGGGGCGCTGGATGACTTCGCGGTGATCGCCGGAGTCGGCGAGGCTCCCGAGGTCACCCTGCTCCTGCCGGGCCTGGACGTGACCTGCACCCCGGTGCGGCCGCCCAGGGCCCGCAGAGAGCGCACCGCGCTCCGGGTCGAGAACGTCCGACCCGCTCCCCCAGAACGCGATGACCTGGGCAGCCGGGTGCTCCGGGTCAGCTGCCGCCAGCCCCTGGTCTCCGAGGCGGACGGAGTCTCCAGCGACACCTTCCACCTGATGGACCTGGCCAAGCTGGCCCGCGGGTCCAAGCCACCTGACTCCATCCTGCTCCAGACCCTGGCCCTGGTGGATGGCCTGGAGAGCGCCGAGCGCAACCGCGCCGCCACCCAGCGCACCCCCTTCCAAGGGGTGGTCGAGATCTGGCGCTGCCGCAACTGCCGCGGCCTCTGGCGCGCGGATCGCGACCAGCGCTGTCCCTCCTGTGGCAGGGAGTTCACCGACGACGACCGCCGCCGCCCCGAGCGGGCCCGGGTCGAGTTCTCGGTCGCCAAGGACCACACCATCACCATCGCGGTGGACTCCGCGGTGATGGTCGAGCCGGAGGACGAGCCCCACTACCTGGGCCGGGTCACCAAGGTGGACCACCGACGCCGACTGGTCGAGGTGGCCTGCAAGGCCTACGAGGCGGCGGGCAGCCAGGGCTGGATCACCCCCTCCTTCAACCAGCAGCTCTACGCCTCCAAGCGCAGCACCCTCGCCTCGATCGCCGCGGGGGACGCCCGCAGCCTGCTGCTGGCCCAGCTCCTCACCGACCCCACCTCGGTGTTCGCCCCAGAGGTGGAGTCCCGCAGCGACTGGGTCACCCCGGGGATGCACAGCAACCCCGCTCAGGACCGTGCCATCGGAATCATGGTCGCCCTGGACCCGGGTCAGGCCGCCCTGATCCAGGGGCCCCCCGGCACCGGCAAGACCACCGTGATCGTGGAGGCGATCAAGCACCGGCTGGCGGAACGGCCCGGGCAGCGGATCCTGGTCTGCTCCCACAGCAATCTCGCGGTGGACAACGCGCTGGAGCGGCTGGCCGGTACCGAGGGGTTGAGGGCGGTGCGGGTTGCCAAGGCGGAGCGGGTCCATCCCGCGGTGGACGCCTTCAGGGTCGAGGACGAGGACGACGAGCGCCTGGTCGACGCCAACGTCTTCTTCGCCACCTGCGCCACCGCCGCCACCTCGTCGATCACCAACGACGACGCCTTCGACATGGTGATCCTGGACGAGTCCAACAAGGCCCGCATCGACGAGGCCCTGCCCTGCCTGCGCCTGGGAGCGGCGGTGGTCATGGTGGGCGACCACAAGCAGCTCCCCCCGGTCGAGGACGACGCCATCTACCAGATCGTGGAAGACCGTCCCGACCTGGAGGAGATCGTGGATACCAGCCTCTTCCAGCGCTGCTGGGAGCGAGGTGTACCCGAGCAGGCGCGCTGCCTGCTGGTGGAGCAGCACCGGATGCATCCGGAGATCTCCTCCTACATCAGCTCCGCCTCCTACGACCAGCAGCTCGAGAACGCGCCCGAGGTACTCGAATACCAGTACGTGACCCGGCGACCCTTCCCGGTGGCGCTGCACCTGGTGGACACCGCCGGCCTGCGCGGCGGCCGGGAGCGCCGGGGGGCCGGCGGGGCCTTGCGCAACGACGCCGAGGTCAGGGTCTGCGCCCAGGTGGTGCGGATCCTCGACGAGCGAGCCGATCCCGACCTCTCCCTGGCGGTGATCGCGATGTACGCCGACCAGGTGGATCGGCTGCGCCAGGCGCTCAGCCGGCGACACTTCCGGCGCCAGGTGCGGATTGATACCGTCGACTCCTTCGAGGGCAGGGAGGAGGACATGGTGGTGATCTCACTGGTGCGCAGCAACGAGCGCGGAAGGATAGGTTTCCTCCGGGTCCCCAACCGGCTCAACGTGGCCATCTCCCGGGCCCGGCGCCTGGTGGTCTGCGTCGGCGATGCCGCCACCCTGCGGGCCGGCGAGGAGACCATGTACGGCCGTTTGGTTGAAGCGGCCCGCTCCTGCGGCGGCTACCTCATGGCGACCGATCTCCTGGGCGGCCGCGCCAGCGCGCGCTCCCGGGCCGGGCGGCATGGCGCAGGCGTCGCCGGAACCCCGTCGGACGGCGAGCTGGGGGCTCCCCGCCGCAGGCGCCGCCGGCGGCGCCGCCGCCCGGCCACAGGCCTCAGCCAGGCGCCCCAGCTGGGGGTGGTCAGTCCGCTCGGCACCACCCCCAGTGAGTCAGGCGATGGAGTCCCCAGGCCGGCTCGACGACGGCGGCATCGGCATCGTCCCAAGTCGGTCTGGCCTGGGGTCACGCCGCCCGCTGGTCCGGATGGATCTCCGCTAGCGGCGGCTCCCCCGGGCACCGCGCGGCCACCGGGCGAGGGTCAGCGGCGGCGCCGCAACCGGCACCGCCGCCGCGGGCCCCGGCCCGGCGGTGACCCGGCTCAGGTGGGGCCCGCCGGGCCGACCACCCCGGGCGGCGGCGGGGGCACTGAAGGGAGCGCTCCATGAGCCTCTCCCAAGAGCCTCGTATGTTCGTGGTCGGCGCCGGCCTCATGGGCTCCGGAATCGCCCAGACCGCCGCCTCCAGCGGGATCGTGGTGGAGCTGTTCGACTCCCGACCACGGGCAGCCTCTCAGGCAAAGTCCCAGATCGAGGAACGGCTGCGCCGGACGGAGAAGTCGGGCCGCATCGAGGCTGGCGCCGCGAGCGCCGCACTGGGGCGCCTGGCAGTCGCCGAGGGGTTGGATTCCGCGGCCCGGGCCGAGGTGGTGGTGGAGGCGATCACCGAGTCGTTGGAGGCCAAGCTGGAGCTCTGGCGGGAGCTAGACCAACTCTGCCCCGCGGCAACCATCTTCACCAGCAACACCTCCTCGATCCCAATCACCCGCCTGGCGGCGGCGACGGACCGGCCCGACCGCTTCATGGGGATGCACTTCTACAGCCCGGTCCCGGTAATGGAACTGGTGGAGCTGATCCGGGGAGTGCTCACCTCGGACCAGTGCTACGCCGCCATCGAGTCCCTCTGCCGGCAGCTGGGCAAGACCCCGGTGAGTTCCGCGGACACCCCCGGGTTCATCGGCAACCGGATCCTCATCCCCTTCATCAACGAGGCGATCTCGGCCCTCCAGGAGGGAGTGGGCTCGGCGGCCGACATCGACGCCGTGGCCAAGCTCGGCTTCCGCCACCCCATGGGTCCCCTGGAGTTGGCCGACTTCATCGGCCTCGACGTGATCCTCGGCATCTGTCAGGTGATGTACCAGGGCCTGCACGATCCCCGCTATGCGCCCAACCCCCTGCTGGAGCGACTGGTCGAGGCGGGCCAGCTGGGCCGCAAGAGCGGCCGGGGATTCCACTCCTACTGACCATCCGGGTCGCAGCTGGACCGGCTAGGGCGCCAGGACCTCCGCCAAGTAACCGACCGAGATGGGGTAGCGGTACTCGATGTTGGAGTGACCGGCGTCGAAGAGTTCCAGGCGCAGGTTGCTCTGGCCCTGGGCGGCGAACGCGGCCGCCAGGGCGCCGGCGCCGATGTCGAGGTGGTACTCGTCGCGCCGGCCGCCTTCCAGGTAGACCCCGCGAAAGGAGCGCGCAGCGTCGGGGCGCGCCTCGATCAGGCGTACCGGGTCCCACTCCAACCAGCGGCGCCAGACCGCCGGCCGGATGACTCCGGTCCGCTCTTCGAAGGGGAGTTCGGGCGTCCCGTCGGCGGCCGCCGAGTAGCAGGCCGCCATGCACCAGGCATTCACCAGCGCGGCGTCTCCAGGACGCACCATCGCGGGACGGGTGGCGAAGTCGCGGTGGAAATTGGCGAACGAGCCCTGATAGTGGTCGCGCAACTGCCGCACCACCTCGGGGAACTCCGGCAGATAGCAGTACTCAAAGAGTGCGTCGCCGGTGTGACTGGCCAACGCCCCGAAGAGGTCGGGGCGGAGGAGGGCGCTGACCAGGGCACCGTAGCCACCACTGGACTTGCCCGCCACCCCCCGGTGCTCCGGTTGGGGAATGGTGCGAAACGCATGGTCCACCGCCTGCACCACCTCCCCGCAGAGGTAGCTGTGGTACCGGCCGGTGCCCGCGGAGTCCAGGAACTGGCTGCCTCCGAGACTGGTCCAGCAGTCCACGAATACCAGCAGGCAGGGAGGCGTCGCCGGATCGCCGAACAGCCCATCGAAGAGCTCGAGGGGGCTGCGGCGGAGCGGGTTGCGGTTCCGCCACATGTCCAGCTGGCCGGTCATACCCTGGAGCAGGTAGACCACCGGGAAGCGGCGCTCCGGTTCTTCCCGATAGGCCGGCGGCAGATAGACCCAGAGCGGCCGGTCAGGGGGATCGCCCAGGTGGTTCCCCTGGAGCAGCCGGCTGTGCAGCACCAGCTCCACCACCTCGCCTTGCATCGGTCGACCCCAGGGCTCCCCCGGGAGCGGAGCGGGTTCGAGAGAGGGGGTCGGTTCGGCGCTCATCTCTTCCTCCACTGGTGGCCGGGCCGCTTTGCAGCTTGGCCGAGCGCTCCGAGAACAGGGCGCCCCCCGGATGACGGGGATCACCGCCTAGCTTGCGCCACCTCCGTTGCCGTCGCCGCCCAGCAGGGGCACGAAGCGGCACTCGCCGAGATCCTGGCGGGTCCATGCCGCTCCCTCGCGGCGCAGGCGCCAGAGGCGCTCACCGTGGTGGCTTGCCAGGGGCGCCACCACGGCTCCAGTTGGTTTCAGCTCCGCCATCACCGCCGGGGGGACTGCCTGCCCTGTCGCCGAGATCACCGCCGC
This sequence comes from Candidatus Dormibacteria bacterium, assembly GCA_050733915.1. Taxonomy (GTDB): domain Bacteria; phylum Chloroflexota; class Dormibacteria; order Aeolococcales; family Bog-877; genus Bog-877. Next base: position 270 of record JBOHUH010000152.1, on the reverse strand, counting down.
GTCGAATGGCCCCCAGCCGGGAGCCCCGCGCTGGCCGTCCCCGACCAGCACCACCACCCCGTCCACCCGAGTCCGATTCAGGTTGTTGCGGGCACGCGCCGCCAGCTCCGCCCGGAGCTCGACTGCGACCACCCGCCCGGCCCCACCAGCTCGCAGCACCGCCGCGAGATAGCCGCTACCGGCGCCCACCTCGAGGACTGCGGCTCCAGGCGCCAGCTCCAGCGCCTGGATCACCACCGCGACGATCCAGGGCTGTGAACAGGTCTGCCC
>JBOHUH010000151.1:0-15359 GCA_050733915.1 Candidatus Dormibacteria bacterium | reverse complement strand
GGCGAGCACCGCTTCCGGGCCACCGGCAGCCGGCTGGCCTTCGACGGATTCCTGCGCGTCGCGGGCCCGGAGAATCGCGAAGACGAGCTCCTCCCCGAGCTGGCCGAAGGGCAGCCGCTGTCCCTGCTCCGGCTGACTCCGGAGCAGCACTTCACCCAGCCCCCGCCCCGCTACAGCGAGGCCAGCCTGGTCAAGGAGCTGGAGGAGCGAGGGATCGGCCGGCCCAGCACCTACGCCACCATGACCGAGCTGATCCAGACCCGTCGCTACGTGGTCCAGCAGGAGCGGCGCCTACACCCCACGCCGCTGGGCCTGGCGGTCAACGAGGCGCTCACCAGCCAGTTCCCGTCGGTGGTGGACCTGGGCTTCACCGCGGCCCTGGAGTTGCAGCTGGACTCGATCGAGAGCGGCGAGAGCCCCTGGGTGCCGGTGGTCAGCTCCTGGTACCAACCCTTTGCCAAGGTGCTTGAGGCGGCCCAGGAGAGCATGCCCAGGGTCAAGATCAAGGCTCAGCCCACCGGGGGCAGCTGTCCCCGCTGCGGGGCCGATCTGGTGCAGCGGAGCGGGCGCTTCGGCGAGTTCGTGGGCTGCAGCCGCTATCCGGAGTGCGACTTCATCGAGGGCAAGCAGGAGCGCCAAGCGGCCGAGGAGATCGGTGAGGCCTGCCCCCGCTGCGGCAAACCGCTGGTCAAGCGCAACGGCCGCCGTGGCCCCTTCATCGGCTGCTCCGGATATCCGTCCTGCCGCTTCATCCGCTCGGAAGGGGGAGAGTCGGATGGGGCCAAACCCGCTGCGATGGCGGTAGCCACCGGGGAGGCCTGCCCTGAGTGCGGCAAGCCTCTGGTGCAGCGGCGCGGCCGCTTCGGGCCCTTCGTCGCGTGCTCCGGGTACCCCGCCTGCAAGTACCGCCCGGGGCGGACTCCCGCGAGCGGCCCTAGCACCCCCAAGTCGCCCGGGAACCGCCGCCCCCGCGCCTCCAAGCCCAGGGTCAAGCAGCCGGTCGGGAGCTAAGCCCGCCCGCTGACGCGCTTTCGGACGGGCGCCCGGAAGTGTGATCCTGTAGGGGTTGTTCGCCCAGCTCGCCTCAGTCCCGCTCCAGGCCGGGACGATCGTCATGGCCACCGGGATCGTGGCCATTGGGCTGTCGCGGATCCGGCTCAGCGCCGTCGGCACCCCGCTGCTGGCGATCGCCGCGGTCGTCTGGCTGCTCGTCCTCCTCTCGCTGGCGGCTAGAGCCCTGCTCGACTCATCCCGGCTGCTGGAGCAGCTGCACGCCCCCTCCGCGCTCTCCCTGGTGGCTGGGACCGCGGTGCTGGGGTCGGGGCTGGGCGGCCTCGGCTGGCTGGTTCCGGCGGTGATCCTGCTGCTGTTGGCGGCAGCGCTGATGGCCCTGGTGGGGACGCTGGTCCTCAGCCGTTGGCAGACTCCCACCCGGGGGGTCTCGTTCCTGCTGGCGGTGGCCACCGCCTCGCTGGGGGCTCTCGCCGCCGAGCTCGCCGGGTTGGAACATGCGCCCTGGCTGCTGGTCCCCTCCGGGGTCGGCTGGGTGCTGGCGGTGCTGGCCTACCTCTTCGTCGTCAGTCGCTTCGACTTGCGGGAGGTGGTTAGGGGCAGAGGGGACCACTGGGTGGCCGGCGGGGCGCTGGCCATCGCAACCTTGTTGGGGGCGGAGTTCTGTCTGGGACTACGGGTTGCCGGTCACCCCTACAGCGGCGCTCCGGAGCTGGCCGCCACCGCCATCTGGGCGATCGGCTCAGTGTGGACCGGCGTCCTGCTGGTGACCGAGCTGACCCATGTGCGCCTGTTCTACGACCACCTCCGCTGGGCCACTGTCTTCCCGCTGGGAATGTACGGCGCCGCCAGCCTGGCCCTGGGTGGTCTGCTGGGCTCCGAGGCGCTGCTGCAGCTGGGCCGGGTCTTCATCTGGATCGGGCTGGGCGCCTGGCTCCTGGTGGCCACCGGACTGCTGGCGCGGCTGGCGGGACTGCGCAGCTCGAACCCACCCGACGCCCCAAGCCGGGAGCCGACCGGCTAGTCGGTCTGGGCCCGCTCTGGCTCCGGAGGCGACTCCCCGGTCTGCCCATCGATGCGCTCCCGGAGCAGGTCGGCATGGCCATTGTGGCGGGCGTACTCCTCGATCATGTGGTTCAGCATCGCCCGGGCATTGAGGCGCAGCCCCTTGGGGGTGCTGAAGGTGTAGTCCAGCGAATCCAACCCGGCCAGGATCGAGCGGGAGACCTCACACTCGGCGCGCCAGCGGGCCCAGGCCTCGCCGACGTCGGCGTCGTCGAGGTCCTCAAAGTCGGCATCGGGGCTGTCCTCGGTGCGCCAGATGGGGCCTACCGCCTCACCGGCAAGGCGGGTCCGAAACCAGACGCGCTCCACCTCGGCCAGGTGCCGGACCAGCCCCAGCAAGGTGAGCTTGGAAGGGGGTACTGCGGCTCGCTTGAGGTCCGGCTCACTGAGCCCGGAGCACTTCCAGGCCAGGATGCCCCGCTGATCCTCGAGGAAGCCGCCCAGACAGGCGCGTTCGTCCCCGGTGAGGCTGGGATCGGAGTTGGGAGCGGCCATCGCCGGATCATAAGCGGGGGGCCCGGACGCGCCTAGGCGCCGCGGGAGCTTTTTCGGCCCCCGGCGCTAGAATCGAATTCGAGTGACCACTCATCACGGGGCGAGCCCGCGTGCCACCACCATCTTGGCGGTGCGCCGGGGCAGCGAGATCGCGGTGGCCGGGGATGGCCAGGTGACCGTGGGTGACGTGGTCATGAAGCACCGGGCGATGAAGATCCGGCGCCTGCACCAGGACCAGGTGGTGGTGGGCTTCGCCGGCTCGGTGGCAGATGCCTTCACCCTCTTCGACAAGTTCGAGCGCCACCTGGACCAGCACCAGGGGAACCTGCTCCGGGCCGCCGTCGCGCTGGGCAAGGAGTGGCGCACCGACCGCTACCTGCGCCACCTCGACGCCATGCTGGTGGTGGCCGGCAACCGGCAGATGCTGCTGCTGAGCGGCGACGGCGATGTGATCGAGCCCGATGATGGAATCGGGGCCATCGGCAGCGGCGGCCCCTATGCTCACGCCGCGGCCAGAGCCCTCGTCGAGCACACCGAGCTGCCCGCGGCCGAGGTGGCCCGGCGGGCCCTGGAGATCGCCGCCTCGCTCTGCATCTACACCAACAGTGAGATCACCGTCGAGACCATCGCCGACCCACCCCCAGAGGACCCCGTTGGATCAGGAGCTTAGGCCCGCCGAGATCGTCGCCTCGCTGGACCGCTACATCGTCGGCCAGGGAGACGCCAAGCGCGCCATGGCCATCGCCCTGCGCAACCGGCATCGCCGGATGCAGGTGCCCGCGGAGCGGCGCCAGGACATCGTGCCCAGCAACATCCTCCTGATTGGCCCCACCGGGGTGGGCAAGACCGAGATCGCGCGTCGGCTGGCCCAGCTGACCCACTCCCCGTTCATCAAGGTGGAGGCCACCAAGTTCACCGAGGTCGGTTACGTCGGCCGCGACGTGGAGTCGATCGTCCGGGACCTCTTGGAGCAGACCATCACCCAGGTCCAGAGCCAGCGGGTCGCCGAGGTGGAGGTGGAGGCCAAGCAAAGGGCAGACGCCCGGATCGTCGACCGGCTGATCGAAGCCGACCGACCGGACCCGGCTCCGGCCGAGGGGCCACCGGCCGTGGAGGCGGACACCGAACCCACCCCGGTGCCGGCCAGCGCGGTGGACCAGCTGGCAGCCCGCCGCGAGCGCACCCGGCGCCGCCAGCTCCTGCGCCAGCTGGCGGCCCGAAAGCTCGACGACCGCCAGATTGAGATCGAAGTGGAGGAGGCCTACTCGGCCCCGGTCGAGGTGTTCTCCGGCAGTGGTTACGAGGAGATCGGCTGGTCGCTCTCCGACTTCTTCAGCCAGCTGGCGCCGCCCCGCAAGCGCAACAAGCGGATGAGCGTCGCCGACGCCCGGCACGTGCTGACCCAGGAGGAGACTGAGCGGCTGGTCGACGTGGACCGGGTCTACGACGACTCCATCCGCCTGGTCGAGGAGAACGGGATCGTCTTCATCGACGAGGTCGACAAGATCGCCGGGCCTTACGTCGAGGCCCACGGTCCCGACGTCAGCGGCGCCGGGGTCCAGCGCGACCTGCTACCGATCATCGAGGGCTCAACGGTGAGCACCAGGTACGGTCAGGTGCACACCGACCACGTCCTCTTCGTGGCCGCCGGCGCCTTCACCTCGGCTCGACCGTCCGACCTGATTCCCGAGTTCCAGGGGCGCTTCCCGATCAGGGTCGAACTGCAACCCCTGGGGGAGGCGGACCTCTGCCAGATCCTGGTCGAGCCCAGGAACGCCCTGACCCAGCAGTACGCCTCCTTGCTGGCCACCGAGGAGGTGGACCTGGAGTTCACCGCCGAGGGGGTTGCCGAGCTTGCTCACCACGCCTTCCTGGTCAACGAGCGGGACGAGAACATCGGCGCCCGCCGACTCTTCACGGTGATGGAGCGAGTGCTCCAGGATGTCTCCTTCTCGGCGGACGAGCGTCGCGGTGAGAAGGTGGTCATCGACCGCGACTTCGTCCGTACCAAGCTGGACGGGCTGGTCCGCGACGAGGACCTGCGCCGCTACGTGCTCTAAGCCCTGACCGGCCGGGCGCTGGGCGCCCGGCCCCGCGGCCCTAGGTCGAGGCCAGGCAGTTGGTCTGGCCGGAGGGCTCAGAGATCCTGACCTGCACTCTCCTCACCGGTGGCTTTTCCGACACCTTGAGGGTCGCCCCCTGGTCCCCAGCCTTGAGGGTGGTGGTGGCACCGTGCCGGTTGCCCTCAGTGTCAGTGACGATCGCCTTCACGGTGGCGGGGCCACTCTCCTTGACCCGGACGGTGACCATGCTGCCTTGGACTGTGTAGCTAGCCTTGCACTCGGGGCCTGATGCCTTCAGGGTGCCATGGGCGGTGCCCCCTCCACAGGCGGCCAACCCGGTCGCGGCGGCGGTCAGCACGAGGGCGATTCCGAGGACTGGGGATCGGTTCATGGGGCTCACCTCCGGGAGGGCTGGTTGGCACTGTTCTGGGTGGTTTCCAACACTAGACAGACCCCGCAAATTGCCGTCCTTAGCGATCTCCAGAAGCCGACCCCGAACCTGCCTCAGCCGTCCCCGGGGTGGGATACCAGACGTAGGGGGTGGAGGTGGATACGCAGAGGAGGCCGAGACGCTCCAGGATCGGGCGGCTGGCCGGGGAGGCGTCGACCTCCAGGTAGGCCAAGCCCCGCTCTAGGGCCAAGCGCACCCGGTGGGCCACCAGGGCCCGGTAGACCCCGCGGTGGCGCCAGGAGGCCAGGGTGGACCCGGCCCAGAGGGTGGCGAACTCGGTGTTGGGGACGAGGTTGACCCGGCCGGTGGCGATCACCCTGCCCGCCGCCTCGGCGACCAGCAGAACCACGTCCTTGGGATTGGCCCGGGCCTCCTCGAAGAAGCTGGCGCTAAGTGAGCTGAGATCCTCGCCGCCCACCTCGGTCAGCAGGTCGGCCATCCGCTCGGTGTCGGTCCTTGAGTGGACCTCGCGGATGGCCACCCCCTCGGGCGGGGAGGCGTCGTGGTTCAGGCCGGCATTTCGGCCGATGAGCACGCTCTCGGTCTCTTCGGGCCGAAGCCCGGCCTTGCGAAGCCGCTCCTCCAGACCCGCCGTCCGGTCGTGGCCGTAGGTCTTCCATTCGAAGCAAACGCCGAGCTTGCTGAAGAACTGGATCTGCTCCTGGATCAGGCGGTCCAGCTGGGCACCGCTGAGGCGCTCGAGCGGCACCGTCTGGACGAAGCCGCGCGGACCCCGGCCCCAGGAGCGGAAGACCGGTCCCAGCTGTTCCTCCTGCGCCCCTCGTGGCAGGCGCATCGCGAGCTGGCCGCGGAGCTGGGTGTCGAAGGCCTCGATGAACTCACTCCGATCGCGGTCGCTGGCCGCGGCGGGCCCTCTCGGCTGAGTCATCGAGGTGAGTCTAGGGTCGGGTGGCGATGGCCGAGGGCGGAGCGGGCCCGGCGGCCGGGCCGGGGAAGGTGGGATAACATGGCCCCGGCGATTCAAATTCACATGCCCGGCGGACGCCTCTCGGGATCCCCTCGTGGGCCGGCAGGCGGTGGAGGCGGGGCAGAGGCGGTAACGAACCAAGGAGGGCGAGCATGCCTGTGGCCACGCTCACCGAGCTGCTGCAGAACGGGGTCCACTTCGGACACCAGACCAGCCGGTGGAATCCCAAGATGCGGCACTACATCTTCGCCAGCAAGGGCGGGATCCACATCATCGACGTCTCCCAGACCGTCGACTTGCTCGACGGGGCCTGCCAGTTCGCCCACGACACCGTGGCCCAGGGGGGTCAGATCCTCTTCGTGGGCACCAAGAAGCAGGCCCAGGACACCCTGCTCGAGCAGTGCGCCAGGAGTACCCAGCCCTACGTGGTCAACCGCTGGATGGGCGGCATGCTGACCAACTTCGAGGTGGTCAAGCGGCAGCTGAAGCGGCTCGCCGAGCTGGTGGAAATGCGCGAGCGCGGGATCCTCGCCACCCTCAGTAAGAAGGAGCAGCGGCGGCGCCGGGACGAGCTGGACCGGCTGGAGCGAAACTTCGGTGGGATCACCCAGATGAAGCGGCTGCCGGCGGCGGTCTTCGTGGTTGACCCCCACAAGGAGCGGCTAGCGGTTACCGAAGCTCGCAAGCTGGAGATCCCGATCATCGCCATCACCGACACCAACTGCGACCCCGAGGAGATCACCCAGGTGATCCCGGGCAACGACGATGCCATTCGCAGCGTCCGCCTGATCGTGACCCGGATCGTCGACGCAGTGATGGGTGGGCTTGAAGAACACCGCCAGATCGAGCAGGCGCAGGCGGAGCGGGCCGAGGCGGAGCACCTGGCCCAGGCCGAGGCGGAGCGCCTCGCCGCGGCTCGGGAGGAGGAGGCCGCCGCCGCCGCCGCGGCCGCTGCGGCCACCGAGGAGCCCGAGTCGACCGAGCAATCGGAGCCCGAGACCGCCCAGCCGGTGGCGGTGACGGAGGAGGGCTCGGCGTGAGCCAGGCCGTCACCGCCGAGTCGGTGCGCCAGCTCAGAGAGCAGACCGGAGCTGGGATCATGGCCTGCAAGTCAGCCCTCACCGAGGCGGGCGGTGAGTTCGAGCGCGCCCGCGACATCCTCCGCGCCAAGGGGTTGGCCTCGGCCCAGCAGCGCTCCGGGCGCCAGACCCGAGAGGGTCTGGTCGACGCCTACATCCACCCCGGGGGTGGGGTCGGGGTGCTGCTGGAGGTCAACTGCGAGACCGACTTCGTGGCGCGCACCGCGGAGTTCAAGGACTTGGTCCACGACCTCTGCCTGCAGGTGGTCGGGCGAGCGCCCAGGTGGGTGCGCCGTGAGGACATACCCGGCGATCAGCTGGAGCGTGAGCGCCGGGTCTACCTGGAGCAGGCGGAGCGCGAGGGCAAGGGCAAGGAGCGACTCGACCAGATCGTCGAGGGCCGGATGCGCAAGTTCTATGAGGAGGCCTGCCTCTACGACCAGGCGTGGGTCCGCGACGAGGGCTCCAAGGGGCGCCGGGTCAGCGAGGTGATCCAGGCGGTGATCGCGGCGACCGGGGAGAACATCACCGTCTCCCGCTTCGCTCGGTTCAAGCTGGGCGAGGGATTGGACGACCAGGTGGCGTCGGATGACGCTTGAGCCGCTCCGAGAGCTGACCCAGGAGGGAGCCGAGCCCGAGCTGGGACGGGCTCCCCGCTATGGACGGGTGGTGGTCAAGATCAGCGGAGAGGCGCTGGTCGGCGACGGTGAGTTTGGGATCGACCCGGACGTGCTGGACGAGGTGGCCACCGAGCTGCGCGGGGCCCACGACCTGGGGGCGCAGATCGCGGTGATGGTCGGTGGCGGCAACATCTTCCGGGGCCTGGCGGGTGCCCAGCGTGGGATGAACCGGGTCACCGCCGATCTCATGGGGATGCTGGGCACCGTGATCAACGCCCTGGCCCTCCGGGATGCCCTGGAGGCCCACGGGATGCCCACCAGGGTGCTCACCGCCATCGAGATGCATCAGGTGGCCGAGCCCTACATCAGGGGCCGGGCGATCCGGCATCTGGAGAAGGGTCGGGTGGTGGTGTTCTGCGCCGGTTCCGGCAACCCGTTCTTCACCACCGACACCCCGGCCGCGCTGAGGGCAGCCGAGATTGGTGCCGACCTCCTGATCAAGGCCACCCGGGTGGACGGGATCTACAGCGCCGACCCCAAGACCGATCCCCAGGCGACACGCCTGCCCAGCCTCACCTACATGCAGGTGCTCAATCTCGGCCTCAAGGTGATGGACAACACTGCCATCACCCTCTGCATGGACAATCGGCTGCCGCTGCTGGTTCTCGATCTCTTCAAGCGGGGCAACATAGCCAAGGCGGTGCGGGGTGAGCCAGTGGGGTCGCTGGTGACCGACCAGGTGGCCGACAATTGAGCGACGACCGGCTCGCCGACACTCAGCAGCGGATGACCAAGAGCGTGGAGGCGCTGCGCCGCGAGCTCAGCACCCTCCGCACCGGCCGGGCCAGCCCCACCCTGGTCGAGCATCTCCAGGTCGAGGTTTATGGCAGCCACATGCCGCTCAACCAGGTGTCCAGCATCTCCGCCCCCGAGGCCCACCTCCTCCTGGTCCAGCCCTGGGATCGCAACAACCTGGCCCCGATCGAGCGGGTGCTCCGGCGCAGCGAGCTGGGGCTCAACCCGGCCAACGACGGCGAGCTGATCCGAGTTCCGGTGCCACCGCTCACCGAGGAGCGCCGCAAGTCCTTCGTGCAGATGGTGAAGCATCGGGCCGAGGAGGCTCGGGTGGCGGTGCGCAACATCCGCCGGGACGACCTGGAGCATCTGCGGCAGCTGGAGCGTGACAAGGAGATCTCGATGGACGAGGCCCAACGCGCCCAGGCCCAGCTGCAGCGGGTCACCGACGGCCACATCGAGGAGATCGAGGAGGTGGCCCGGCGAAAGGAAGCCGAGCTACTGGAGGTGTGACCTCCCGGACCCACTCCCACCATGGCTGAGCCCAACTCTGCCCTGCCGCGGCACATCGGGATCATCATGGATGGTAACGGTCGTTGGGCGCGCGAGCGCGGTCTCCGGCGCGGCGCAGGCCACCGCGCCGGCATCCAATCGATCCGGCGGGTGATGGAGGCTGCCGACCGTGCCGGTGTCCACTGCCTCACCCTCTACGCCTTCTCCACGGAGAACTGGTCTCGCCCACGCCAGGAGGTGGCCACCTTGATGCGCCTCTTCGAGCAGACGCTGCGGGCCGAGGTCGATGAGCTGCACCGCAACGGGGTCCGGATCCGGGTGATCGGGCGGCGCGAGCAGCTCTCCTCCCGGCTCCAGCAACTGGTCGAGGAGGCCGAGCAACGCACTCAGGCCAACCCCAGCGGGGTACTCAACGTCGCCATCAACTACGGTGGCCGGGCCGAGATCGTCGACGGGGTCCGCCGCCTGGCCGCCGCGGGGGCCGACCTCACCAAGCTAGACGAGGGGGAGATGGCGGGTGCGCTCTACACCGCCGGCCTTCCCGATCCCGACCTGATCATCCGCACCGCCGGGGAGATGCGCACCAGCAACTTTCTGATCTGGCAGGCGGCCTACGCCGAACTCTACGTGACCCAGACCTACTGGCCTGACTTCGATGCCGGCGACCTGGAGGCGGCGCTGGCAGAGTACGCGGCCCGGGTGCGCCGCTTTGGTGGAGTGCCGGAGAACCGGTGAAGCTGGCGGTCCGCAGCGCCAGCGGGGTGGTCCTGCTCCTGGTGCTCCTGGCGGTCCTCTGGCTGGGGCAGCCGTACTTCGACGCTCTGGTGGCGCTCCTGGTCGGGGTGGGCCTGTATGAGTACTGGCAGCTCTGGCGCACCAAGGGCTGGCGTCTCGATCCCATCCTGCTGGTCGGACTCGCCGCTTTCTGGCTCTTCCGCTACGCCTATCCCCAACTGCCCGACGCTGGGGTGGTCCTGATTCTCGGGGTGCTGGCGGGGCTGGCCCTCTCCCTGCGCTTCGACCCCCGAGAGCAGCCCTTCCTGCGCTGGTCCCTGGCCCTGGCGGGGGCCGCCTGGCTGGGCTTCTGCCCGGGCTTCCTGCTCCTGCTCTACCACGGCATCGCCAGCCGTCCCCGGGCGCTGGAGGTGCTGCTGCTCACAGTGGGGGTGTCGGTGATCGGGGACACCCTGGCCTATCTGGTGGGCTCCAAGTTCGGGCGCCATCCCTTCGTGCCCCGGATCAGCCCCAGCAAGACCTGGGAAGGGGCGGTGGCGGCCCTGGTCGGACCCACCTTGGCACTGGGGCTGCTGCTGCCCCTGGTACTGCCCGTGGTGCCCACCCCAACTGCCTTCCTGATCGGGTTCGTGGCCGCCCTGGCGGCGGTGGTCGGAGATTTGGTCGAGTCCCAGCTGAAGCGGGAGGTGGGGGTCAAGGACTCCGGCCGTCTGATCCCCGGGCACGGCGGGGTGCTGGACCGGGTGGACAGCCTGATCTTCGTGGGGGCGGTCGTATACTCGCTGCTGGGGGTGACCCATGCGCTCTGACCACCCTCGAGCCGGCGCTTTCAGTCAAGATGCAGGCGCCGGGACCATCACGGAGGCTCGACCGATGCCAAGGCGGGTAGCCGTGATCGGAGCCACTGGATCGATCGGGGCGCAGGCCCTGGACATCATCTCCCGCTTCCCCGAGCAGTTCGAGCTGGCTGGGGCCGTCGCCGGGAGCCGGGCGGCCGCCCTCGGGCAGGCGCTCAAACCGTTCCCGCGTGCCAGGGCGGTACTGGTCGAGCCGGACGGCCCGGTCCCCAGTGGGGTCGAGGTGGGGATCGAGGCGGCCTGCCGGCTGGCGGCTTCGCCTGCCGTCGACGTGGTGCTGGTGGGGGGCGGCGGCTCAGGGGCGCTGCTGCCCACCCTGGCCGCCTGCCGGGCGGGCCGGCTGGTGGCGCTGGCCACCAAGGAGGTCCTAGTCATGGCCGGGGAGCTGGTCACCGAAACCGCGCGGCGGGGCGGGGCCCGGATTGTCCCGGTGGACAGCGAGCACAGCGCCATCTGGCAGTGCCTGCGCGGGGAGCGGCCCGAGAGTGTACGCCGGCTGATCCTCACCGCCAGCGGCGGCGCCCTGCGTTCTGTGCCTCTCGGCGAGCTGACTCGGGTGACTCCGCAGCAGGCCCTGGCCCACCCCAATTGGCGGATGGGCCCCAAGGTGACCGTGGACGCCGCCACCATGATCAACAAGGGGCTGGAGGTGATCGAGGCTCACTTCCTCTTCGACATCCCCTACGAGCGGATCGAGGTGTTGGTCCACCCCCAGAGCGCCATCCACTCGGCGGTGGAGTACTGCGACGGCACCATGATCGCCCAGCTGGGGATCGCCGACATGCGCGCCCCGATTGCCCTGGCACTCAGCGACGGGGTACGGCTCCCCGGGGTTGTCCAGCCGCTGGAGTTGGCGGAACTGGGCCGGCTCGAGTTCCAGGCCGTGGAGGAGGCCCGCTATCCCGGGCTGCGGGTGGTCCGCGACGCGGGCCTGCGGGGTGGGGCGTACCCAGCGGTGATGAACGCCGCCAACGAGGTGGCGGTGGCGGCCTTCCTGGAGGGCCGGCTGCCATTCATGGAGATAGCCGCCCTGGTTGAGGGGGTGACCGCCGCCTTCGACCCCCCGGTGGAGCTGGGCCTGGAGCAGCTCCTCGCCTGCGACAGCTGGGCCCGCCAATCTGCCCGTGCCCTGATCGGGCAGCTCGCCGCGCCCCACCCGGGGGCGGTGCCGGTCTAGATGAGCGGCTTCGCGCTCACCTGGCAGAGCGTCGGGGGGATCATCCTGATGCTCCTGGTGGTGGTTGCGCTCCACGAGCTGGGGCACTTCGTGGTGGCGAAGCGCTTCGGGATCATGGTCCAGGAGTTCTCGATTGGCTTCGGTCCCCGGCTGGCCAGCCGGGTGAGGGGCGAGACCGTGTACTCCCTGCGCCTGCTGCCGCTAGGGGGGTACGTCCGCCTCGCCGGGATGACTGGACTGGAACCACCCCCCAACGACGGCGGCGAGCGCGCCTTCATCAAGGCCAGCAACCCCCGCAAGGCGGCGACCCTGGCCGCGGGCGGCTTGATGAACATGCTTCTGGCGGGGGCACTGTTCACCGGGGTGGCGGTGGTCGGCGGGCCTTCGCCCCAGATCGAGGGCGGCGGAGCGCTGGCCCACTCCGGGGTCAAGGGGAACTGGCAGGTGGTGTCGGTGGCGGGCCACCGCACCGCCGACCTCAACGCCATCCGGTACCGGATCCAGTCAGACCGGGGCCGGCCGCTCAAGGTGGGGCTGGAGCCCTGGGATGGAGGTTCGGTGCGCCAGGTTCAGGTGACCCCCGAGTTGCACTGGGTGGGCCTCGCCAAGAACCCCAAGATCCCAGTGGAGGCGGCGGTGACCGCCATCAACGGGGCGGCCGTACCCCACGCCACCCCGTCCGCGATGGCCGCGGCGATACCCGGCGGCGGCGCCCTCGCGGTCTCCTACCGGACCAGCGCTGGCAAGACCGGCACGGTGGTAGTGCCGCGGCACCGCCTGGCGGTGGAGTGGCTGGTCGGCTACATCGCATCCGAGGGCAACCTGCTGGTTCCCAGCCTGGGCGGCCCGCCGATGCCTCTGCCATCGGCACTGGCCACCGGCTTCTACGCGGTACCGAGCCAGATCGGCTCCACCTTCGTCAACCTCTGGACCCTGATCAGCCCCCACCACCCGGCGGGGCTGCGCCTCTCCGGACCGGTGGGGATCGCTGAGGAGACCTCGGTGGCGACCCAGCTCGGTCCCACCACCTACCTCACCTTGATGGGGCTGATCTCGGTCAACCTGGGCCTCTTCAACCTCCTGCCGATCCCCTTCCTAGACGGGGGACGGCTCTTTTTCGTGCTCCTGGAGATGGCTCGCAGGCGGCGGATCAACCCTAGGGTGGAGGCCGCGGTGCACGCGGTTGGGTTAGCCTTGATAGTGATGCTATTCATCTATGTGACCTTCGGCGACATCACCAACCTGAGCCAATGATCCAGCGCCGCAAGACCCGCCCCATCAAGGTCGGCCCGGTGGTGATCGGAGGGGCCGCCCCGATCAGCGTCCAAACCATGACCAAGACCCCCACCGAAGACGTGAAGGGGACGCTGGAGCAGGTCTCAAGGGCGGCCGAGGCCGGCGCCGACATCATCCGGGTCACCTGCGACACCAAGGAGGCCGGGGAGAGCCTGCGAGAGATTGTCAAGGGGAGCCCGCTGCCGATCGTCGCCGACATCCACTACGACGCGCCCCTGGCTCTGATGGCCCTCGACGCCGGCATCCAGTGCCTGCGTCTCAACCCCGGCAACATCCGCCAGCCCGAGAAGATCGCCGAGATTGCCAAGCGCTGCCGCGACTTGGGGGTGCCGATCCGAGTTGGGGTCAACGCCGGCAGCCTCCCAGACCGCAAGAAGCTCGCCGGGGGCAGGGGTGAGGGTGGCATCCAGGAGGTGGCTCAGCGAATGGTCGACGCCGCCCTGGGCCATATCGCGATGCTCCGGGAGGTCGGCTTCGAGGACATCAAGGTGAGCCTCAAGGCCAGCGACGTGCTCACCAATCTCGCCGCCAACCGGCTCTTCGCCAGCCTGGACAACCGCTACCCGCTCCACCTCGGACTCACCGAGTCCGGTCCCACCCGGACAGGGGCCATCAAGAGCGCCATGGGGATCGGGATCCTGCTCGCCGAGGGGATCGGCGACACCATCCGGGTCTCCCTGGTAGACGAGCCCGAGGAGGAGGTCCGGGTGGCCCGGCAGATCCTGGCCAACCTCCAGGAGAAGCCCACCGGCCCCAACCTGATCGCCTGTCCCACCTGTGGCCGCCTGGAGATCAACATGGTCCCGATGGTGGCCACCGTGGAGGAGGCCCTCAAGCGGGTCAAGCGTCCGATCAACGTCTCGGTGATGGGTTGCGTGGTCAACGGCCCGGGTGAGGGGATGCACGCCGACATCGGCATCGCCGGGGGCCAGCAGAAGGGCATCCTCTACCGCAAGGGCAAGGTGGTGGCGACCATGCCCGAGGGCGAGCTGGTGGCGGCCCTGGTCGCCGAGCTCGACAAGATCGCCGACGAGGACGCCCGCCTGATCGCCGCTGGTCAGCCCCTGCCTCAGGGCATCCCCGAATCTGGGCCGCTGCCGGTTCTGGCCAGCACGTGAGCGCCAGCACCCGGCCCGGGCGGCGGCGGCCGGTGCGGACCGGCGGCTAGCGGACAGCTCAACTCGGGCGGGACGCCTCCCCGCGGTGAGCGGAAGCGGCGTCAGTTCAGCCTTGGCCGGGAGACTCGCTCTCGGTCGGCGACGGTCTCCGAACTCCTGGGGCGGTCCGCCGTGGCGCTGCTCCTGTTGGCGTGGGTCGTGGTGGCGACCGGCTGTGGCGCGGGGCCGCGGGGTGCCGGCACCACCACCCGGCCCTCTGCCAGCCCCCGATCCAGTGTTCGCCTCGCCGGGCCTCAGCTGCCCCCACCAAGTTCCTGCCCCTCCGCCCCCATTCCGGTGGCCCATGTGGCCGGCCTCGGTCCCTCCCTGGGGACGAGTCCCGTGTACATGACCCACGCCCAACCAACCGGGGGTAGGTTGGTCTACTACCTCCCGGGGGCGCCCAAGGTGGACGGCGTGGGATACGCGATGAAGACCACCTGGGCCATCGTTCCCAACTACTTCCAGACCGTCTACCTGACCGGGCAGGGCCTGTCCGGGGAGGGGGCCCTGCACTTTCAGTTCGTGGGACCGCAGCAGGTCGCCACCAGGCTGGGGCTGAAGGCCAGCACCTCGAGCACGGGGTACTTCCGCGCGACGGGGTTGGTCCTGGTACCGGCGTCCGGGTGCTACAAGCTCACCGCCTCCTGGAGTTCTGGCAGCTGGTCCATCGTCTTCGCCGCCGGCAAGTGACGGGTGCACCGGCAGGACCCCGAGGTCGAAGGGGGGATGTAGGCGGTGGTCCTGCCGGCGCTTGGCGCTGCTCTGAGAGGCCAGCCTCGAGGACATGAAGGTGAGCCTCAAAACCTGAGGCCTGCTTTCTGGCCTCGCCGCCAACCCAATCTTCGCCAGCCTCGGCGACCTTCTGGCCGGGGGGTTCCCGGAGTCGGATGCCGAACGCCGTCCTGGCCGCGGGGCCCCGCTTAGGAGGCGCTAACCAGCTCGGGCCGGCCGGATGCCGGGGTGGGGGAGGAGTGGCGGCAGGCCAGCGCGAAGGCTTCGAAGATCGCCTTCGCCGCCTGGTCCGCTTGGAACAGTTCCTCGGGGTGGTATTGCACCCCGAGCACGAACCGCTCGCCGGCAAGCTCGGCCCCCTCGATCAGGCCGTCCGGGGCAA
>JBOHUH010000150.1:0-10168 GCA_050733915.1 Candidatus Dormibacteria bacterium | reverse complement strand
TCTTTCTACTTTGTCGGCGCGGTTGACTTCCCGTACGCGTATGCGCACGGGGCGCCTTCCGCGCACGGCGGGACCGGGTAGCAGACCCGACCCAGCGGTGGCGGAAGGCGCGGAGCGGTCTCCGCGCCTCCTTTAATTTCAGGGCCGGATCACCGCTCCGCATCCCCCCGGGGGGGGACGGAGGTGAGTTCATGGAGGAGTTCGGCCCGGCGGACGGGGCAGGCGCGCCAGCATGTCGCGGGGTGCGGGGCGCCATCGTCGTCGACTGCGTGCAAGAGCTGGACGATGCCGTCGGTGGCTTGCTCCGTGCCATGCTGGCGGGGAGCGGAGCTGAGATCGAGGACGTGGCGGCGGTGATCTTCACCCTCCAGGAGGACCTGGGCGCCGTCAACCCGGCGGCGGCTGCGCGTCGGCGGGGGTACGCCGCGGTGCCGCTCCTGCTAGTGCGCGAGCATGGCGGCGACACGAGGGTGCCAGCATGCCTGCGGGCCTTGATGCTGGTCAACACCCCGCGGTCGCAGTCACAGGTGCAGCACGCGTACCTGGGAGCGGCCTCGGTGCTGCGTCCCGACCTGGCGGCGGAGGTGGGCCGGTGATCGTGATGGCGGCCGGTGCCACCGCCGAGCAGATCCGGAGGGTGGTTCAGAGGGGACGCGAGATGGGACTCACTCCCCAGGTGTCGCACGGACGGGAGCGCACCATCGTGGGCCTGGCAGGTCCCAGAGCGAGCCCAATCTGGAGAAGCTGTCGGTTCTGGACGGGGTGGAGCGGGTGGTCCGGGTCCTGCACGATCATCCCCTGGTCAGCCGGGACTTCCATCCCGAGGACCGCGTCTTATCCCTGGGCCGCGGTCTGGAACTGGGCGGTGCCGCGGTGCTGATGATGGCCGGCCCCTGCGCCGTCGAGAGCAGGAACCAGCTCGAGGCGGCGGCAGCAGCCGTAAGTGGGCTGGGACCGAGGATCCTGAGGGGCGGCGCCTTCAAGCCCAGAAGCTCCCCGTACTCCTTCCAGGGACTGGGTGAGGCGGGGCTTCTGTTGCTGCGCGAGGTGGCCGATCACTTTCAGATGGCGGTCATCACCGAGGTGTTGGCACCCGAGGACGTCGCCCTGGTGGCGGAGAACGCCGACATCCTCCAGATCGGGGCCCGCAACATGCAGAACTTTCGTCTGCTTCAGGCCTGCGGCCAGGTCGATCGCCCGGTCCTGCTCAAAAGGGGACTGGCAGCCACGATCGAAGAGCTACTCCAGGCCGCCGAGTACGTGCTGGCGGGCGGGAACCAGCGGGTGGCCCTGTGCGAGCGCGGACTTCGAGGGTTCGAGCCCTCGGTTCGTTTCAGCCTGGACATCACCTCGGTCCCCGTCCTGAAGCGGCTGAGCTCGCTGCCGGTGGTGGTGGACCCCAGTCACGCGGCCGGGCGCGCCCAGTACGTTCCCGCCATCGCGCGCGCAGCGGTGGCGGCTGGCGCGGACGGCCTCTTGGTGGAGGTGCATCCCGATCCGGCCACGGCACTTTCGGATGGTGCCCAGTCGCTGGACCCAGCAGCCTTTGCCGAGCTGGTGGCACAGGTCGGCCGGGTGGCGGCGGCGGTGGGACGGCCGGCGGCGTGACCGGTCTCGGCCGGGTGGCGATCCTCGGCACCGGGCAGATTGGCACGATGATCGGACGAGCCCTCTGTCGGCTGCCCTCGGAAGTCGTGGAGGAGGTGGCTGCATGGGATCCGAATCCGGCGGGTCTCGAGGCCAGCCTGGCCCTGGGCGGCGCTCGGCGAGCGCTGGCCAGTGCGGGCGACGCGCTAGAGGCACAGCTGCTCGTGCTCGCGGTCCCGGTCGGCGCTGCGGTGGGCCTGGCGGAGCAGCTGGGACCCCACCTGCGCCCGGGCCAGCTGCTGCTCGATACCGGAAGCGCGAAGCGGGTGGTGGTGGCGGCCATGCGCAAGTGGGCGAACCCGCAGGCGCAGGCGATCGGCGGCCACCCGCTGTGCGGCGGCACGGAGAGCGGCCCTGACTCGGGCGAGCCCGACCGGCTCCAGGGCGCCTCCTTCATCCTCTGCCCGGTGCGGGACGATCCGAAAGCGATGGCGGCGGCGCTTCGTGTGGTCGAGGTCCTGGGGGCGCGCCCGGTGGTGGTTAGCGCCGAGGAGCATGACCGGGTGCTGGCCCGCACCAGCCACCTGCCCCACCTTACCGCAGCGGCGTTAGCGGTCCTCGCGGAGACGGCCGCCGGGTCATCCGGGACCCGTCTCAGCGGCAGCGGCCTGGCAGGTGCAGTGAGATTGGCCCGTTCCGATCCGAGCATGGTCGCCTCGTTCATCTACGCCAACCGCGACCAGGTCCGAGCGGCCGCCCAGGAGCTGGCCGCCGAGATCAGCCAACTGCTTCGAGCTGCGGAGGAGGGTGAGGAAGCACTGGCCAGGGAGCTGGCCGGTGCGCGCAAAGCCGCCCGGCGCCTTGGAGGCTGACGGAGATGGGCTCACGCTGCCTATGGCTGCTGCGGAGCAGCTGTCGCGTACCCGGGGACAAGTCGATCTCGTACTGGGGTCTGGTGCCGGCAGCGCAGGCGGAGCAGGCCGTTGAAGCCCCCCGCGTGGTCACCGTGTCCATGGCTCAGCACCACGCGCTGGGGATCGCCGAAGTCGATGCCGGGGCGTTCGGCATTGATGGCCATCCCCTCTGGTGACACGCCGGTGTCAAACAGGAGGGTCGAGCACGAGGCACCCGTCCGTATCGTGATGAGAGCAGAGAAGCCATGCTCCGCGAGCGGGCTCTCCAACGCGCGGCCACTCCCGAATCAGGTGGTCACCTCCTCACCCAGCTTGAACGGAGGCCGCACAACTCCGGCCTGGGAGAGGACCAGGCCGTCGAAGCTGTTGTCGATTAGCGTGGTGACTTCGACTTCGTCCACAGCCGCCTAGGTGACTGGATCGGCGGCGATACCCTCGGCGGCTTGAGGCGCCGCAGCCAGTAGCCCGGCTGGGACTGGTACCTCGCACATGGTCGCGACTATCGGGGCACTCGTGACGTTTCCGTAGGTCTACGTCGATCTCATTGTGAGTTCCAGCGAGGGCGGGACGAGGCGCGGGCCGAGAACGCAGGAGAGTGCCGGACCGGGCGGACCGCCCCTGGCTTGAGATTGAGGGACGGCCCGCGAGCCAGCCAGCGCCCGTAGCCACGGACACGGTGGAGGCCCGAGCTCGCACTCCGGCCTCCAGGTCCGCACCGCTTCTCGCGGCTTCGGCAGCACACGCGTTCACCCACGGAAATAGCGGGAGCGCGGGAAACCATGCCGCTATGCGGCCTTCCAAGCCCCGCTTGAGGCTGCCCACAAATCCCACCCAGGCGACTCCAGTCCTGCAAGCTGTCCGTAGCTGGGGTAGATGGGCTGGCCCGCCACTGACACCAAGGGGGGGTTGTAGCAGATGGTGCCGGCCAGCCCTTCGGCCCACCTGTCACCGCGAGATTAGCACCCGGCCAGTACCAGCGCCGGTCGCCCGGCCGCGTCCAAGAAGTGGCACTCAGCCGGGCGGGAGTAGGGCTTCCTGCCAGGGTCGCCGCCACACGCGGTCCGCTCCGGCGGGCACCACGACGGCAATCATCTCACCCAGGTCATCGGGACCATCCCACCATGACCAGCGCTGCCCGAGATCGGCATAGCCACCGTCTCCACCAGTGGGTCACCCGGTGGGCGGACGGCGGCCTGAGCGCCCTCGTCGGGGACGATTTGAGACCAGAAACATGTGTCGGCAGTGGGAGCCGGGTCGACACGAGAAGTGGCACTGGCCCCAGGTTCAAGTTGTCGTCCCTGGGCTCGTGTGGGTGCGCCGACTGACAATGGCCGGGACGACTCAGCCCGACTACTGGAGGACCCATGAAGATTAACTTCAGGCTGGAGCGGGAAACCAAGAACACGGTCCGGTTCGCGGAGGATGAGGGTGACCAGCCGGCTGACCACCCGGGAAGCTCCGTGGTGGGCACGCTCTACCTGCAGAAGACGGCTCATGCGAGTCTCGGCTCGCCGGGGCGGATCACGGTGACCATCGAGGCGCGAAGCGATCCGAGCGATTGAAAGCGCCCGCGAGTAGGTCACGTACAGGATCGCTTTGGTGTCCTTGCTGCCCTTGCCCAAGACCCCGAGCGCCTCGACCAGGGAGCCGGAACCGCCGGCGAATTCCCAGTCAGTGGCAGTTCACCGCCGCGTATTGAGGTGGCGGTGCTGGATGAGACCGATCGGCGCCACGGATCGCCAAGAGCCGTCGGCTACCAGGGGTGGGGGGCCCGGGGGACGTTCTGCACCACTCTGTGGGAACCGCTCGGCAACCGCTCAGGATGAGATCAGATCGGGGTTGACAGACAGGGTTGACACCGAACGGTTCACCGTCGACCCCTCCGTCAACCCGACGGGAGCCTTACTGGATGTCTACTCTGCGACTCAGAATGCCATACCGGGACCCCCGCGAGCGTCGGCGTGTCCAGCGGGAGTCTGCTCGTCGGAGGCGTTCTACAGCCAGGGCTGGACCGGCCGCTAACCCGCGCTCCAAAGCTGCGCCGGCTGCCGGCTCGGAAGTCCCGGCCGATTCCACCGAGCCTTTAGGGGGCACTCGCTATCTGTCGCTTGAGGAGGCATTTGCCCAGGTGCGGGACCGTGCGTACGTGGAGGGCAAAACCGCGGCCCGGAAGGAGACCGAAGCGAGGCTCCGCGAGTTGGAGAAGGTGACTGCGGAGTTCTGGGCCATGCTTCCGGTCCTAACCGGTCGGATCGAGGAGGTCGTGGCAAAGCTCTTGGAGGTGACGGGCCGAAGCCCTCACGCGGTCCAGTGGACGAAGGCCACTCATGTGCAGTATCTCGGTCGCCTCAATGCCGCGGTGGAGGCGACGCGAGGGCCCGGATCCGCCAGTGGCTGACCGGGCCTCCCTGGGTCGCGAGGTGCGGAGTCGGTCGGCCTCGGGCAAAGCCCAGTTCAGGTGGACCATCTAGTTGGCGTCAGCGCTGGCGTCAAATTTGTCCATCTCGTCGGTGAACAGCGGTTATTGAGGGCCCTCCATAGCCTCACGCGATCTAAAAACAGCGGAGGGAGAGGGATTCGAACCCCCGGAAGCGTTGCCGCCTCAGCGGTTTTCAAGACCGCCGCAATCAACCGCTCTGCCATCCCTCCTCGCCGACTGACGTGCTACTCCCATGATCGCTCAACCTGATCCAATAGCCGCCACCCGCCCCTCTCGCCGGATCGCTGGCGAGCTCGACGCCAGCAGTGACGCCAGGATCACCAGCGCGGCGCCGGCCATGAAGAGACCTCCTACCCCGAGGCCCCGGGCTATCGCTCCGGAAACAGCGTACGAGGCGGGAGTGAGGCTGAGGCTGGAGAACATCAGCACGCTGGAGAAGCGGCCCAGCAGTTCGGGCGGCGCCTTAATCTGGATCAGGGTGCTTATCGAGACGTTGACCACGCTGATCAGCACGCCCAGCACCGCGGCCACGAGCATCGCCAGGTAAAGGGCTCCGGTGAGCGCCAGTGGCACCAGCAGCACCCCCACAAGGCTGGCGATCACCACCACGCTGACACCCAGCCGGGGAAGTTTGAAGCCGGCGCCCATCACCAGTCCCCCGAGCAGGATGCCCACGCCGAGGCCGCCGAAAAGCAGACCGTACCCTCCAGAGCCCCAGTGATGCGACCTGGCGAGAAGGGGCAGGCCCACGTTGAGAGGGCCCCCGGCCGCCATGTTGACCACCGCCACGACGGGGAGCAGGGCGCGGAAGAAGGGGTCGCCCAGCGCCGCCCGGATCCCCGCCATCAACTCTGCGCGCATGCCTCCCCCCTCGGCCGCCGCAGGCGCGGGAGCGGCGCGCGCCCCGCGGCGGATCATCAAGAGGGCCAAGAAGGCGACCAGGAAACTGCCCCCGTCGATGGCGAAGGCGGCCCCCGCCCCTGAGATGGCCACCACCACCCCTCCCAGCGGGGGGCCCACGATCATCGACCCCTCCACCGCCACCTGCCAGATCCCGTTCGCCGCCGACAGCTGCTCGGGGCTCACCAGCGCCGGGACCACGGTGGTGACCGCCGGGTAGAAGAGTGCGTCGAAGACCCCAAAGGCGGCGGCGATCACGAACAGGGCGGCCAGTGAGCCATGTCCCAGCAGCAGCAGCGCCGCCAACCCGGAGATCAAGAGCGCCCGGCTCAGGTCGCTGCCCAGGATCACCCGGCGGGCTCCCCAGCGATCCACCAGGACCCCGCCGCCCAGGATCAGGATCGCCCGGGGCAGGGCGCTGGTGGTCAGCAGCAGCCCCAGGTCCACCGACGAGTGGGTCAGCGAGAGGGTGACCCAGGCCAGCGCCACCAGGTAGACCCCATCCCCGATCGCGGAGATGCCCTGGCCCCCAGCGAACACCAGGAAGCGGCGCTCCGAGAGGACGGCGGGACCGCGGCGCGCGCCGGGGCCGACCTCGGAAGACATCTCCCTCCCCTCTTGTCTGGCGGTGGTCCGAGCCAGGGTACTGGAACCAGATCGGGCTAGGCCAGCTCGACCAGCCCCCCTAGGTAGGGCCGGAGCTGCTCGGGGACGGTCACCCTGCCAGCTGCGGTCTGGTAGGTCTCGAGGACGCAGTCAAGGGTCCTCGGCAGGGCCAGGGCGCTGCCGTTGAGGGTGTGCACGAATTCCGGCTTGCCTCCTCGCGAGCGGAAGCGAATCCCGGCGCGGCGCGCCTGGAAGTCGCCGAACACCGAGCAGGAGGAGACCTCCAGGTAGCGGTTGAGCCCAGGCGCCCAGGCGTCGATGTCGTACTTCTTCCACTGGGCGAAGCCCATGTCGCCGACACACATCAGGCGCACCCGGTAGTGCAGTCCCAGCGTCTGCAGCACCGACTCCGCGTCCCCCACCAGCAGCTCCAACTCCTCCAGCGAGGACTCGGGGGCAACGAACTTGACCAGCTCCACCTTGGAGAACTGGTGCAGACGGATGTAGCCGCGGGTGTCCTTCCCGGGTGCCCCCGCCTCGCTGCGCCAGCAGGGGGTGAACGCCACCAGGCGGATCGGCAGCTGCTCCGCGTCGAGGATCTCCTCCCGGTAGAGGTTGGTGAGAGGAACCTCGGCGGTGGGGATGAGGAAGCGGTCACCCTCGACCACGTGGAAGGCGTCCTCCTCGAACTTGGGCAGGTTGCCGGTGCCGGTCATCGCGTCGCGGCTCACCAGAAAGGGGGGCGAAATCTCGGTGTAGCCGTGGTCCTCGGTGGCCAGGTCCAGCATCAGCTGGGCCATAGCCCGCTCCAGCCGCGCCCCGGCTCCCCGGAGCACCGCGAAGCGGCTCCCGGCCAGCTTGACCGCGCGCTCGAAGTCGAAGATCCCGAGGTCCTCGCCCAGCTGGTAGTGGGGTTTTGGCGGGAACTCGAACCGCGGCCTCTCACCCCAGGTGCGCACCACCAGGTTCTCCTCGTCCGAGCTGCCCTCGGGCACCGACGGGTGGGGCGGGTTGGGCACCAGCAGGAGCAGGCCCGAGAGCTTGTCCTGGACCATCCGGCGCTCCTCCTGGAGCGCCTGGATCCGGGCCTTCAGCTGGCCCAGCTCGGACCGCAGCGGCGCCAGCTCGCCCTCCCCACGGCCCAGCGCGGCGGAGCGGGCGTTCTGCTCGCCGCGGAGTGCCTCCTCCTCCCCCAGCAGCCGGCGGTGCTGCTGGTCGAGGGCGAGGATCTCGTCGATGGGCGCGGGTTCGCCCTTGCGCAGGGCGGCCTGGCGCACCAGTTCCGGGTTCTCCCGGATGAAGTTCAGTGAGAGCATCGCTAAAGGTTAGGCGGGCGGAGGGCTGGGGGGATCGGCGGCGACCGCGCCCCGTCCGGCCCCGCCCGGGCGCAGGGTGGGGAAGAGCAGCACGTCGCGGATGCTCTTGGCCCCGGTCGCCTGCATCACCAGCCGATCCACCCCCACGCCGATCCCCCCGGCGGGCGGCATCCCGTGCTCCAGGGCCTCGACGAAGTCCTCGTCAAAGGGCTGGGACTCGAGATCGCCAGACTCGCGCCTCAGGGCCTGCTCGGTTAGCCGGCGCCGCTGTTCCAAGGGATCGTTGAGCTCGGAGAAGGCGTTGGCCAGCTCGCGGCCCTCGACCACCAGCTCAAAGCGCTCCACGAATCGGGGGTCTGGGCCGAGTCGGGCCAGGGGCGAGACCTCCACCGGGTATTCGGTGACAAACATCGGCCCCCTGAGCTGGGGCTCGACCAGCTGCTCGTAGGCCGCGAAGAGCACCTCGCCGGAAGACGCCCCTTCGGCCAGATCCACTCCCAGCCCGCCTGCCTCCCGCCGGAGTCGAACCGGGTCGTCCCAGAGGGCGTCGGCGTCAAGACCGGTGCCCTGGCTGACCAAACGGGTCATGGTCTCGGCGGGATAGGGGGGTCGCAGCGAGGGACTCTGGGGGGCGGGGACGGCGCCGTTGGCGGCTGCCGCGTCGGCTGCCGCCACCATCAACTCCTCGCAGAGTTCCAGCATGGTCTTGAGGTTGGCGTAGGCCTGGTAGGCCTCGAGCAGGGTGAATTCGGGGTTGTGTCGGGGTGACAGCCCTTCGTTGCGGAAGGTCCGCCCCACCTCGTAGACCCGCTCGAACCCTCCGACCAGGAGCCGCTTGAGGTAGAGCTCGATGGCGATCCTCAGGTAGAGGTCGGCGTCCAGGGAGTGGTGGTGGGTGGCGAAGGGCCGGGCCGCCCCACCGCCGGGGATCGCCTGCAGCATCGGCGTCTCCACCTCCAGGAAGTCCCTGCCGTCGAGGACTCGGCGGAGGGCTCGGATCACCGCGGCGCGCTGCCGGAAGATCCCCCTCTGCGCGGGCTCGGAAAGCAGGTCGAGGTAGCGGCGCCGGTAGCGCTGTTCCACGTCGGTGAGGCCCCGCACCTTGGAGGCCGGTGGGCGCAGCGCCTTGGCCAGGAGGGTGAGCTGGCGCAATCGCAGCGAGGGCTCGCCGCGACGGCTCCTGATCAGCTCGCCTTCGGCGCCCACGATGTCCCCCAGGTCGAGCCCCTCCAGCTGGGCGACCAGCGCCTCCCCCCCTCCATCGCGGCTGGCCAGCAACTGCAGGGTGCCGCTGGCGTCGTTGCAGTCGGCGAAGGCTATCCCCCCCGAGGAGCGCAGTCGCAGGATCCGTCCCGCCACGCGGGCCGACTCCCCCACCTCGACCGCGGTGGCCGGCACCCGGTCCGCAGCCGCAGCGCAGCTCAACGTGGGGCTGTAGTCGACCCCCCAGGGCTCCTGGCCAGCCCGGCGCAGCTCCTCCGCCTTGCGCCGGCGCTCCGCGAAGATCTCCGCTAGCGCCCCGCCGCCTGGAGGCGGCGCCTGGCTCACGCCACCTTGAGGATCTGGACTTGGCGCGCTCCCCCCGGGGTGTCGACCTTGATCTTCTCCCCGGTGCGCCGGCCCAGCAGCGCCTTGCCCACCGGGGACTCCAGGGAGATCCGGCCCGAGCCGGCGTCCGCCTCGGCCGGGCCGACGATGGTGTAGGTCATCTCTCCGAACTCGTCCTTCACCATCACTGAGGAGCCCAGTTGCACCGAGCCGTCGGGATGGTCCTCGGTGTCGATCAGGCTGGCGTTGCGGATCATCTGCTCCAGGGTGAGGATGCGACCCTCGACAAAACCCTGCTCGTTCTTGGCGTCCTCGTACTCGGCGTTCTCGCTGAGGTCGCCGAACTCCTTGGCGGCCTTGATCCGCTGGGCAATCTCCACGCGCCGCTCGTTGACCAGGTGGTCGAGCTCAAAGCGCAACTTGTCGAGCCCTTCTGGGGTGAGGAGTACCGGCTTCTCCTGCATCGCTCTTCTCTTGCTCCTCGCCGGCCTTCGCCGGCAGATCCTGGCGGCCTGCCGCGCTGGCGCGCGCGCAGGGTGGGGATGCGAAGTCTACCGAACACCTGTCGCCAGGGCAAGCCCGCGTATTCCCTCAGCCAGAATCACACCCTGGGGCGATCGTTCCCTCAGCCGGGATTGACACCGAGGGCCGGGCGCCGAGCTGTGCGGGGTGCGCCCCCTGCCCGGTGGTGCAGGCTCCCGGAAGGCTCAGGGGGCGGCCGCACCCCAGCGGTTGGAGGCGAGGTCTGCCTCGATCTCCTCGGCGGTCGCCAGCAGCTGGGGCAGGAAGGTGGTCCGCAGGTCGTCCAGTGACACGGTGGTGGCGTGGGCGGAGACGTTCACCGCGGCGATCACGGA
>JBOHUH010000149.1:0-5736 GCA_050733915.1 Candidatus Dormibacteria bacterium | reverse complement strand
CCGTAAGGAACGCCGCTACTGCGCCTCTGCGCCTTGCGTCGCAAGGGTGTCGCGGTATTGCTGCACGATGTGCTCGGCGACGCTGAGTACGCGGCGATGATTGGTCGATACCGCCAGGTCGGCGATCTGGCGGTAGAGCGGCTCGCGTTCGCGCAGCAGCTGTTCGAGCCGCGCCTGCGGGTCGGTTCCCTGCAGCAGCGGGCGGTGCCGGGTCCTGCCGGCGCGGCGACTTCCACGTTTGCGAGAACACCAGGATTCTGGGAGTGGACGTCGACGGGGTCTTCGCCGAGGGGGTGGTGGTCCCCGCCCGCAACTGCCGGGTCGCGCCCCCGGCCCTGGAGCCGGCCATGGTGGCCTTCCAAGAGCCGATGGGCAACGCGGTCCACGCCGCCTCCCAGGGCGAGCTCCAAGGCCGGGTCGTCCTGGTAACCGGCTGCGGTCCCATCGGGTGCGCCGCCGTCGGGGTCGCGGTGGCCGAGGGGGCGCAGCGGGTGGTGGCGGTGGACCGGGTGCCCGCCCGGCTGGCGATCGCGGCGCGGATGGGGGCGGACGCCGCCGTCGACACTGGGACGGGCGGAGACCTCCGGGGCCAGCTCGAGGACGCCTGTCGGGGCGAGGCCGACGTGGTCCTGGAGATGTCCGGTCACCCCGGGCTGGTCACCGCCGCCCTGGAGACCCTGCGCCCCGGGGGCTGGATGAGCCTGCTGGGGCTGGGGGACCGAGAGCTCACCCTGGACCTCTCCAGCCGGGTGGTGATGCGGGGCATCACCCTCTTCGGGGTCACCGGCCGGCGTCAGTTCGACACCTGGGACAGGACCGCCGCGTACCTCAGCGGTGGGCGCGTCGACGTGCGGCCGATCATCACCCACCGCCTGCCCTTCGCCGACTTCGAGCAGGCGGTCGAGCTGGCCGGGTCCGGCGAGGTCGGCAAGGTGGTGCTCTATCCTCCGGAGGGTGGCTGGTGATGACTGAGTTCCAGGAGAGCCTCGCGGCCGAGCTGGCCGAGCTCCGCGCCGAGGGCAGCTGGCATCAGCTCACGGTGCTAGAGAGTCCCCAGGGGGCCGAGGTGGAGATCGGCGGCCGGCGCTACATCAACCTCTGCTCCAACAACTACCTGGGGCTCAACACCCACCCCAAGCTGATCGAGGCCGCGGTCACCGCCACCAGGCGCTGGGGAGCAGGCTCGGGAGCGGTCCGCACCATCGCCGGGACCCAGTCGCTGCACGAGGAGCTGGAGCACCGGCTGGCGGAGTTCAAGGGCACCGCGGCGGCGCTCACCCTGCAGAGCGGGTTCACCGCCAACCTGGCGGTTCTGGGGGCGGTCCTCGGAGCCGGCGACGCGGTGGTCAGCGACGAGCTCAACCACGCCAGCATCATCGACGGGATCCGGCTCACCAAGGCCCGGCGCTACCTCTTCCCCCACAAGGACCTGGAGGGGCTCGAGCAGCGGCTCAAAGAGGCTCGGGGGGACGGCGCCCGGCGGGTGCTGGTGGTCACTGACGGGGTCTTCAGCATGGACGGGGACATCGCCCCCCTCAAGGGGATCGTGGCCCTGGCCGAGGCCCACGAGGCGGCGGTGATGGTCGACGACGCCCACGCCGCGGGGGTCCTGGGACGCGATGGGCGGGGCTCGGTGGACCACTTCCAGCTGGAGGGACGGGTGCAGGTCCAGGTGGGCACCCTGAGCAAGGCGGTGGGGGTGCTGGGCGGCTACGTCGCGGGGTCGCAGGAGCTGCGCGACATGCTCACCCATGCCGGCCGCCCCTTTCTCTTCTCCACCTCCCACCCCCCGGCGGTGGTGGCCGCTTGCATCGCCGCCCTCGACGTGATGCAGACGGAGCCCGAGTTGCAGGAACGGCTCTGGGCCAACGCCGCCCACTTCAAGGCTGGGTTGCAGGGCCTGGGTTTCGACTGCGGGGTGAGCGAGACCCCGATCACCCCGGTGATCGTGGGTGCCGCCGAGCGGGCCGTGGCCCTCTCTGCGGAACTGCGCCAGCGGGGGGTCTTCGCCACCGCCATCGGCTACCCCACGGTGGCCCGGGACCGCGGCCGGGTACGCACCATCGTCACCGCCGGGCACAGCACCGAGCAGCTGGACCGGGCCCTCGCCGCCTTCGCCGAGGCGGGCCGGGCATTGGGGATCCATCCCGGGGGCGGGGCGGCCGCCCCCGCGGGGGCGTAACCGTGGCCCCGGTGCCGGAATTGAGACCTTTGGATGACGCCGCCCAGCCAGACATCTCCGAGGGCAAGCGTCGGCGCTTTCCCCAGTTGCGCCGGCGCAGCAGCCGACCCAGCCAGGACCTCGAGGAAGAGCGCCGCCTGCTGGAGGCCGCCAAGCAAAACCCCGCCGACTTCGCCAAGCTCTACGACCGCTACGTCGACCAGATCCACGCCTTCGCCTACCACCAGACCGGGAGCTGGGAGCGGGCTCAGGATGTCACCGCCACCACGTTCATGCGAGCCTACGCGGAGATCGGCCGGTTCGAGTGGCGGGGAGTCCCCTACTCGGCGTGGCTCTACCGGGTGGCCTCCAACCTGGTCATGCGCGAGCACCGCCGCCAGGGCTGGATCACGCTGCCCGACAACCTGGTCGACTCCGCCGAGGGCCCCGAGGACGCGGCCATCCGCTCCGAGCAGGTGCGCCGGATCCAGGCGGCGGTGCGCCAGCTCTCCCCAGACCAGCGCCAGGCGATCACCCTGCGCTTCGGCACCGGGCTCCGCAATGCCGAGGTGGGCCGGGTGATGCGCAAGAGCGAGGGCGCCGTCAAGCTGCTGGTCTTCCGCGGCCTGCGCTCTCTGGAGCGGCGGCTCGGCTCCGAGTTCCAGGTGCCGCCGTACTCGGCCCTGGGCGGCGGCGACCAGGGCCCAGACGAGGAGTGAGCGGATGAGCAGTCGCGAGGACCGCCGCTTGGCGGCAGAGATCGCGGCATGGCTGGAGGGAACCGCGCCCGCCCCGAGCGGCGATCCCGGCGCCCGGGCCATCGCCAGGACCGCGGTCCTGCTGGTGGACGCCCTGGCCCCGACCCCGCTGCACCCAGTGACCCGTGCCCGGCTCTATGAGCGGGCCCTGGCCGAGGCTCACCCGGGCGCCGTGACCATCAATTTCGCCGACGCCATCGACGATCCCCTCGGCGAGTTCTGGCTGGCCGCCCGGCAGGTCCCGGCTCCCGCCTGGCTCGGGTTGGGGGCGCTGGTGGCGGGGCTGCTGGTGGCGGCGCTGGCGCTGCGGCGGCGCCCCGGCGCCGACCTCGCCGAAGGGACTGGCTGACCCAGACCCTGGACCGTGGGGCCGGGGGGCGCTTGACGGGGCGGTGCCCCCGGGTTCAGCGAAGAGTTGATTGATGGGCAAAATTGAGTCACTCCACTCATCCGCTATGCTGGCCTGGTGGAGCTGGAGCTCGCGGTGGAACCGAGTCAGCGGATCCGGGCGGTAGGGCGCCGGGTCACCGCCCTCCGGGTGGCCCTTCTGGACCTCCTCCAGGGCATGGGGCATGCCAGCGTGGAGCAGCTGGCGCTGGGAGCCCGGGAGCGGCTCGGGGCGATCTCCACCCAGGCTCTCTACAACTCCCTCGCGGTCCTGGAGCAGACGGGGCTGGTGCGCCGGATCGAGCCTGCCGGCCAGCCCTCCCTCTTCGAGATCCGGGTGGGCGACAACCACCACCACCTGGTGTGCCGCAGCTGCGCCGCCGTGGTCGATGTCGACTGCGCCGTCGGACACGCCCCCTGCCTGGCGCCGCTCAGCGATTCCGGCTACCTGGTCGACGAGGCGGAGGTGACCTATTGGGGAGTCTGCCCGAGCTGCCGCGCGGCGGGTGCCGTCAGGGCTCGGGGGAAAGAGACGGATAGCGGGGGTACGGGGCAACCAGCAAGGAGGAGCGGATGAGCAACCAGCCGAAACCGACCACCACCGATGCCGGGATTCGCAATGCCAGTGACGAGCACTCGCTGACCATCGGACCCGACGGCCCGATCCTGCTCCAGGACCACTACCTGATCCAGAAGATGGCCCAGTTCAACCGGGAGCGGATCCCGGAGCGGGTGGTCCACGCCAAGGGCGGCGGCGCCTTCGGCTTCTTCGAGGTCACCGACGACATCACCCCCTTCTGCAAGGCCGACTTCCTGCGCCCCGGCAAGAGGACCCCGATGCTGGTCCGCTTCTCCACCGTCGCCGGGGAGCTCGGCAGCGCCGACTCCCAGCGCGATCCGCGGGGGTTTGCCATGAAGTACTACACCGAGGAGGGGAACTACGACCTGGTGGGCAACAACACCCCGGTGTTCTTCATCAGGGATCCCCAGAAGTTCCAGGATTTCATCCACTCCCAGAAGCGCCGCGCGGACACCCACACCCGCGACAACAACATGCAGTGGGACTTCTGGACCCTGTCCCCGGAGTCGGCCCACCAGGTCACCTGGCTGATGGGCGACCGGGGCATTCCCCGGACCTGGCGCCACATGAACGGCTACTCCAGCCACACCTACCTCTGGGAGAACCGGGGCGGTGAGAAGTACTGGGTGAAGTACCACTTCCACAGCGACCAGGGGATCGAGTTCTACACCGCCGCCGAGGGCAAGGCGATGACCGCGGACGACCCCGACTGCCATCTCCGCGATCTCCACCAGAGCATCCAGCGGGCTGAGTTCCCCTCCTGGACCCTCTCGGTGCAGCTGATGGCGCTGGCCGAGGCCGCCGACTACCGTTTCAACCCCTTCGACCTGACCAAGGTCTGGCCACACCAGGACTACCCCTTGCACCGGGTGGGGCGGATGGTCCTGGACCGCAACCCCGAGAACTACTTCGCCCAGATCGAGCAGGCGGCCTTCGAGCCCGCCAACATGGTCCCCGGGATCGGGCCCAGCCCGGACAAGATGCTGTTAGGGCGGCTCTTCTCCTACCCCGACACCCACCGCCACCGGATCGGCCCCAACTACCTCCAGCTGCCGGTGAACCAACCCAAGGTTGAGGTCAACTCCTACAACCGCGATGGGGCGATGCGCTACTCCAATCCCCCCGACCCCACCTATGCTCCCAACTCCTACGGGGGACCGAGGGCCGACCCCGCGGCCGCCGAGACCAGCTGGCGCGCCGAGGGCGGCGAGATCATCCGGGCCGCCTACACCAGGCGTCGCGACGACGATGACTTCATCCAGCCGGGGACCCTCTACCGCAAGGTCCTGGACCAGGCCGCCAAGGAGCGGCTGGTCGGCAACATCGGCGGGCACGCGGCCCAGGGCGTCGAGCCCCGAGTCCTGACCCGGGTGATCGAGTACTGGACCAAGGTGGACCCGGAGCTGGGAGCGCGGGTGGCTCAGAACCTGCAACTCGGCGACGGTATCCACTCGGCGGCGGGCTCGCTGGCGGGGTCGACGGTGACCTCCGGGCAGCACTAGCCAGCGGCCTGTCACTTCGGGGCAGACCTCCGGTCCCGGGCGGGCCGGGGGCCAAGCCCGCCCCCGATCGGGCCGGCGCGCCCCCCTAGAATCGCTCCCCGTGGGAAAAGTCCGGACGGTGGTGGTGCCGGCGGGCGGGCTGGGCACCCGATTCCTGCCCGCCACCAAGGCCCTTCCCAAGGAGATGGTCCCGGTGGGAGACCGGCCCTCGATCCAGTGGGGCATCGAGGAGGCGGTGGCCTCGGGGGTGGAGCGGGCGGTGATCATCACCGCCCCGGGGAAGGAGCTGCTCAAGGCCCACTTCGCCGCCGACCCGGAGCTGGCGGCGACCTTGGAGCGGCGCGGGGC
>JBOHUH010000148.1:0-2435 GCA_050733915.1 Candidatus Dormibacteria bacterium | reverse complement strand
AGCACCGCCTCCGGGGGGGCTGATTGGGGGAGGAGCGGGATGGCGCAGGCGAGACAGGTCCCGAAGCCGCAACCCATGGGCGCCTCGATGGACACCTCCAGAGCCGGTGGGGCGGTTGCGGAGCCGGCGACCTCGGCGAGCAGCTGGAAGACGGCCGCGAGCATGGGGTTGGGGCCGCAGGCGTAGACCCGGTCGACCCGACTGAGCCAGGGCGCCAGCCCGGAGGTGACCCGTCCGGCCTCGCCCCGGCTGCCGTCCTCGGTGAATATGGCGACCTCGGCGAGGCCCCCCGGGAGCAGCTCTTCGGGGTAGAGCTCGGTCGCGGTTCGAGCGCCGTTGATCCACACCAGCTCCTCACCCAGCCGGTGCAGGCGCTCGGCGAGGAGCGGGAACGGTGCCGCGCCCAGCCCCCCCGAGAGCAGCAGGGAGCGGCCCGGGCGATCGGGCAGGGTGAACCCCCGGCCCAAGGGGCCCAGGATCCGCGCCTTGCGGCCGGGGGAGAAGCCTCGCAGGCGGCGGCTGCCCTCGCCGACCGCGCCCAGGTAGAAGGAGATCAGGCCACTGACGGGCTTGGCCCGGCTGAAGGAGAAGGGGCGGCGCAGCAGCGGCCGGGGGCCGGGGTCCACCCAGATCTGAGCGAACTCCCCGGGCTGCGCCCGCCGCGCCAGTTCTGGGGCCCGGAAGGTGATCTCGAAGAGGTTGCTCTGGAGGGGCCGGATCAGAGTGCACTCGGCGAGCTCGTCGACCGCCCGGGAGAGGTCGCTCTCACCCGCCAGCCGCTTGGCGGAGGTGCCGGCGGCGACGCTCACGAGGCGACCGCCGCCCGGCTACGCCGATACTCGTCGATGGTTCCCACCTCGACCTGCTCGCGGCGTCCCGCGGCCAGCGCCGACACCAGCGCCGCGGCCGTCTCCAGCGAGGTCAGGCAGGGAATGCCCCGCTGCACCGCCGCCTGGCGGATGCGGTAGCCGTCCCGCACCGGCCGCCGTCCCGCCCCGGCCCCTTCACCGGCCATCTCGTTGGTGGACCCTCCCGAGATGGTGTTGATTACCACCTCCACCTGGCCCGCAACGGTGACGTCGAGCACGTTGGGCCGGCCCGCGTGGAGCTTGCTCACCTCGGTCACGCTGAGCCCCGCCTGGCGCAGCGCCGCGGCGGTTCCGGGGGTGGCGTACAGGGTGAAGCCGAGCTCGGCCAGGCGGGCCGCGATCGGCAGCCCCGCCGCCTTGTCCTGGTCGGCGATGCTGACCAGCGCCCCGCCCCGGCGGGGCAGCGAGCCGAGGGCGGCCCAGAAGGCCTTCTCCAGAGCGGCCGGAAGCTCCTGGGCGACGCCGATCACCTCCCCGGTCGAGGTCATCTCCGGGCCCAGGACGGTGTCCACCTCATCCAGCTTGCGGGCCGAGAAGACCGGGGCCTTGACCGCCACCAGAGCGGGTGGGGGGAGCAAACCGCTGCCGAGCCCGGCCTGGCTCAGGGTCTGGCCCAGCATGGCGCCCACGGCGGCGTCCACCATGGCCACCCCGGTGACCTTGCTGAGGAAGGGGACGGTGCGGCTGGCCCGGGGGTTGACCTCGATCACCAGGACCCGCTCGCGGTGCACCACGTACTGGACGTTGATCAGGCCCACGGTGTTGGTGCCGAGGGCCAGCTGGGTGGTGACCCGGACCAGCTCCGCGGTCACCTCGGGGCTCAGCCGCGGCGGCGGGAAGACCGCCATGGAGTCGCCGGAGTGGACCCCGGCCCGCTCCACATGCTCCATCACCCCGGGCACCAGCACCTGCGCGCCATCGCAGATCGCGTCGACCTCGACCTCCATCCCCAGGATGTATTTGTCGATGAGGACCTCGCCACCGGCGTCGCCGGAGGCCAGCAGGGCGTCGCCCAAATAGAGGCGCAGCTGCTCTTTGGAGTGGACCACATCCATGGCCCGTCCCCCCAGGACGTAGGAGGGGCGGACCAGGACCGGGTAGCCGACCCGCTCCGCGATCCGCTCCGCCGCTTGTGGGTCGCGAGTCGCCGCTCCGGGGGGGCGGGCGATCCCCAACTGCTGAAGCAGGACCTCAAAGCGGCCGCGATCCTCGGCCATCTCGATCGAGGCCGCGGCGGAGCCTAGCAGCGGTAGCCCGAGCCGGTGCAGCTGGCCGGCCAGGTTGACCGCGGTCTGGCCGCCGAACTGAACCACCACCCCGAGCGGCTGCTCCACCCGGCAGACCTCGCGCACCGCCTCCAGGTCGATCGGCTCGAAGTAGAGGCGCGAACTGCAGTCGAAGTCAGTGGACACCGTCTCCGGGTTGCTGTTGATCATCACCGCCTGGAGCCCGCGTCGGCGCAGCGCCGTCGCCGCCTGCACCGAGCAGTAGTCGAACTCGATCCCCTGGCCGATCCTGATCGGCCCCGAGCCGAGGACCACCGCCGAGACGCACGGGGTCTGCGCC
>JBOHUH010000147.1:0-4590 GCA_050733915.1 Candidatus Dormibacteria bacterium | reverse complement strand
GTCCATGGCCCGGCTCGACCCCACCAACCAAGACTTCCTCACCAACCCCCTGACTGCGGGCTTGGCGGCCTGATGAATCTACCCCCGAACTCCGCTCCCAATTACACCAACCAATGGGACTTGACTTCCGCTCGAGGGTGGCTGCAGAGCAGTTGCTCGCGTGCCAGCAGTCCACGGCGAAGCAGCCCAGCGATCATCGCCTCAGCCATCACCCCGGCTCCAACGACCCCGAGCCTGGTGGAGCTGAGGTCGGCGGCGAGCAGTTCCGCGCCAGCTCCGAGCTCGGACTCTTGCATTTCCTGCTGCTCCATGGCCACGTGATAGGTTGTCACATCTCCGCGCGCGATCGTGGTTGCTGGAACCAGGGGTCCTGGAGCCGAAAGAATCGAGAGGCCCTGCGAAGCCAACCGCCGAAGTGATCCGGTCGAGGCCTACTCGGCACAGCCCCTGGGCTATGTCAAGTACGCGAGAGAAGGCATAAAGCTGAGACAGTGTGCATCGGGCTAGGCGCAGGCGCGAGACTGCGCTGATCCGCGAATACTGCCGAGCTTGGACCTCGGTTCGCTGATCTTCACAGAACCGGATCTTGGCCAGCCGGAGCGGCGAAGTCGAGCGACCCCGTCGCCCCTCGACTTGCCGAGGCCGGTGAGTGCCGCCGCCACCGTTGCGGGCATGGCTCCTGCAGCCCTCTGGGCTGTGGATAGTCCCAAGTTCTGGGAGACACCTTGAGTCCAGGCGGTTCTCCGGCCTGCCGTCGCGTTCATGAAGCGTCTCAACCCTATGTACGGCTCGTAGTGCAGGCTGCCGTAGCCTGGCCTCCAGCCACGACAGCCACGGTCAAGACCAGTACCCGGGCCGCACGGCACCCAGCGCGGTCCACGATCCGCTAGCCATCATCCGGGGCGCCCAACGTCGCCACCTTGCCCGGCTCGGCTGCCTTGGCTGGAGGTAAGCTGCGTGGGTAGACGCCGAAGTCGCGCAGCTCCTGACCGAGATGCGCCAACTTCCGAAGCACGTCAGCCGCCTCGGCTCCGTCGCCTAGTTCCGCGTCGACGTAGAACCGGTAGCGGAACGGCTGGTCGGGGATCGGGCGGGAGTCGAGACGAGTGAGGTTGAGGGCCAGGTCCGAGAAGACCTGCAACACCTGGACCAATCCGCCGGGGCGGTGTTCGGCGACGAAGCCCATAGCGATCTTGGAGGGGCCGGCCGGCGGCACTGGGCCAACCGGCCTTCTCGTCACGACCACGAATCGGGTCTGATTCGAAGGATGGTCAGCGATGTCGGCGGCGACCACCTCGAGGTCGTACAGTTCGGCGGCAGTAGCCGAGGCGATGGCTGCATCGCCAGGAAGCCCGAACGCCGCCACGTGACGGGCGGCGCCAGCGGTGTCGGCGAAGGACACCGGGGTCAGCTTGTGCCGCCTCAGCCAGCTTGCGCACTGGGCCAGGGCTTGCGGGTGCGACAGGGCGCGGCGCACGGGAGAGCCGGCGTGAGCGAGGAGATGGTGGCGTACGGGCATCACCCACTCGCCCTCCACCGCCAACTCCTCGTGCTGCCAGAGAAGATCGCTGACTTCCTGCACGACTCCGGCCAAGCTGTTCTCCACAGGGAGGACCGCAGCACCAGCCTGGCCGGCGCTGACAGCCGCGAAGACGTCCGCGAAGGCCCTCCGGCCCATGGTCTCGCTGCCGGGGAAGAGGAGCCGGCAGGCTTCATCTGAGTACGCCCCCTCCTCACCCTGATAGGTAATCGGTAGATCCACCCGGACATTGTGGGCCACCGGTCGCGGGGTCCTGGCGTGCTGGCTGCGACGGACCTGGCCACCGGGACGGTGTGCCAGGCCAGAGGGGAGAGACTCGTCGAGCTGTCGAGCATGGGCAGGCAATTCACAGTGTGGTGCGGCCAGGGAGGGAGCGTCTCATGCCGGTATGGTCGGACCTCCGATCGACGCCGTCGACTTCGAGGCAGTATTCCTCGCCGTGGCCGGCGACTGGCACGGGGTGCTGACCGGTCTTCCCAGCTCGTCTGTGTGAGGCCGCTACGACTCGCTTGTGGCGGAGAGCGTGCCCCCGTCCCTCGAAGTCATCGCCACCAGCGAGGACGGGCTGATCATGGGTCTGGGCCACCGCACCCGGTCCTGGTTTGGGGTCGAATTCCACCCCGAGTCGGTCTTGACCCCGCTGCGCGCCGTCGTGATGGCCAACTTCCTAGTCCGGGCGGGGACCTGTCAACGCGGGCGACGGCTTGACGTGGCCAGCCCCAGTCCTCAATATGAGGCCGCAGATGCTGGTCGGATCTTTCTACTTTGTCGGCGCGGTTGAGTTCCCGTACGCGTATGCGCACGGGGCGCCTTCCGCGTACGGCGGGACCGGGTAGCAGACCCGACCCAGCGGTGGCGGAAGGCGCGGAGCGGTCTCCGCGCCTCCTTAATGTCAGGGCCGGATCTCCGCTCCGCATCCCCTCGGGGGGAACGGAGGTAAGGTCATGGAGGAGTTAGGCCCGGCGGTCGGGGCGGGCGCGCGAGCGTGCCGTGGAGTGCGGGGCGCCCTTGTCGTCGACTGCGTGGAAGAGCTGGACGATGCCGTCGGTGGCTTGCTCCGTGCCATGCTGGCGGGAAGCGGAGCTGAGATCGAGGACGTGGCGGCGGTGATCTTCACCCTCCAGGAGGACCTGGGCGCCGTCAACCCGGCGGCGGCCGCGCGTCGGCGGGGGTACGCCGCGGTACCGCTCCTGCTCGTGCGCGAGCATGGCGGCGACACGAGGGTGGCAGCATGCCTGCGGGCGTTGATGCTGGTCAACACCCTGCGGTCGCAGGCACAGGTGCGCCACGCCTACCTGGGAGCGGCCTCGGTGCTGCGTCCCGACCTGGCGGCGGAAGCGGCGGAGATGGGTAGGTGATCGTGATGGCGGCCGGTGCCACCGCCGAGCAGATCCGGAGGGTGGTTCAGAGGGGACGCGAGATGGGACTCACTCCCCAGGTGTCGCACGGGTGGGAGCGCACCGTCGTGGGCTTAGTTGGTCCCGAGAGCGAGCCCAACCTGGAGAAGCTATCGGTGCTGGACGGGGTGGAGACGGTGGTCCGGGTCCTGCACGATCATCCCCTGGTCAGCCGGGACTTCCATCCCGAGGACCGCGTCATCCCCCTGGGTCGCGGTCTGGAACTGGGCGGTGCCCCTGTGCTGATGATGGCCGGCCCCTGCGCCGTCGAGAGCAGGAATCAGCTTGAGGCGACGGCGGCGGCCGTAAGTGGGCTTGGGGTGAGGATCCTTAGAGGCGGCGCCTTCAAGCCCAGGAGCTCCCCGTACTCCTTCCAAGGAATGGGCGAGGCGGGGCTCCTGCTGTTGCGCGAGGTGGCCGATCGCTTTCAGATGGCGGTCATCTCCGAGGTGTTGGCACCCGAGGAGGTCGCCATGGTGGCGGAGAACGCCGACATCCTTCAGATCGGGGCGCGCAACATGCAGAACTTCCGTCTGCTTCAGGCCTGCGGCCAGGTCGACCGCCCGGTCCTGCTCAAAAGGGGACTGGCAGCCACCATCGAAGAGCTACTCCAGGCCGCCGAGTACGTGCTGGCGGGCGGGAACCAGCGGGTGGCCCTCTGTGAGCACGGACTTCGAGGGTTTGAGCCCTCGGTTCGTTTCAGCCTTGACATAACTGCGGTCCCGGTCCTGAATCGGGTGAGCTCGCTGCCGGTGGTGGTGGACCCCAGTCACGCGGCTGGACGGGCCCAGTACGTTCCCGCCATCGCACGCACGGCGGTGGCGGCTGGCGCGGACGGCCTCCTGGTGGAGGTACATCCTGATCCCGCCACGGCACTTTCGGACGGTGCCCAGTCGCTGGACCCAGCAGCCTTCGCCGAGCTGGTGGCACAGGTGGGCCGGGTGGCGGCGGCAGTGGGGCGGGTGGCGGCGTGACCGGTCTCGGCCGGGTGGCCATCCTCGGCAACGGGCAGATTGGCACCATGATTGGACGAGCCCTCTCTCGGCTGCCCTCGGAAGTTGTGGGGGAGGTGACTGCGTGGGATCCGAATCCGGCGGCTCTCAAGGCCAGCCTGGCCCTGGGTAGCGCTCGGCGGGCTCTGGCCAGCGCGGGTGAGGCGCTAGAGGCGGAGCTGCTCCTACTCGCGGTCCCAGTCGGTGCCGCGGTGGCCCTGACGGAGCAGCTGGGACCCCAGCTGCGCCCGGGCCAGCTGCTGCTCGATACCGGGAGCGCGAAGCGGGTGGTGGTGGCGGCCATGCGCAAGTGGGCGAACCCGCGCGCGCAGGCGATGGGCGGCCACCCGCTGTGCGGCGGCACGGAGAGCGGTCCGGACGCGGGCGAGCCCGACCGACTCCAGGGCGCCTCCTTCGTCCTCTGCCCGGTGAGGGACGATCCCGCAGCGATGGCGGCAGCGCGCCGTGTGGTCGAGCTCCTGGGGGCGTGTCCGGTGGTGGTCACTGCCGAGGAGCATGACCGGGTGCTGGCCCGCACCAGCCACCTTCCCCACCTCACTGCCGCGGCTTTAGCGACCCTCGCAGGGGCGGCCGCCGGGCCATCCTTGACCGATCTCAGCAGCAGTGGCCTTACGGGTGCGATTAGGTTGGCCGGTTCCGA
>JBOHUH010000146.1:0-6368 GCA_050733915.1 Candidatus Dormibacteria bacterium | reverse complement strand
CCCGGCGGACCAGGCTCGAGCTGATCGCCTCGGTGAACCCAGCTCCCAGGCAGATCTCCGCCGCCAGCCGGGAGGCGGCCACCAATCCGGGCTCCCCACCAGGTGGCGTCCGCTGCGCCGGCAGGGTGACGGGCAGCCGCTCGTAACCGATGATGCGGCCCACCTCCTCGATTACCTCGACCTCGATGCGGACATCGGTGCGGACCGGGTTGGGCTGGACCTCCAGGAAGTCCCCGTCGCGCACGGACCCAAAGCCCAGCCGGCCCAGGGTGGCGTCGGCGGACTCGGCGCTCACCTCCAGGCCCAAGAGGCGGGAGATCGAGCGAGAGCTGACCCGGATCGCCGCCGGTGGCGCGGGCAGGGCGCCGCCCTGGACCGGCCCGGGGCGGACCCTGCCTCCGGCCACCTCCCCCACCAGGTGGCAGAAGCGCCGCGCCCCGAGCGGCGCCAGGGACGCCGAGAGGAAGCGCTCGAAGCGCCCGGAAGCCTCGCTTCGTAGCCCCAGGGCTCGGCTGGTCCGCCGGATGGCCACCCAGTCGAAACTGGCCGCCTCGAGCAGGATCGACGAGGTCGCCTGGCCAACCGCGCTCTCGCTGCCGCCTAAGATCCCGGCCAGCCCTACCGGGCGATCCTCGGCGGTGATCACCAGGGCATCGGGCAGGAGCCGGCGCTCCACCCCGTCGAGGCAGGCCAGGAGCTCGCCGGGATGGCTGTGGCGGACCCCGATCTGCACTCCCCGGGAGCCCCGGGGCAGCCGGTCCCAGTCGAAGGTGTGGAGCGGTTGCCCCAGCTCCAGCATCACGTAGTTGGCCAGGTCCACTGCCGCCGAGATCGGGTGCGACCCCACCGCCAGCAGGCGTCGCTGCAGCCAGAGCGGCGACGGTCCGGAGCGCAGCTGATCGATCCGCTCGGCCAGGTAGATCGGGCAGTCCTCGGTGGCGTCGATGCGCACGCGAACCTCGTCTCCGGCGGGGGGGCCGGACCGGGGCGGCTCATCCAGGTCCGGCTCCCGCAGCGGCCGGTTCAGCACCGCCGCCAGCTCTCGCGCCACCCCCAGGTGAGAGAGGCAGTCGGCCCGGTTGCTGAGGATCTCCAGCTCCAAGATGGTGTCCTTGGGGAAGACCGTGCTGAGCGGCTGCCCCAGCGCCACCTCGCGGGCGGGAAGCAGCAGGACACCCTCGTGGTCCGGACCGAGGCCGAGCTCGTCTGGGGCGCAGATCATCCCGTTGCTGACGGTGCCCCGGATGCGCCGCTGGTCCAGCTTCAACCCCTGGGGCAGCACGGTGCCCGGCCGGGCCCATGCCACCACCGCCCCCAGGCTGAGGTTGGGGGCACCGCAGACCACCTCCAATGGCTCCGCCCCGGGCACCCGCACCTTGGTCAGCCAGAGGTGGTCGCTGTCGGGGAGCCGGCCCAGCTCCACCACCTCGGCGACCACCACCTGGTCCAGGCCGGCCGCGAAGTCATAGGTTCGCTCCACCTCTGTCCCGCTCAGGGTGAGTAGCTCGGCGATCCGTGGCGGGTCGAGGTCGTCCAGCTCGACAAACTGGGAGAGCCACTCCCGACTGACCCGCATCAGAAGCTCTCCAGGAGGCGCAGGTCGTTCTCGTAGAGATCGCGAACATCCCCCAAGCCGTACTTGAGGGCCGCGATCCGGTCGGGACCCATGCCGAAGGCGAACCCGCTGTAGCGCTCGGGGTCCAGGTTGGCGTTGCGAAGCACCTGGGGATGCACCATCCCCGAGCCCAGGATCTCGACCCAGCCCTTGCCAAGGCAGCTGCGGCAGCCCTGGCCCGAGCAGAAGCCGCAGGAGATGTCCGCCTCCAGGCTGGGCTCGGTGTAGGGGAAGTAACTGGCGCGCAGGCGCACCCGGCGGTGGCCACCGAAGAGCGCCCGGATGAAGTAGGTGAGGGTCCCCTTGAGGTCAGCCACGGTGACCCCCTCGTCGACGCAGAGCCCCTCCACCTGGAAGAAGGCGGGATTGTGGGTGGGGTCGGGGTTGTCCCGGCGGTAGACCCGCCCCGGCGCCAGGATCCGGTAGGGGGGAGGACCGGCCAGCATGGTTCGCATCTGCACCGGGGAGGTGTGGGTGCGCAGCAGCCAGCCCTGGGCCGGTCGCTCCAGGTAGAAGGTGTCGTGGGCGTCGCGGGCAGGATGCTCGGGGGGCAGGTTGAGCAGCTCGAAGTTGAAGAGGTCGTCCTCGACCTCGGGTCCCCCCACCGAGAGGTAGCCGAGCCGCGCCCCGATGTCCTCGATCTCCCGGACCAGCCGCCCCACCGGGTGTTGGTGGCCTCGCTCCAGGGGTGAGCGGGGACTGCTCAGGTCGAGCCAGGCACCCGGAGCCACCCCACCCCGGAGCTCGCCGCGGCGCCGCTCCAGGGCGGCCTCGGCAGCCCGCTTGGCGGAGTTGAAGGCGCGGCCCAAACCGGCTCGCTCCTCGGGCCGCGACTCGGCCAGGGCCGGGGCGGCGGCGCTGATCAAGCCGCCGTGGCGGGCCAGGAATTTGAGCCGCACCCGCTCCAGCTGGTCGCTGTCGACCGCCCCGGCGATCTCCTCCAGGGCCCGCTCGCCAAGTGCCCGGAGGTCGCCCTCGGTCACTGGTCGGGCGCGGTCTCCCGCACTACCTCGACCAGCTGGGCAAAAGCGTCGGGATCGTGGATCGCCAGCTCCGAGATCTGCTTGCGCGAAAGCTCCACCCCAGATCGGTTGAGGCCGGCGATGAAGCGGCTGTAGGGTATGCCCGCCTG
Organism: Candidatus Dormibacteria bacterium; assembly: GCA_050733915.1. Taxonomy (GTDB): domain Bacteria; phylum Chloroflexota; class Dormibacteria; order Aeolococcales; family Bog-877; genus Bog-877. Next base: position 3,621 of record JBOHUH010000146.1, on the reverse strand, counting down.
GCGGGCCGCGGCGTTGATGCGGGCGATCCAGAGCCGGCGGAAGTCACCCTTGCGCTTGCGGCGGTCACGGTACTGGTAGGCCAGCGAGTGCATCACCGCCTCGTTGGCGGGCCGGAAGAGCCGGTGGTGGGTGCCGGTGAAGCCCGAGGCCAGCTCGAGCACCTTCTTGTGCCGCTTCCGCGCGGTCACCCCGCGCTTGACCCGGGCCACGGCTCAGCCCTTGAGGTAAGGCGCGTCGCGCCTCACTGACTTGGCATCGCCCGAGACCACCTGATGCATCGCGGCGTAGCCGCGCTTGCGCTTGGCCGACTTGTGCTCGAGCAGATGCGACTGGAAAGCGCCGCGGCGCAGCAGCTTACCCGTCCCCGACAGCCGGAACCGCTTCTGGGTTCCCTTGTGGGTGCGGATCTTGGGCATGGTTGCCAGCGCCTCCTTTGGCTACTTTCTTGGACACCGGGTTGAGGATCATGATCATATTGCGCCCCTCGACCAGGGGCGAGCGCTCTATCTGGGCCACATCCTTGACTTCCTCGGCGAGTCGTGCGAGCAGCGCCCGACCGATCTCCTGGTGCACCAACTCGCGGCCCCGGAACATGATAGTGAGCTTGACCTTGTCGCCCTCCTCCAGGAAGTGGCGCACGTAGCCGTACTTGGTCTGGAAGTCGTGCTCGCTGATCTTGGGCCGGAGCTTCATCTCCTTGAGCCGGATCGCATTGTGCTCGCGGCGGGCGTCCTTCTCGCGCTTTAGCGCTTCGAACTTGAAGCGGCCGTAATCCATCAGCCGGCAGACCGGGGGCTGGGCCTGAGGCGCCACCTCCACCAAGTCCAGCCCACGATCCTGGGCGACCTGTTGGGCCTCGCTCAGCCCAACGATCCCCAGCGCCTCGTCATTGGTGTCGTCGAAGAGTCGAACCGAAGGTACCCGGATCTGGTCGTTAATGCGCAGCTCGCGAAACGCTATGGACGAATCCTCCTCAACCTGGGAATCGAATCCCGGATGCTAACACTCAGGCTGGCCGCTCCAGTCCCCGCCCGGACCGTTCAGGAGTCAACCTCGCGGCGGAGCTGGGCGATGAGTTGCTCGACGGTCATCTTGGTCTGCACCCCCCCGTTGCGGTTGTCGCGCAGATTGACGATGTCGGCCGCCACCTCCTGCTTACCCACAACCGCGGCGTAGGGAACCTTGGCCAGCTCGGCATCCCGGATCTTGGCGCCGATCCGCTCTCCGGGGCGATCGGGCACCTCGGTGCGAAATCCCGCCGCCTCCAACCTCAGGGCCACTTGGTGAGCATAGTCCAGCTGCTCGTCGCTGACGGTGACGACTTGGACCTGGACCGGGGAGAGCCAGGTGGGTAGGGCCCCCGCGTAATGCTCCAGGAGCACCCCAATGAACCGCTCCAGCGAGCCCAGCAGGGTGCGGTGGACCATCACCGGACGGTGCGGGGCGCCGTCGGCGCCGATGTACTCGAGGCCGAAACGCTCAGGCTCGTTGAAGTCGAACTGGACCGTGGCACACTGCCAGCGCCGTCCGATCGCGTCCCTTATGTGGACGTCGATCTTGGGTCCGTAGAAGGCTCCCTCGCCGGGGTTGACGTGGTACTGGAGGCCCTCCGCATCAAGCACCTCGGTGAGCGCCGACTCGGCCTGCTTCCAGAGCTCGTCCTCCCCCACCGCCTGGGCCGGCTTGGTGCTGAGGTCGACCTCGACCTCCTCGAAGCCGAAGCGTCGGTACACCTCCCGAACCAACCGGAGCACTCCCGTAACCTCCGCGGCAACCTCATCGGGGCGGCAGAAGATGTGGGCGTCGTCCTGGGTGATCATCCGCACCCGCAGCAGCCCGTGCAGGGTCCCGCTGCGCTGGTAGCGGTAGACGGTGGCCACCTCCGCCAGCCGCAGGGGCAGGTCGCGGTAGCTCCGCGCCCGCGACTTGTAGATCAGGATGTGAAAGGGGCAGCTCATCGGTTTTACCCGGTAGCGGTCGCCCTCGACCTCCATCGGCCCAAACATCTCGTCGGCGAAGAATCCCAGGTGGCCGCTGGTCTCCCAGAGCTGCTCGCGGGCCAGGTGCGGGGTGGACACCAGCTGGTAGCCCGCCCGGCGGTGGGCCTGGCGCCAGTAGTCCTCGATCACGGTCTTGATCACGGTGCCGTGGGGGTGCCAGAGGATCAAGCCCGGGCCCAGTGCCTCCGAGATGGAGAAGAGGTCGAGCTCCCGCCCCAGCTTGCGGTGGTCGCGGAGCGCCGCCTGGGCCAGGCGCTCCAGGTACTGGGCCAGCTCGGCGTCGGAGTTCCAGGCGGTGCCGTAGACCCGTTGCAGCATGGGCTGGGTCTCGTCGCCGTGCCAGTAGGCCCCGGCGGGATGGGTCAGCTTGAAGGCGGGGATCTCCGAGGCGTCGTGCACGTGGGGGCCCCGGCAGAGGTCGAAGAAGGCCCCCGTGCGGTAGCAGCTGATCACTTCATCCTCCGGGATGCGCTCGATCAGCTCGACCTTGAAGCGCTGGCCCAGCTGGCGGAACTCCTGGAGGGCCTCGGAGCGGGTCAGCTCCAGGCGCTGGTACTCGGGGCGGCCGGCGGCAATCTGATGCATCCGCGCCTCGATGAGGGGCAGGTCCTCGTCGGTGAAACGGTGATCGCCAGGGAGCAGGAAGTCGTAGTAAAAGCCGTCCTCGATCGCGGGCCCGATCCCATACTCCGCCCCCGGCCAGAGCTCACAGACCGCCGCCGCCATCAGGTGGGCGGTGCTGTGGCGCAGGATTTCCAGGTCGACTCGGGGCTCAGCCATGCTTGCCGCCAGATTGTATGAGAGCGCCCGCCCGCGTTCGGGATGGCGAGCGACCGCAGCTATAATCCGGTCACCCAAGCCCCGGAGGGGCGCATAGCTCAGGTGGTTAGAGCGCTACCCTGACACGGTAGAGGCCCCAGGTTCGACTCCTGGTGCGCCCACCATCCCCGGGGTTTCCCGCATAAACGCTGGGGTTTCCGCGCCTTGACAAGAAGCGTCCCCGGGGCTAAACTGACCCAAAATCCCGCAAGGGTATCGCTCTGTCGCAGCGGCAGTCGGAGCGAACCGACTGCGGCTCAACTCGCGGCCAGGGAGGCGTCACGGTGGCCAATTTGCAGCTGGTCGAGGCCGAGGCGCCCTCCCCGCTCTCTCGCTGCGTCGAGGAGTACCTCACCGCCGCCCAGGCCCGGGGCCTCGCCCCGGGCACCCTGGTGCAGCTCAGCTACTCGCTGCGGATGGTCTTTCTGCCCTGGGCCGGCCGGCAGGGGTTCAGATCCCCAGCCGAGCTCAACCCCCGGGCCCTGGAGCGACTGTCGGCCGAGCTGCTCACCGAGGGAGGCCGGCGGGGGCCGCTCTCCCGGCAGACGGTGCGGACCTACCTGCGGGCGGTGAACCTGTGCCTCAAGTGGGCCAAGCAGGAGGGCGAACCGGTGCCGGACCGGGCCACGGCCCCCCTGCCTCGGCTCCCCAAGACCCTCCCCGAGGTGCTCAGCCGGGAGCAGATCCAGGCGATCGAGGACGCCTGCGTCACCGAGCGCGACCGGCTGATCGTCCGGCTCCTGGCCGACACCGGGATGCGGGTCGGTGAACTGGTCGGGCTGCGGACCGAGGACCTGCTCC
>JBOHUH010000145.1:0-5784 GCA_050733915.1 Candidatus Dormibacteria bacterium | reverse complement strand
GGGTGAGCGTTGGTACTCAGGGGGCAGCAGCCCCGCCACCTGGGCTTGGATCGCCCGGCTGGCCGCGGCTGAGTCGGTCCCAGTTGGCCGAAACGGCTCACCGAGTCGTACCCTGATCGCTCCCCGGCGGGGCACCAGCTTGCCCTTGGGCAGGACTGCCTCGGTGCCCCAGATGGCGCAGGGGAGCACCATCGCCCCAGAGCGCAGGGCCAGGTAGCCGGCGCCCGGCTCGAAGGGGAGCATCCCCTCGGGAGGTGCCCGGTGCCCCTCGGGGAAGAGCAGGAGCGCCCCACCCGAGGCGAGCACCTGTAACGCACTCCGGATGGCCCGGCGGTCGGCGGCGCCGCGGCGCACCGGGATGCAGTTGCAGCGAAGGAGAAAGGCCCGCAACACCGGGTTCCGGTAGAGGTCGGCCTTGGTCAGAGCGTGCAGCACCCTGGGAATTACCGCCGCGTATACCAAGGGGTCGAAGTTGGAGACATGGTTGGAGCAGATCAGGAGGGGGCCTTCCCGGGGCACATTGCCGAGGTTCTCCGGCCTAGCCCCCTCCGCGGCCACCATCTTCACGGTGAGCCGCAGCACCGCCCGGGTCAGGATGAGCAACCAAGACTGGGTCCCGTCCAAGCGAGCGCCTGGCGCGCGCGGCCCGGGGCGTCCCAAGGTCCCCGCGGACTCGCGATCGAGTTCCTGCCTAGGCCCGGTCCCGATCGCCATGGTGACTTCTCCAGCTGTGCTGATCCCGTGGGTGTGCCCCCTGGTGGACTCGAACCACCGACCGTCGCCTTAGAAGGGCGCCGCTCTGATCCACTGAGCTAAGGGGGCTTCCCGGGGCCATTCTGAGGGCTCGGCGCGACCCATCCCCGGCCGAGCGCCCGGGCTGGGAGGTAGGGCCGATTGCTTAGGATGCTGAAGTGACAGCCACCTCCCCTGCTTCGGCGGTCACCCGCTGCTATTTGGTCCGGCACTGCGACGTGGCCAACCCCAATGGCATCCTCTACGGCCACCTGCCAAGCTTCCCTCTCAGCCAGAGAGGCCGCCGGCAGGCGGCACTGATCGGCAACTACCTGGCCCCGGCAGGCATCCGGGCCATCTACACCAGCCCCCTGGAGCGCGCCCAGGAGACCGCCAACCTGCTTGCCAGCCAGCTCTCCCCCGCCCCAGCCGTGGTCGTTCGAGGGGAGCTGGTCGAGGCGGAGTTCGGCCGCTATCTGCAGGGCACTCGCTACCGGGACGTCATCTGGCGCAAGCCCCGCTGGTGGGTCCACATGGTCTGGCCCGGGCTGGTTCCCGGCGACGAGTCCATGGCGGCCATGGCCGGCCGGGTGGAGCGGGTCATCCTCGCCGGGCTGGAGCAGCACCCCGGGGACGCCTTCGCCTGCGTCAGCCACGGCGACCCCATCCAGGCCTTCTGGGCCACCAGCGACGGTCGCCTGCCCTGGGCGCTGCATCGGCTGCAGTGCGCCAAGGGCGGCCTCCTGGAGCTGCAGTACCGGGGCCGCCAGCTGGCCAAGAAGGACTACCACTCGCCGCAGGAGCTCGCCGAGCTGAGTAGCGACCCCGAGAGCGCTTCCGGGTCTCCCAGGGTGCCCGACCCCAGCTGACGCCGCCTCGCAGCTGCCCGGAGCTCAGCCGGGAGGTGGCTTCGGCGCTCCCGCCCCAGCGGGTGCCGGCGGCGGCACGACCTCTGAGCGGAACAGGGAGATGACGCCGCGCACAGGGTCGAAGTGACGGTCCGCGACTCGCTCCTTGAGCGGGATGATCGCGTTGTCGGTGATCTTGATGTGTTCGGGACAGACCTCAGTGCAGCACTTGGTGATGTTGCAGAGGGCGATCCCCGCCTCGCCATGCAGCTGCGGGAGGCGGTTGGCGACATCCTTTGGGTGCATCTCCAAGGAGGCCAGTCGGACCATGAACCGCGGCCCGAAGAAGCGCCGGCGGCCGTCGTGCTCGCGGAGGACGTGGCAGACGTCCTGGCAGAGAAAGCACTCGATGCAGCGACGCTGCTCGACGACCCGCTCAATGTCCGCCTGGTAGATCTGGAAGGGCGCGTGCTCCCCGGGGGCGGGGGTGAAGGGCTGGATGCGGCGGTTGACCTCGTAATTCCAGCTGACGTCGGTCACCAGATCCTCGACCTTGGGGAACACCTGCATCGGCCGAACCGAGATCTGCCCGGCCAGCTCGAGCACCTGGTCGACCCGGGTCTTGCATAGCAGGGAGGGACGCCCGTTGATCTCGGCGCTGCAGGAGCCGCACTTGCCGGCCTTGCAGTTCCAACGACAGGCAAGGTCGGCGGTGCCGTTGGCCTGGATCCAGTGGATGGCGTCCAGCACCACCATCCCCTCCACCTGGGGTACCGAGAAGTCCTGGAAGCCACCGCCGGAGGCGTTGCCGCGCCAGACCTGCATCCGAACCCGGCGATCAGTGACCCCATCCTCATAGGAGATCCGCAGGCTCTTGGGGTGCTCGTCTTCGGGCGAGACCTCCACCTTGGGCACCGGCTTGCCCTTGAGCCGAGCCTGGAGCCGGGCCTCGGCGGCATCGGCGATGGCGGTCGCGGCCACCCGGGTCTCACCCTCGGTGAGCTTGCGCAGGTGCTCGGGCATGGGCAGGATGGGCACGTGGCTCACCTCCATCCGGCCGCCACGGCCGAGCCGGGCGACCAGGTTGACGTTGCCCAGCTCGGGGTCGCGATCGGGGTAGTCCAGGCGCCACTGTGAGCCGCGGCTCTCGCGGCGCTCCAGCCCGGAGCGCACGATCGCCTCGCTGATGGTCAGCATGAAGAGGTCGTCGCGGGCGCCGCTGAAGCCGGGGTTGTAGGCGGTTCCTCCGGGTACCCGCACCCGCCTCGCCCGCTCCTGGAGCTCTAGGATCTGCTCCAGCGTCTCCCGCAGCGACTCCTCGGTGCGAGCGATGGCCGCCCCTGACTGCATGGCGTTCTGGAGGGCGCGGTGGATCTGGAAGGGATCCTCGCCCTTGCCTCCCGAGAGGGGGCGCAGCAAGATCTCCTTCTCCGACTCGATCTCCGAGGTCCTGGCCTTGGGCATCAAACAGCGGGATCGCGCGTACTCCGCCGCCGCCTCGCCGGCCCGACGGCCGAAGACCAGGATGTCCCCCAGGGAGTTGCCTCCCAGCCGGTTGGCGCCGTGGAGCCCGGCGGCCACCTCGCCGGCGGCGAAGAGGCCGGGCACGTTGGTCGACGCGGTCTCCGCCTCGACGTTCACCCCGCCCATGGTGTAGTGGATGGTGGGGGCCACCTCCATCGACTCCTTGGTGATGTCCACTCCGGCCAGGCTGTGAAACTGCTCCAACATCGAGGGCAACCGGCGCCGGATGGCCTCCGGGCCGAGGTGGGTCACGTCCAGGAAGGCCCCCCCGTGAGGCGACCCCCGACCGGCCTGAACCTCCTTGAAGATGGAGCGGGCGACGATGTCCCGGGAGGAGAGGTCCTTCTTGATGGGGTCGTAGCGCTGCATGAAGCGCTCACCCTGGCGGTTGCGGAGAATCCCCCCCTCGCCTCGCACCGCCTCGGTGACCAGGATTCCCCGGGCGCCGGGCGGCCAGACCATCCCGGTGGGGTGGAACTGGACGAACTCCATGTCCTTGAGCTCGGCCCCCGCCTGGTAGGCCATCGCGGCGCCGTCCCCGGTGCCCTCCCAGGAGTTGGACGTGATCAGGAACATCCGGCCCCAGCCCCCGGTCGCCAGCACCACCGCCTTGGCCCGGATCTGGACGAACTCGCCGCTGGCCCGGTCGTAGCCGAATCCACCTGCGATCCGATCCCCGTCCTTGAGCAGCCGGGTGAGGGTGGTCTCCATGTGCACCGTCACCCCCTCGGTGTGGACCAAGCGGTCTTGACAGGTGCGGATCAGCTCCAGCCCGGTGCGGTCACCGATGTGGGCAAGGCGGCGCCACGAGTGGGCCCCGAAGGCCCGCTGGCTGATCCGGCCCTGCTTGGTGCGGTCGAAGACCCCACCCCACTCCTCCAACTCGATCACCCGGTCGATGACCTCGTGGGCGTAGAGCTCGACCATCCGCCAGTTGTTGAGCATCGCTCCACCCCGCAGGGTGTCGCCGAAGTGCACCTCCCAGGAGTCGGCCTCGTCGAGGTTGCCCAGGCCGGCGGCGATCCCTCCCTCGGCCATCACCGTGTGAGCCTTGCCCAGGAGCGACTTGCAGACCACCCCCACCCTGCAGCCGTGCTCGGCGGCGGCGATGGCGGCACGCATTCCCGCGCCGCCGGCGCCCAGCACCAGGACGTCGTACTCGGCCTCGATGGTCATGAGCTGCCCCGCCTAGAAGCCGAGATGGGGATCATGGATCACCCCGTACTGCAGCAGGCGAATGTAGAGGTCGGTGATGATCAGGCTGAAAAGGCTCAGCCAGGCGAAGGTGGAGTGGCGGGCGTTGAGCCAGCTGGCCCCCTTCCAAAGCTGGCGCCGCTGCGCCCCCAAGACGATGCATGAGAAGCAGTCAACGCTGCCCCCGACCAGGTGCCGTAGCGAGTGGCAGCCGAAGGTGTAGCCGGTGAGGAAGACCATGTTCAGCAGCATCAGGGCCGTGCCCAGCCCGAAGCCGTAGACGCCGTGGTAGGAGAAGGCCCGCAGGACGTCGATCCAGAGCACCACCACGAACCCCACCGCGAAGTAGAGGAAGAAGCGGTGCAGGTTGTTGAGCACGAAGGGGAGCCGGCTCTCGCCGCGGTAGGCACTCCCTCGGCCGGTGGGGACCAGGGCCGCCAGCTGCCCGGGCTCCGACCTGGCGCAGGCGGGCGGATCGGCGAAGAAGGAGCGGTAATAGGCCTTGCGGTAGTAGTAGCAGGTGGCCCTGAAGCCGAGGGGGACGTAGAAGATGAAGAGGGCCGGTGATACCGGGGTCCTTCCGATCGCCACCTGGGGCGAATAGAAGGGTGAGAGGTACTGGTGGAACTGGCCGGTGTGGAAGAAGACGATGGTCCAGAAGCTGTAGATCCCGAAGAGCCCCAGCCATCCCACCACGTTGGCCGGATAGAGCCACCACGCCTGTCGCAACTGAGCCCGGCCCGGAAGTCCCAGGCGCAGGCTGGCCGCCATCAGCCGAGGACCGCGACGGTCTCGCGCACCGCGTCGGCGGAGCGGCCGAGCTCCTCTCGCTCCTCGGGAGTCAGGTCGACCTCGATCACCTGCTCGACGCCCTTCGCCACGAGTTTGACCGGGACCCCCATGACCACCCCGCGGAGGCCGTACTCACCATCGAGTCGGATGGCACAGGGCAGGATCTGACGCCGGTCCAGGAGTATCGCCTCCACCATCTGGGCCGCCGCCGCCGAAGGCGCGTAGAAGGCGCTGCCGGTCTTGAGGTGACGGACGATCTCGGCGCCTCCATCGCGGGTGCGCTGGACCAGCTCCTCCAACCGAGCGGCTTCGAGCAGTTGGCCCACCGGAACGCCGGCGACCGTGGTGCCCTTGCGGAGCGGCACCATGGAATCGCCGTGGCCACCTAGGACATAGGCCTCGACGCTGCGCACCGAGACCGCCAGCTCCGCGGCCAAGAAGGTGCGGAAGCGCGCCGTGTCCAGAATCCCGGCCATCCCCACCACCGTGGTGCGAGGCCGGCCGCTGACTCTGAGGGCAAGCTCGGTCATCACATCGAGGGGGTTGGTGACGATGATCAAGATGGCCTCGGGGGAATGGCCCATCACCTGGCGGGTGACCTCGCCCACGATCTTGGCGTTGGCACTGACCAGGTCGTCCCGGCTCATTCCCGGCTTGCGGGCCAGCCCCGAGGTGATCACCACGATCCGCGACC
>JBOHUH010000144.1:0-4639 GCA_050733915.1 Candidatus Dormibacteria bacterium | reverse complement strand
TGCGAGAGCACCGAGGCGGCACCGTCCACCGCCCCGTGATACCCGATGAAGAAGCAGGCATCGAAGTCGGAGTCCAGCCCCTCCATCATGTAGAGGGGCTTGTGCTGCCCCGAGCAGTACTCCGCCCGGCCGTGCAGCCGCTCCGGGTCGAGGTTGCGCATCCCGCCGTGGGAATCGTTGACCAGGAAGGTCTCGGCCCCGGCCTCCAGCGCACCGTCGATGGCGGCGTTGACCTCCTCCAGCATCAGGCGCTGGCCCAGGCCCTGCTCCTCGCTGAGCGAGACCTGGCGCCAGTCGACGATCCCCGCCACGCCCTCCATGTCACAGGAGATGAAGACTCGGATCTGACGCCCTCCCGGTGGTCGCTCGCCGTCCGATTGTAGGGCGCCTCGTCCCCGGAGCCCTCGAACTCTACCAGCCCGAGCAGAGCGAGCCCGGACCCGCGATCGCGCCCGCTCGGCGGAGGCGACCGGCGCCGCCGGCGTCCTCGCCCAGGGCCGCATCGGCCTGGTCAGGCCCGGTGGGTGATCCGATATAGCTCGACCAGGTCCTCATCGGACGGGGTCCATTGGGCCGCCCTGGCATTGGCAGCAACCTGCTCCGGTCGGGTGGCGCCCGCGATCACCGAAACCACCTCGTGGCGGGCGAGGAGTGCGCCGAACGCCAGCTGGAGCAGGGACAATCCGCGGCTGGCGGCGAACCGTTCCAGGGCCTCGACGAGGTCGAAGGCATCCTGATCCTCAAGCATTGCGGTGCCGCCGGGGTGGCTGGCCCGGGAGCCCGCCGGCGCCGGCGCGCCCCTGCGGTACTTCCCGGTCAGCAGGCCTCGCGCCAGCGGGAAGTAGGGCAGCAGACCCATTCCCAGGCGATCGAGGACCGGGAGCAGTTCCCGCTCCGCGTCCCGGCTCAAGAGGCTGTACTCGTCCTGAGCGCAGGTGAACGGGGTCTGCTGGCCCGAGCCGGCGCTCATCTGGGCCTCCTCCACCTCCTGAGCGGAGAAGTTGGAGCAGCCAATCCAGCGGACCTTGCCCGCCTGGACCAACTCCCCGAGCGCCCCCATCGACTCGGCGATCGGGGTCGCAGGGTCCGGCTCGTGCATGAAGTAGACGTCGATGACCTGGACGCCCAGCCTCCGCAGGCTGTCCTCCGCCGCCGCCCGGATGTACTGGGCCCGCCCCCGGGGCTGGTTGGGATCCTCTCCCCGCCTCGGTTTGCCGAACTTGGTGGCGATCAGAGCCTCATGGCGGCGACCGCGCAGGGCCAGCCCCAGCAGCCGTTCGCTCTCGCCGGCGCCGTAGATGTCGGCGGTGTCGAAGAGGTTCATCCCGCAGTCCAGGGCCCGGGTCACCACCGGGCCTACCGCGTCGTCCGGCATTCGGCTGCCGAAGCTGTTGGTGCCGAGACCGACCACCGAGACCTGCGGGCCCGATCGGCCAAGGGGCCGCCGCTCCATACGGGGTGCCCTGCTCAACCGTCGACCCTGGGGGATGCGTCAAGGCCCCGGTTCATCGACCCATCGTGCCAGATCGCCCCGGACCCGAGACCGGGGCCAGCACCGGAGTGGCTAAGCTGGGCGGTGACGCCAGCCGTCGGAGGGAGTCCGTGGAAGTCAAAGAGCTGGGACACCTGGTCCTCTACGTGCACGACCTACAGCGCTCGGCAGCCTTCTACGGGGAGGTGCTCGGCTGGCGGCGCATCACCGCCCAGGGCCTGCCGGTGGCGGCCTTCTCGAGTGGCCGGACCCACCATGAGCTGCTCCTCATCGAGGTGGGTCCGGACGCCCAGGAGCAGCCCCGGGGGCGCCGGGTGGGCCTCTATCACTTCGGGCTCAAGGTCGCCGACTCCGACGCGGAGCTGCGGGCGGTGCTGGCACAGGTTCGGGAGCACGGGGTAAAGCTGGTTGGCACCGCCGACCACACGGTCACCCACAGCCTCTACATCGAGGACCCCGACGGCAACGAGATCGAGCTTTACGCGGACGTCCCCGGAGTGGATTGGCGGAGCGACCCCGACCTGCTGCTCTCCCCAATCCGACCGCTCACACTGGAGCCGGCAGCGCCCAGCGAGTAGCGGGGCGCCGCACCCGGATATGCTTGGCCGGACAGTGAGGAACTCAGCCACAACCGGGCCTGCGACGCCCACCCCGGGCGCCCGAATGTGCGATCGCGGCAGGGCATGGATTCGCTGTCCCCGTCCCCTCCCGCGCCGCCGCTAGGCGCCCGCGCCGGGGCACTCAGGGTGCGAGGAGGAGGGGGTGGGCGGCGACGGCGGAGGCCACCGAGTCGACCGGGCCCGGCCCTCCAGCGAGGAGAGTCACCGGGCCGAAGAACCACCTGGAAAAACAAGCGAGACAGCGCCCCTCGGGGCGGGGAGGGACACAGCGACATGAACAGGCAGCGGCGCGCGAGCGCGGTGGCGGTCCTGCTGCTGGCGGCGGCCGGGACAGCGGGTCTGCTGGAGGTTCCGGCGCCGGTCATGGCCAAGTCCTCCTCAGCCATCGCCGGGTGCTCCCCCAGCCAGCTCCACCTCTACCAGGCAGACCGGCTCACGGTGGCGACCGACGCCCCGGCCTACACCCCCTGGTTCGAGCACAACCACCCCAAGAACGGCCAGGGCTACGAAAGCGCCGTCGCCTATGCGGTCGCCACCACGCTGGGGTTCAAGAAGAGCCAGGTGGAATGGACCATCGAGCCCTTTGACAGCTCCTACGCACCCGGGCCCAAGACCTTCGACTTCGACATCAACGAGATCACGGTGACCCCGAAGCGGGCCAAGGCGGTCACCTTCAGCGTGGGCTACTACAACGACCGCGAGGCGCTGATCACGGTCAAGGGCTCGGCGCTGGTCCACGCGCATTCACCGGCCCAGCTGCGGCACTACAAGTTCGGCGACCAGGTAGGCACCACCAGCCTCGCCTACATCGAGCAGAAGATACGGCCCACCCAGACCCCGGCGGTCTACAGCACCCTCAACGACGTCGCGTCGGCGCTCTCCGACCGCACCATCGGCGCCTTCCTGACCGACACCCCCACGGCGCAGTACATGGCGGCCTCGGGAGAGGTCAAGCACGGGGTGGTGGTGGGCCAGTTCCCCAGCAATGACGAGGTCTACGGGCTGCTCTTCACCAAGGGCAATCCCTTGGTCAAGTGCGTCGACAAGGCGATCCACCGGCTCAAGTCAAATGGCACCCTGACGCGGCTGCAGCACCGCTGGCTGGGGATCTACACGAGAATCCCCACGATTCGGCCGTAGGTCGGTCGCCGGTCCCAGCCAGTCGTGATCTCCGGACCCGGCGGCTACGAGCAGGGACCACTGGTGGTCGCCGGAGGGCCCCCGCCCAGCAGCCTGGGCGGCGGCCGTCACCGGACCGCGCTGCGGGGCCGGAGGGCGGTGGCGATCTCGGCGCTCAGCACCGTGGTCCTACTGGGAGGGCTGGCGGCGCTCTTCTTCTTCGCCCCCGGCAGCGACCGGGTTCGGGAGACCTTCTTCGACCTGCCCGAGGCGCGGCGAGCCTTCTTCGGTGCCCCTCGGGACGGGATCTTCTCGGAGGGGGCGGCGCTGCTCCTCAACATCGAGATGTTCCTCATCGCCGAGGTCCTGATCCTGCTCCTGGCGATGCTGATCGCGGTGGTCCGCCAGATGCGCGGCCCGGTGACCTTCCCGCTCCGGATGCTGGCCATCGCCTACACCGACTTCTTCCGGGGAGTGCCTCTGCTGCTGGTGATCTACGCCATCGGCTTCGGAGTGCCGGCGCTCAGCCTGGCCGGGGTGTCGACCCAGCTGCCGGTGGTCTACGGCATGGCCGCTCTGGTGCTCTCGTACTCCGCCTACGTCTCCGAGGTCTACCGGGCCGGGATCGAGTCGGTGCATCCCAGCCAGGTTGCCGCGGCCCGCTCTTTGGGGCTCTCCCAGTGGCAGGCGATGCGCTCGGTGGTGATCCCCCAGGCGGTGCGACGGGTGATCCCGCCGCTGCTCAACGACTTCATCAGCCTGCAGAAGGACACCGCCCTGATCGCCGTCCTGGGGGTGATCGAGGTCAACCGGGCGGCGGGGATCGTCAGCTCCAACGACTTCAACTACACCGGCTACACGGTGGCCGCCTTCCTCTTCCTGCTGCTGACTGTGCCCCTGGCTCGCTTCACCGACTGGCTGATCGCCCGTGACCGTCGTCGCCGCCAGGCGGGGATGGCCCACTGATGGCGCTGGCCCCCAACCCGCCCGACCCCCAGCTGGCCCTGCAGCTGGAGGGCGTCCACAAGTCCTTCGACCGCAACCCGGTGCTGCTCGGGATCGACCTCGAGGTCGCCCCCCACGAGGTGGTCTGTCTGATCGGCGCCTCGGGCTCGGGCAAGTCGACGCTGCTGCGCTGCATCAACCTGCTCGAGGAGCTGGACCAGGGCCGGATCAGCTTCTTCGGAGAGGAGATCAGCGCCGACACCGTAGACGTCAACCGGCTGCGTCGCCAGATCGGGATCGTCTTCCAGTCCTTCAACCTCTTCCCCCACATGAGCGTGCTCCAGAACCTCACCCTGGCCCCGGTTCGGGTGCTGCGCAAGTCCCGCCAGGAGGCGGAGGCGATCGCCGACGACCTGCTCCGCCAGTTCGGCCTGCTCGACAAACGCAAGGAATACCCAGACCG
>JBOHUH010000143.1:0-9476 GCA_050733915.1 Candidatus Dormibacteria bacterium | reverse complement strand
CGCCGCCGGCAGCGATCACCCCAGTTGGGCCGCGCCGGGCCAGCTGGCTGCCCGGAGCCGCTGCGACCGGGGCCACCGCAGACTCTGCGCCTGCTCCCGAAGCGACCGCTGCGGCGCCCGCGGCGGTCCCCGTCGCGGCTCCGGCCGCCGCATCTGGGGCCGCCCGAAGCGGGGCTCCCTGTTCCAGGCGAGCCAGGGAGGCGAAGGTGGGGAAGCCGGTGCGAATGGCCAGTGCCTGGATTTGGGGGTCGCCGGTGACGATGGCGATCCGCTTCTGGAAACCCCGCGTGTACTGCATCAGCAGGCGCATGTCCAGAGGCGAGCGCAGGACCCTGCCGTCCGGAGGTACCACGAACACCAGGTCGCGATCCTCCTCGGCCCGGCGGATCCGGTCGATGAGGTCGGTTATCTCGTCGCTGGGTTCTACGTAAAGCAGCTTGGCCATGGCTAACCGGCACCCCGGTCGAACCGGCCAACGAGCACCCCGGGCGCCCCGTTACGACCCATCGGTCCCCCTGATCGCCTTGCTAACCCTGCGCAGTACCCCCTCCAGGCCCGGGCCCTCGTCCGCGACATCGGCGATCTGGCCGCACCCCTGGTAGACCAGGCCCATGGGCACCACATCTGCCGGCGAGGTCAGCAGCCCCGTGGTGTCGTGGACTGCGGTCAACTCCTCGGGCCCGAGGGGGAGGAAGGTCGGCTGGTGGGGGAAGGGCAGGTAGTCGGTCCAGTGCAGCACGCTGAGCTGCTCGACCACCTCGGGCAGCAGGGCACCACCGCCGCAGAGCCGGACCACGGTCGGCAGCGGCTGGGCCCTGGCCACGTCGTGCAGCACCAAAGCGACCCCCTGGGCGAGCACCTCCGCTGACTCCCCCATCGCCCGCCGCACCGAGGCCTCCTCCTGGCCTCCTAACACCCCCGCCGAGTGGCGCAGCTTGAGGCTCTCGGCGAGGAGCAGGGAGAGGTCCATGTCGTGGGCCAGCTTGCGGGTGAAGGTGCGCCCGCCCAGCTCGAACATCCGGGTCGACTCCAGAACCGCGTTGCGCACCAGGCTGACCGCAGTGGTGCGGGCTCCGATGTCGATGAAGATGGCTCCCGCCTCCAGCACCTCCGGGGTGGAGGCCACCCGGGCCAGGGCGTAGGACTCGGCGACGGTCTCCAGGAGCTCCAGGTCGAGGGCCTGGGCGATCTCGTCCACCGCCGCGTACTGGCCTTCGGTGGCGAAGGTGTTGAAGACTGCCAGCTCCACCTTCTGGCCCTGGTAGCGCAGCGGATCCAGCACCGGCTGGCCGTCCACCTTGGCCGCCGTGATCGAGGAGTGGATCAGCCGCAGGGCGCCGTCGGCCCCGCCCGGTGACTCCTCGTCGAAGCGGGCCTGGGCCTCGCGGAGCGCTCGCCGTTGGATCCCCTGGACTTGGTCGTCCAGTTCCCGCCTGGAAATCCTCACCTGGGGCCGACCCCTGATCCGCGAACCCGAGTTGCTCACGGCCCGCACCCTGGTCCCCCCCACGCCCACGATCACCCTGGTGGGGATCACCTCGGCCATGTCTTCGGCGGCTTCCAGGGCGGCGTGGCAGCCCTCCAACACCGACTCCACGTCGACGGGCTGGCCCGGGTCGAGCGCGCCCGGGCCCTGCTCGGACCGCCCCACCCCGAGGACGATCGCCTCCCCCGCCTCCTTCTTGAGGATCAGCGCTTTGATCACCTGGGCCCCCACGTCGAGCGCCGTGAGATGGGTCCTGGGCTGTCGCCGGGCCGACGGGGCCTGCGGCATCACGCTTCCTCCAGACTGGATCTCAGGATGGTACGCACCGTGGTCACCGCAACGGCATGAGCGTCCGCGGAGACCGCTCCCTGGCCGAATTGCGCGGGACCACCGCCGCCGCCGAAGTCGCTACAGGCGGCCCGGGCCATTTGGCCGGCGTGGAGCCCGCGCGCCACCAGGTCCGCCGACAGTCTAAGCACCAGGTGGGACTGGTCCAGGACCAGGGCACACCCCCGGCCCAACTCGACGAGCAGCGCGTCCGCCCGCCGCCCCAGCTCCTTCAGCCCCAGCGCCTCGCCCTGGTCGAGCACCGCCAGGGTGGTCCCCGCCACCTGCTCCAGGACCGCGCCCCCGGCCGGAGCGAGGCCCTGGCGGCGCACCCGCTCCAACTCCTTCTCCAGGCTGCGCAGCCGCTCCTGCAGGGTCTCGACCCGGCTACCCAGCTCCTTCGCCGGCGCCCGCAGGACCCTGGCGACCTCGGCAGTCTGGACCCTCTGCTCCTCCCACCAGCGCTCGGCCGCCACCCCGGCCACCATCTCGATCCGGCGCAGGCCCGAGCCCACGCTGTGCTCAGCGGTGAGGATTGCTGACCCAATCTCCCCCGAGCGTTGGACGTGGGTGCCGCCGCAGAGCTCCCGCGAGTACTCCCCGAAGCTGACCACCCGGACCACCTCGGAGTAGGTCTCCTCGGGCAGCGCCAGAGCGCCAGAGCGCCGGGCCTCGTCCAGGCTCAAGAGCTCGACCCGGCGCTCCAGGTCCCGCCGGAGCGCCACGTTCAGCTGACGCTCCAAGGCCTGCAGTTCCGCCTCCGTGAGTGGCCTCGGCCAGCTGAAGTCGAAGGTGGCGCGCTCCGGGGACACCAGCGAGCCTCGCTGCACCACCCCCTCCCCCAGCTCGCGGTGCAGGGTGGCGTTGAGCAGGTGGGTTGCCGAATGGTGGGCGGCACAGCTCTCCCGATGGTCTCGAGACACCGACGCGACCACCTCCTGGCCAACCCGGAGCTCGCCGCTCTGGACTAGGCAGTGTTGCAGCCGGGCCTCCGCCTCCGGCGCGGTGGTGTCGAGCACCACCGCCTCGCCCTCCGGCCAGCGCAGGAGCCCGCGGTCCCCCACCTGACCGCCACCCTCGGCGTAGAAGGGAGAGCGATCGAGGACAACCTCGACCTCATCGCCGGCGACCGCCAGCTCGGGACGGCGGCCGTCCCGCAGCAGCAGCTCGACCCGGGCGCCAACCTCGAGCTGCTCGTAGCCCACGAACTCGGTCCGCGGCAGCCCCCCCTCGCCGGGAGGGCGGGCGGCGGTGGCGCGGCTGGAGCGGGCCAGCTCCCTCTGCTTCTCCAGCAAGGTCTCGGCCCCCGCCCGGTCGACCCTAGTGCCCCTGGCGGTTGCCAAGTCCTCGGTCAGCTCCAAGGGGAAACCGTAGGTGTCGTGGAGCCGGAAGGCGTCGGCGCCGGCGATCCCCTCCGCCCCAACCCGCGCCAGCACCCCCTCGAAGTGCTCCATCCCCCGAGAGAGGGTCTCCTCGAAGCGCCCCTCCTCCTGGGCGATCACCGCCCGCACCCGCTCCGCGCCGCTGGCCAGCTCGGGATAGGTCTCCCCCAGCACCCGCACCACCTGCTCGACGCAGGGCCCCAGGCCGCCCTCCACCTCCAGGCTGCGCGCGCTCACCAGCGCCTTCCGTAGCAGACGGCGGAGCACGTAACCGCGGCCCTCGTTCGAGGGCAGCACCCCGTCGGCGATCAGCATGCAGCTGCCCCGGGCGTGGTCCGCAAGCCTGCGCAGGTGCCGCTCACGGGGCTCGGAGCCCGCCCCAGGGCTGGGCCGGGCACGGGCGGCGAAGTCGTCCAGGATCGGGGCGAAGAGGTCGGTGGCAAAGATCGACGGACAGCCTTGGAGCACCATCGCCACCCGCTCCAACCCCATCCCGGTGTCCACCCCGGGGTGCTCCAGGGGCACGGTGCGACCGTCCTCCAGCCGCTCCGAATCCATGAAGACCAGGTTCCAGATCTCCAGGTATCGCTCGCCGGTGCCCGGTCGCTGCGGGGACCCGGCCCCCACCGCCTCGCCCAGATCGTAGTAGATCTCGCTGTCCACCCCGCAGGGCCCGGTCGGTCCCGCCTGCCAGAAGTTCTCCTCCAGCCGGGCCACCCGCTGTGGGGGGATCCCGGCCACCTTCTCCCAGAGCCGCAACGACTCCTCGTCGCCCGGATGGACGCTCGGGTAGAGCCGCGCCGGATCGAGGTCGAAGCCCTTGGTGAGGAGCTCGAACGCATAGCCGATGGCTTCTTCCTTGAAGTAGGCGCCGAAGCTGAAATTGCCCAGCATTTCGAAGAAGGTGTCGTGGCTCAGATCACCCACCTGGTCGATGTCGGTGGCCCGGAAGGACTTCTGACAGGAGGCGATCCGGTCCCGGGGCGGCGGCCGCTGCCCCAGGAAATACGCCTTGAACGGCACCATGCCTGCGCTCACCAGCAGCAGGCTGGGGTCGTCGCGCGGGATCAGCGGGGCGCTGGGGACCCGGAGGTGGCCGCGCTGCTCAAAATAGCTCAGAAACTGAGTGCGGATTTGTTGGCTAAGCAAAGTGTCTCCGCTGACTTCAGGAGCAGCGACTAATTCGCAAAGCCGCTACTCATGGCCGGCAAACTCCAGTCGGTTCACGTTGGGCGCAAACGCCCATGCAAGGCTGCCGCCGAAGACCTCAGTCATCGCGGCAATCCTAGATGAGAGCGTCTCCTGGCGGCCCTCCCGTCTGGCCTTGCTGTAGGCGTCCAGGTCCGACCTGGCCACTCTCACCGACCGCTCCACCCCAGCCAACAGAAAGGGCCGCGGCATGGGGATGCCCGGCCCCGGTGACCGCGCCGAGGGGGACCCTACGCGGTGCGCTGATTCTAGCTAGCGCCGCCCCCGCCTGGCCTTGACGTAGGCGTCCAGGTCGGCCCTGGCCACTCTCACCGAGCGCTGCACGGATCCTCTAGAGGTGGCTCGCCGATGCCCGGGGTGGGATGATCCGGACCATGACTCAGCCATATGAGGGTCAGGCCCGAAGCCGGATGGGGGATCACGTTTGGGAGTGCGGGATGTGCATCCGCGGTCTCCTCTGTCCTGTATGGGAGCAGCTGTACACCGCGTCACCCGACGGTTCTGACTCCGAAGAGAGCCGCGCCCGGATGCGGGAGCACCTGCATGAGTGTGACCGATGCAGGTTGGACCAGCCATGCGAGGATTGGGACCAGCTTTACGCCGCATCCTAGTCGGACAGGACGAGCGTCCCCGAGCTCTCCCGGTTGGCGAGGGGCCGTCTGACCTACCCGGCGAGTGGGATGATTGCCGTCCTGGTGTCGGCCTGAGCGGAACCTCTTGTGGCGACTCCCAGGCCTAGCAGTTAGGAAGTCCCTCCTCCCGCCGGCCCCGGTGCCACGTTCCAGACCCCGGCTGCTCAGTCGCGCTCTGCCGGTCCGAGCCGGGCCCCTAGAGTGGTGCTCTGGAGACCTCCCTGGCCCGGAGCTCCGGGACCGCCCATGCGATCGGTCGCGGCACGCGGGCAAGCTCTAAGGGACGCTGGATCAACTGGAAGAGGGTATATTGACGCTGCCATGGCAAACGAGCAAGAGGGGCTGCTCGAGCCGCTGGTAGGTGAGGATCCCCCGGACCCGCAGGCGAAGAGGGCCGAGGCAGGCGTGGGCGACCTGATCGCCACCTACGAGCTGTTAGAGGGCATATACGCCGACGCCGTCGTCCAGACGAGTGAGTTGCAGGGAGTTCACTACGCGACTGGGACTTCGGTGCCTGCCGTCTGGGCTCCCTAGCAGCCGATGCCCACTTGGGGTGAACTTCTTCTAGAGCTCCAAGGGTACGCGGCCGAGCACCAGAACGCCGTACAGGTGGCGGGGGGCCGAATTGCTCCGGGTACGCCCTCTCCCCACGATCGCCTCAGACGCCGCTACCTGCGAGCGTTGCACGAGCATTCGGGTAGGGCTGTCATCGTCTACGCCTCTGCCTTTCTAGAGACGCGGCCCCTAGATCCAAGTGGC
Organism: Candidatus Dormibacteria bacterium; assembly: GCA_050733915.1. Taxonomy (GTDB): domain Bacteria; phylum Chloroflexota; class Dormibacteria; order Aeolococcales; family Bog-877; genus Bog-877. Next base: position 3,681 of record JBOHUH010000143.1, on the reverse strand, counting down.
CTCACCATCAACCTTGGGGACATTCCCGGGTTCATGGAGACTTGCTCCAATATCAAGGAGCGAGAGCTCGATCTGATCATCCACAGCCCGGGGGGGCCAGGCGGAGGCCACCGAGTCGGTAGTGACGTACCTGAGGACCCGTTTCGATCACATTCGGGCGATCGTCCCGCATGCGGCCATGTCGGCGGCCACTATGCTCGCACTCGCATCAGATGAGATCGTCATGGGGACACACAGTCAGCTAGGCCCGATCGATCCCCAGTTCACGCTACCAACCCCCGAAGGCCCTAGGAACGCTCCCGGGCAGGCGATCTTGGATCAGTTCGAGCAGGCCAAGGACGAGTGCAAGGACACGACAAGGCTCCCGGCGTGGCTACCGATCCTAAGGATGTACGGGCCGGGGCTGATTGCGAACATCACTCACCAGCACGATCTGGCCCAGGAACTCGTGGCCGGGTGGACTGACCGCTATCTCCTACCTAAGGGTCGAGGTCGACGAGCCCAAGGGCGCGAGATCGCCAAGTGGCTTGCCGATTTCAAGACATTCAAGTCCCACGCTCGCCCGCTGCACAGGGACGTGCTTCGGCAGCACGGTGTCCCCGTGACGGATCTTGAGGAGGATCAGACCTTCCAGGATCTAGTCCTGAGCGTTCATCACGCGACTCAGCTCACACTCGGACAGACCCCGGCGGTGAAGGTGGTCGAGAACCATCAAGGGCGTGCGTGGATCCAAATGGGCCAGCTGTTCGGCATGCCAATGCCTGTTGCGGCACCTCCGGCTAGGTCACCTTCACCGCCGCCAACTCCTGGCTAGTTCGGGAGGACCCCAGGGTTCTGCGCCGCCTGAGCAAAGAAGCGATCCTGGCCAGGCGTTCGGTGGCGCTCCGACAGAGCGGGAGCGGTCAGCCCCGGTAGAGCTTGCCGTGGACCACCTTGCGATAGGTGGCCGCCTGAGCCGGGGTGAGGTACTGGGACACCCGCACCAGGATCGGCCCCTTCAGGTAGTCGTACTCCGCCCCCAGGATCGCCGCGGCCGACTCCACGGTGAAGATGTACTTGGCCCTGGCCTTCGCCGCCTTGGCGGTTCGGAACACCTCGACGCTGCCGCCCAGCCCCACATCTCCGGCAGACAGACCCTGCGCGTCCGAGCCTGGCACCCGACTGTCGACCCAGGCGCACTTGGACTTGTAGCCGGTCGGCCGTCCCAGCAGGTGGTTCGGGTCGGTGGTCGCCGTGTAGACGATCAGCCCGCTGACCGGGAGCCCGGCCTTGTGGAATTCCCGGTAGATCGCAGCTGCCGTGACGGCGGGGTGCTTCGGGTGGTGCTTGGACTTCGCCGCCACGGCGGCCATTCCCAGCCCAAGGCCGATGACCCCCAAGGTCACGGCTACCGCTGCCAGCCGTCTCGTCACCGCTGCCGCCACTGGCTAGGGCCCATCTCCTCGAGCTGGCGCAACAGCCGGTCCGCCTCGGGCGTGGGCGGCGGTAGGTGCGCGAGGTCCAGATAGCCCGGAGCCGGGTCCGGGGCGGTGAAGTAGTCCTCAATCTCCCGGTCCAGCCCAGCCATCAGCTCCACATCATCGAGCGGGCTGGGCTCGGCCAGCTCGATCGGACGGCCCCCGGTCTGCGCTTCCAGCAGCCGTCCTACCCGGAGGTCCTCCTCGGACTCGACGCCGAATTGCGCGGCCACTAGAGCGGGTCCGTCACGCCGTCATCAACCCACCGGACCGGCAGGAGTGGGACGCCGGATCCCTCGGCGGTCGGCTTCGGGGCCACGATGTAGTCCGAGCCACCGGGCCGCCTCCGTGCCGCCTCGCCGGCCCACCCGTCCCAGTCCGCCGACGGCGTCGCTGGGGCGCTCCCACCGCCGTACACATCCGGGCGAGCTACCGAGAGATAGCCGCCCGGCGTTACCGAGAGGGTGTCGCCAACCTGCGGCCGCTGCTCGGCCAAGCGGGTGATCTCGTTGGGCTTGCGGAAATGCACCGCCTTGCGCTCACCAGAACTGGTCCGCACGACCAGCACCGGATGGCCTGGGTCGCTGTCATCGTCGGAGTACTGATCCACGCTCTCAAGCACCCCTCGGGCTGAGCCGTCGCGGCGGAAGACGTGGTTGTAGATCTCATCTGCCATGGCAATCTCCTTTCGAGTTGTGGCCCGGAAACGGAGCGTGAAGGAGATCAAACCGCCCCGCTCCCGGGCCTGTTGGCGCGGCACTATACCGCGTTGGAAACATTGGCGAATCGATGTTCAGGATGGTGCTCACCAGTCCGCTCGCGGCCACATCGGCGAGGCGCAGGTGGGCTCGCTGTCGTGCCCATCGTCAGCCCAGGAGACCACCCCGCTGTTGCGGCCTGGCGGGTCTTCGCTCCAGTTCACGACCCCGGGCCCGTCCTCGAGGTCGGCGCTGTAGGACCCGCTGGGTACTGAGAACGCCATGGCCAGGGCGTCGCCAACATCGGGGCTCCTACCCAGCCGCTTGCGGATCTGGTCCTTGCCCTCGACCTGGAGTTTGCCGGCGGAGTTCATCGACCACTTGGGGGCGCAGAGGTCCCCGACCAGCTGATCGTCGGGAGGCAAGCACAAGGTGGGCTCGTTGCTGGGGTCGAGCAGCTCCCGCAGCCGCCACCAGCTCTGCGCCCTCCGGTTCAGGAACGTGATCTCCCGGCTCAGGTCCTTGCCCGTCGGCGCGGTGCTGGAGTTGAACCCCACCACCGGCAACTGGAGCTCCCGCAAGCGATGAAGCACCCCTGCTCCGACCCCAGCCGCGTCCACGATCGCCCGACTGAGCGGCCAGCTGAGCTTCTGAGCGATGCGCCCCGAGGTGGTCATGGTGTCGTCGCCGTGGTGGCGCTCCACCGAGACCACCACGTTGCCCTGGCGGGTTACCACGGCGGTCGAATCCGTACCGGTCGTGGCCACGTCAACCCCGAAGATCCGCCGTCCGGCCGGGTCGGGCCTGCCCGCAGCATCCCAGGCCTGCCAGCGGGAATTGGAATCTTCGATCCAGGCCAACGGGATCATGGCGTCCTCATCGCTCGAGGCGAATTCGCCCATCACCCGCTGGAGGTAGACGGCGCTGGTACTTCCCCACTGGGTCCTTCGCGCATCGGCCCAGGACTGACTCACCCTCCCCGCCGCGACCGCCTGGGCCAAGGTCACGTGGAAGACACGCCAATCGAGCAATCCTGGCCGGCGCTGGTGGATCTCGTAGAACCTGCCGCTGGGCTCTCCTGGAGTGGAGCTGGCCAGCGCGAAGGTCTCGCCAGTCCCAGAGAGCGCGCCCTCGACGCTGTCGAAGAGGCTGGCAGGGATGCTCTTGGACTCGTCCAGGATCACCAGGACGCTGTCGGCGTGCATCCCTTCCAGCAGCCTCGGATCGTCGCTGGCTCCTGCGCTGGCCGCACCGTGGCTCAGCTTCAAGTTCAAGCTGAGCAGCTCCGACCGCTCATCGAACGGCCTGCGCCCGACCACCTCCCAGCGGACCCGCTTGGCCCAGAGATGAACTTCTGGTAGCAGGTAGCTCTCCAACTGCCGCCACGCTCCAGCGGTGAGCAGCGCCTTCCAGTTCATCCCCGCCTGATCCCGGGTGAGCGCGAACCACAACAGCGCCAGCGCGTTCGTGGCTGTCTTGCCCGCAGCATGGGGGCTGCGACTCGCGACCCGGTGATCGGCCGCCAG
>JBOHUH010000142.1:0-8646 GCA_050733915.1 Candidatus Dormibacteria bacterium | reverse complement strand
TGTCCCGGGCTCCACGGTGAGCTCGTAGCAGGAGAGATGGGGCAGGTCCCAGCTCAATAGCCGCTCCAGGCCTCCGGCGAAGGTCTGGGTTGACTGTCCCGGAATCGCGTAGATGAGGTCGCAACTGAGATTGTCCAGGCCCGCCCCCAGGGCCGTTTCGATGGCGCGCTCGGCGCACTCGGCGTCGTGGTTGCGACCCAGCCAGACCAGAGTCGGATCATCAAGGCTCTGCACCCCGAGGCTGAGCCGGTTGATTCCAAGCGAGACCCACTCACGGGCCCGGGTGCGGGTGAGGTCGCTGGGATTAGCCTCCAGCGTGATCTCCGCCGCGGCCGAGATCCCCAACCGCGCCCGCACCGCCTGGAGCACCTCCTCCAGCAGCGCCGGCGCCAGCAGGCTGGGGGTGCCGCCACCCAGGTAGACGGTCTCCAGGCCCGCCTCCGGCACCCTGGTGGCGCCAGAAAGGGTCCCCAGCTCACGCACCAGGGCCGCCACGTAGGCGGATTGGAGCTGGGAGCCGCCCACCTGGATCGCGAAGTCGCAGTAGGGACAGCGCTGCGCACAGAAGGGGATATGCAGGTAGAGCCCGTCCACCACTGCCGCCGACCCTTCAGCGCTCAAGTGAGAGCACCGCCATGAAGGCTTCCTGGGGAATCTCGACGCTACCCACCCGCTTCATCCGCTGCTTGCCCTCGCGCTGCTTCTCAAGCAGCTTGCGCTTGCGGGTGATATCCCCCCCGTAGCACTTGGCCAGGACATCCTTGCGCAGTGCTGGGACCGTCTCCCGGGCGATCACCTTGCCCCCCACTGCGGCCTGGATGGCCACCTCGAAGAGCTGACGGGGGATGACCTGGCGCAGCCGCTCGGTCAGCCGCCGGCCCTGCCTGCTGGCCTGCTGGCGGTGCACGATCACCGACAGCGCATCGACCTTGTTGCCGGCGACCAGCACGTCGAGCTTGACCAGCTGCTCGGCTCGGTAGCCGGTCAGCTGATAGTCCATCGAGGCATAGCCTCGGCTCCGCGACTTGAGCTGGTCGTAGAAGTCGTGGATGATCTCACCGAGCGGCAGGTCGTAGGTGAGCAGCGCCCGCTCGCCGGGGGGCTGGTACTCGAGCTGCACGAACTCTCCGCGCCGCTCCTGGCAGAGTTCCATGATCGCTCCCAGGTGTTCTCTGGGGACCACTATCTCCAGGCGTACCCGAGGCTCAGCGATGGTCTCGATGGACCCCGCCTCGGGCAGCTGGTCCGGGTTGTCTATCTCAACAGTGCCGCCGCTGCGCAGGGTCACCCGGTAGGCCACGGAAGGGGCGGTGGTGATCAGGTTGAGTTGGAACTCTCGCTCCAGCCGTTCCTGGACGATCTCCATGTGCAGCAAGCCCAGGAAGCCGCAGCGGAACCCGAACCCCAGCGCGGCCGAGGTCTCGGGCTCGAAGGCGAGGGCGGCGTCGTTGAGCTGGAGCCGGTCGAGCGCCTCCTGGAGCCCCTGATAGTCGTCGCCCTCCACCGGGAACAGCCCGGCCCAGACCATAGGACTCACCTGGCGGTATCCGGGAAGTGGCGCCGCGGCGGGGCGAGACACCTCGGTGATGGTGTCGCCCACCTTGCTGTCCCGAACGTTGCGGATGGAGGCGATCAGGTAGCCGACTTCGCCGGCGCTGAGCTCCGGGGCGGGCGACATCTGGGGCCGGAAGAATCCCACCTCGTCGACGGTGAAGGTGCCCTGGCTGGCGATCATCCGGATCTGAGCCCCGGTTCTGAGCCGGCCGTCCACCACCCTCAGGTACACCACCACCCCGCGATAGGCGTCGTACTTGCAGTCGAAGATCAGGGCTCGGAGGGGGGCGTCGGGGTCCCCCGCTGGTGCCGGCAGCGCGGCGACCACCGCCTCCAGGACCCGCTCCACGCCCTCACCGGTGCGAGCGCTGGCCAGGATCGAGCGCTCGGGGGGGATCCCGATCACCCGGGCGATCTCCTGGCGCACCGCCTCGGGGTCAGCCTGGGCCAGGTCGATCTTGTTGACCACCGGCACGATCTCCAGGCCCAGCTCCAGGGCCTTGTAGACGTTGGCCAGGGTCTGGGCCTCGATCCCCTGGGTGGCGTCTACCACCAGCAGGGCGCCTTCGCAGGCGGCCAGGGCTCGGGAGACTTCGTAGGCGAAGTCGACGTGGCCGGGGGTGTCGATCAGGTTGAACTCGTAGATCTGCCCGTCGTTGGCCTGGTAGGTCATCCGGACCGCCTGGGCCTTGATGGTGATACCCCGCTCCCGCTCCAGGTCCATGGTGTCCAGCATCTGCTCGGTCAGGTCGCGCGGGCTGACCGTGCCAGTGAGTTCCAGGAGGCGGTCGGCCAGAGTCGACTTACCGTGGTCGATGTGCGCGATGATGGAGAAGTTGCGGATCCTGGCGGTTGGTTGAGGGACCATCTGGGTGGCGATTATCCGGTGGCTCACGGAGCGGCCTGGGGGATGCGATCCCCGGCGGTTCGCGAGCAGGTGAAGACGCTGCTCTCCCGGCCCCAACGCCAGGCCCAGCCGTGACCCGCCGCCACACTGCTGATGGCACTGGCGCTGGTGACCACCCCCACCTACTTCGCGGCGATGGGACTGCGGCTCCTGTGCGGGGGCGAACCGCCCCCGTGGCGAGCTTCGAAATCGCCCACCGGCCCTGGGCGGCTTGACCGACGGAGCCGCGCCAAGTGCAGCGGTGACCGCCGCGGCCGGCCCCGGGGTATCCGGCGCCTGCCAGGTGGTCCCCGCCCGGAGCCTCGACGAGATCGAAGCTGTTCACGCTCTCCAGGCCGTGGTCTGGAACTCCGAGCGGCTGGCAACCCCCAGCACGCTGCTGCAGGTCATCTCCGAGGCGGGCGGGGTGGTGCTCCTGGCGCTGGTCGAGGACCGACCCGTTGGCTTCGCCTACGGCCTCGTGGGGCGCACCCCGAAGGGCGTTCTCTACCTCCGCTCCCATGCCGCCGGGGTGCTCCCCGAGCACCGCAACAGCGGCATCGGGCGGGCCCTCAAGCTGGCCCAGCGGCGCGCCGCCCTGGCCGCGGGACTGGATCGAATCGTGTGGACCTTCGACCCCTCCCAGGTCGGCAACGCCCACTTCAACCTGCGCCGGCTTGGGGCCAGCGCCCGGGTCTTCCGCCACGACTACTACGGCCAGCGTCAGGACGCGCTCAGCCACGGCCTGCCCACCGACCGGCTCCTCGTCGAGTGGTTCCTCGGGGCCCGGGAGGCCTCCCAGCTGGAACGGCTGCGGCGGCGCACCACCCTGGTCACGGTCACCGTGCCAAACGGTCTGCCCGCCCCGCCCGACGCGGACCGCGGCACCGCGAGCGGCCTGCAGGCCCAGCTCCGATCTGAGCTGGCCGCGGCGCTGTCCCGGGGACTCGCGGTCATCGACTTCGACGCCGGATCCCGGAGTTACCGTCTCGCCGAGCTGCCCTCCTGGTTCCCCGAGGCCGCCGAGTCTGGGGGCTGAGTCGGCGCCGCCACGGGCGCCGCGGGCGGCGGGAAGCCGAGGTGTCGCAGAACCTCCTGCTCCCCACCGTAGGTGATTTCGGGGAGCGTCGCCAGGAGTTCTAGGAGATCCGGCTGTCTGGTCAGCCAGGCCCCCGCCTGGGATAGCAGTTGCTCCCGCCCCGCCGGGTAGGAGACCCCTCCCAAGGCCCGTCGTAGGGCGAGCTCCCGCTTGGGAGTCCGCTGGCCACGAGGAGGCGCGAAGCGGGGCCCCGAGAGCCCCACCTCGATACCCAATCGCCCCGGAGTGCCCAGCGCCGCCCGCGCCAGGAGCTCCTCCGGGGAAGTCGGGACCAGGTCCTTGAGAAGGGATTCGTCAGCCACCGTCCGAGCCCCCTGGAAGACCGACCGTGGTCGGAGTCCCACCGAAGTGGGAGGACGGTCCCCGAGCCACGACCGGCACGCTGAACGTAGCAGTGGCCGGGCCGGTTCCCTGCTCCCGCGACCCCCCCGCGACATCTCCTGGAGCCGCCCGTGACACCGCTCCGGCTAAGCCTCACTGAGGACGCGCCGGATCGAGCCGGCGATGTCGTGAGGCCGCTGCCCCGGACGCGAGTGGACGCGGTGCGCAAGCACCATTGGCGCGACCGCCGCCACCTCCGAGAGGCCCACCTGGGGCATCCCCTCCAGGGCGGCGTAGGCCTGGGCCGCCTTACGAGCCACCAGGTCGGCACGGTGGCCGTCGACCTCGAGTTCGATGGCCAGCCGGGCGATGGCCTCCAGCACCTGGCGCGAGGCCTCGATGCGGGGCTGGGCGGCGATTGCTTGGTCGATCCGGACCCGCTCCTTGGCCTCCTCCTCCTCCCACTCGGCGGCGAAAACCTCGGGCTCGTCCTCGAAGCGCTCCCGGCGCTGGACGATCTCCACCCGCTCGGTGATGGTGGGAATCCCGGCGACGTCGACGCAGAGCCCGAATCGGTCGAGCAACTGGGGGCGGAGGTCGCCCTCCTCGGGGTTCATGGTCCCCACCAGGATGAAGCGGGAGGGGTGCCAGACCGAGATCCCCTCGCGCTCGACCACGTTCACCCCCATGGCGGCGGCATCGAGCAGCACGTCGACAATGTGGTCATCGAGCAGGTTGACCTCGTCGACGTAGAGGATCTGGCGGTTGGCCTCGGCCAGCACCCCTGGTTCAAAGCGACGCTGACCCGAGTGGATCGCCGCCTCCAGGTCGATTGAGCCGACCACCCGGTCCTCGGAGGCGTTGATCGGAAGCTCCACCACCCGCATCTGGCGCCGAGTAGCCTCCAGCTGCTCGCCGGCAAGGAGCCGCGACTGGCAGTCGGCGCAGGCCGAGTCTCCCCCCGGGGCACAGCCGAAGTGACAACCGACCACCACGTCCAGCTCGGGCAGGAGCCGGGCCAGGGCGCGCACCGCGGTGGACTTGGCGGTCCCCTTCTCGCCTCGGATCAGGACCCCGCCGATGGCCGGGTTGACCGCATTGAGCTCCAGCGCCAGGCGCATTTCCGTCTGCCCCACCAGGGCGGTGAACGGGTACACGGTACGCAACTCAGCCACCGACGGATTGTCTCAGAGGGGACCCTGGCGAACGGTCCCGGTAGGCTGGCGCAGGGCCTCGGCCACCGGCCGCAGGATGGCTCCCTCGGAGAGATCGAAGAGCCCGAAGTAGGTCGCCCCCATGCGCTCGGCCAGGTCGACGCAGGCGTTGAAGGTGTAGCCCGCGAAGCGCGCCGAGCTGGGGCGGGCGCCGCCGCGCTGGGCGGACCGGGGCAGGTGGTCCCGAGAGGAGTCGATCACCAGCGCCCTAACCCCCTCGCGCCGGAACTGCTCAGCCACCCGCTGGGACTCGATGAGCGGCTCGTCACCGCCGAAGCTGATGTTCCCCCGACCGTCGCTGATCAGCACCAGCAGGGGCAGAACGTCGGGGTCGCGGCGGCGCTCGGTCTCGATCAGGCCCAGGGCGGTGGTCAGCCCGTGGGTGAGCGGGGTGGTCCCGCCCACTGCGATTCGGGAGAGGTGGCGCTCGGCGAGGTCGACGCTGGCGGTGGGCCGCAGGATCACCTGGGCGGTACGGCCAGCGAAGGAGACCAGGGCAACTCGGTCGCGGCGCACGTAGGCGTCCTTGAGCAGAGCGAAGATGGCGCTCCTGGTGGCGTCCATCCGCTGCTCGGCGTCCATGCTCGCCGAGGCGTCCACGGCGAACACGATTAGGTTACCGATCCGGCGCTGGCGCACCTTCTGGCGCAGGTCCTGGGGCTCCAGATGGAGCATCCCACGGTCCTCGTCGGCCCGGGCCCGCCGTGCGGCCTGGTGGGGCGCCGCGGCGCGCAGGGTGGCGTCCAAAGCCAGGTCGGTGGGGTGCTCCACCTCGCGGGCGGCCACGTACCTGCCCCGGCGGTCCCTTGAGCTGGTCTGGCTGCGCCGCCCACTGCCCCGCCGGCGCAGGCGCTCTCGGGGGAGCTGGATCCGACCCACCTCAAACCCCTCCTCTACCTCCACCGGCGGGGTCTCGACCGGGCCCGGCCGGGACTCGGTGCTGCCGCCGCGGTCGGCGGCGACCTCGGCCTCGCCCTGAGGCGAACCGTCCGCCTCGGCCTCTGCCGAGTCCGAGGCCACCTCGCTGTGCGGCCCGGGGGTGGCACCGGGGTCGGCGAGGCTGGCGGCCGCGGGTGCCGCGGCGAGGTCGGCGGGAACGTCGGCAATGCCCGCCGGGGCCTCGGTGAGGCTGCTGCCCATGGAGCGACGGCGGTGGACCAGGGCCAGGTCGGCGACGTCGGTAAGGTCGGCCAGGCCCACCACCAGCTCTTCGGCGCTGCGGTCCTCCACCGCGGCCGCCTCCAGCGCCCGGTGGGCCTGGGCGGCCCGGACCAGGACCAGATCGGAGCGATGGCCCACCACCTCCTGGTCGACGCTCATCGCCGCCGCCATCCGAACCACCAGCGCCGGGGTCTCGAGGGCGGGCAGGAGCGTCTGGGCAAGGCGCAGTCGCTGGGCCAGCCGATCATCCTGCTCGGCTGAGCGGTTGGCGCCTCCGTCCCGGCGCAGGACCTCCACCCGGTCCTCCAGCCGCCGTAGGCCGGTGACTTCGACGCAGAGCCCGAAGCGGTCGAGGAGCTGAGGCCGGAGCTCACCCTCCTCGGGATTCATCGTCCCCACCAACACGAACCGGGACGGATGCACCACCGAGATCTCCTCGCGCTCGACCACGTTGACCCCCATCGCGGCGGCGTCCAGGAGGACGTCGACCAGGTGGTGCTCCAGCAGGTTGACCTCGTCGACGTAGAGGATCTGGCGGTTGGCCTCGGCCAGGAGGCCCGGCTGGAAGGCGCGCTGGCCCTGGCGCAGCGCCTGCTCTAGGTCGATCGACCCCACGATGCGGTCCTCGGAGGCCCCAAGCGGCAGTTCGACCACCCGGGTGGGCCGGGTGGCCCGGGGCAGCCGCTCGCCCCGCTCCCGACGCGCCTGGCAGTCGGGGCAGCGTTCGGGACCGTCGGGGGCGCAGCGGTAGGGGCAGTCGATCACCTGCTCCTGGCTGGGCAGGAGCGTCGCCAGGGATCGGACCAGGGTCGACTTGGCCGTGCCCCGCTCGCCTCTAATCAGAACCCCACCAATCCGGGGTTCCACCGCGGCCAGCAGCAGAGCGAGCTTCATCCGCTCCTGGCCGACGATCCCCGAGAATCCGTAGGTCGAGCGGATCCGCGGCGAGCTGGTGACCGGACTCACCTCGAGGGGCACCTCCTCATTGCCCCCCGGCGGCGTCGCTTCGAAGGTCGGCCTTGCGCCGCACGCGAAGCGGTACCCGAAGCTGGCCCCCATCAATCTCCAGGACCCAGGCCGAGTCCGAGGTCCAGTCCAGCTCTGGCTCGCCTCCAGCCAGGCCCGCCAGCTCGAAGAGCGCCACCGCCGCACCCACAGCCCGATCCCATCCGGCCGCCTCGCGCAGCAGAGCGTGAACCGCCACCCCGCCCTGCTCTCGGCTCAGCCTCGGTGGTCCGCCCGCCCCCCGGGGCGCTGCCGTCGATCCGGCCCGGAAGAGTAGCCACCCCGTGCTGTCTGGAGCAGCGCCCGGCCAGGCGGAGACCCACTCCGAGTGGTCCACCCGGACCAGGGCGTGCCGGTCGTCCAGGGCCAGCTCGGGGAGACCCGCGGGCTGCAACTCGCGCGCGTGCTTGGTCAACTGCCGATATCGTAGGTCGCGAGGTCCGGTCCTCCCCGGACCGGGTATTCGCGACCAGCTGGAGCCAGATGAGCCCACCCCCCATCGGCAGTCTTGGAATCATCGGCGGCACTGGCCCCATGGGGCGAGGCCTGGCCACCCGGTTGGCGGCGGCAGGGCTTGAGGTGGTTCTGGGATCGCGCGACTTCGAGAGAGCGGAGGCAGCCGCCGCGGAGATCCGCGATCGGGTTGGCGCGGACGCCGTCCGAGGCGCCACCAACGCGGTGGCGGCGAGCCAGGGTGAGCTGACCCTGCTCACGGTGCCCTACCAGCCGGGCTCGCCGATCGTGGTCCAGCTGGCACCGGAGCTCGAGGGTCGGGTCCTGGTGTCCACGGCGGCGCCCATGGAGTTCCGAGAGCGCCAGGCCCACCCACTCCGGCCGGCGGCCGGTTCAGCCGCCCGGGAGGTCGCGGACCTCTGCCCCAAGGCACTGGTGGTGGGAGCCTTCCATACCGTCAGCGCCCCCACGCTGGGCCGGTTGGAGTTGCCCTTGGATGAGGATGTCATCGTGACCTCCGACCACCCGGCGGCGAGGGCCCTAGTGCTGCAGCTGGTCGCCCTCCTGCCCGGGCTGGTGCCGGTGGACGGGGGGGAGCTGGCCAATTCCAGCTTCAGTGAAGGCCTGACCCCCTTCCTGCTGAGGCTCAATCGGCTGCACCACTGCAACACCGGGATCCACATCACTGGGCTCCCTGCCGGAATACCCTAGGCCAACAGCGCCGGCCCACCCCAGACGGCTCAGATGTGGATCGCCAGGCCTTCGGCGGCCAAGGCCGCCTCCTTCAGACTCTCGCTCAAGGTGGGGTGAGCGTGAACCAGGGCCTCGAACTGCTCGGCGCGGACCCCTGCCCAGGCCGCCATCACCATTTCCGGCAGCAGTTCGGTCACCTCGGCGCCGATGGCGTGCGTCCCCAGCAGCCGTCCGCTCTCGGCGTCGACCACGGTCTTGAC
>JBOHUH010000141.1:0-5825 GCA_050733915.1 Candidatus Dormibacteria bacterium | reverse complement strand
CTTGATCAGGACCACCCGCAGGTCCTCGGCCATGGCGATCAGCATCTTGCGAATGTTTTCGGCCTGTACCTGGGCCTGGCTGTGGAGCTTGATCCGACCCAGCTTGGTCACCCCGGCGACCAGCTTCTCCACAGTCGGACCGAACTCATCACGGATCTGCTCCGCCTCGACGGGCGTGTCCTCGACCACGTCGTGGAGCAGCGCCGCAGCCAGGGCGTCGGTGTCGAGGTGGAGGTCGGCCAGGAGCGCCGCCACCGCCAGCGGGTGGGTGACGTACGGCTCACCGGACAGTCGCAGCTGTCCCTGGTGGGCGAACTCGGCTAATCGGTACGCCCGCTCCAGCGTGGCGACCTCTCCCTCCCCCAGGTAGGAGAGGCGGGGGAGCAGGTCATCGAACTCCATGCCCAATTCGGTAATTCTAGGTGCGCCGCCTGAGTTCGGCCCCACCTCGCCAAAGCGGCCACCCTATACTCCAAGCCGTGCCCGGTACACCCGATGAGGAGGAGCCAGGCGTAGCGCCCACCGCTACCCAGAGCGCACCCGCCACCCTGGGAGACCTTCAGACCCAATGGCACATGACCGGACTCGCCTGGTTCATCGCGGCCATGCTCTTCGTCGCGGTAGCGTCCTTCTTCGTCGTGGTGGTGCTGCTCGGAGTCGATAACTCCTAGCGGCCCGGGGCCCGGTCAGTGGGCCAGCACGGCCACCCCCGCTGTGCCCAGAAAGAAAGCGAAGAGATACAGCATCGAGAAGCGGAAGAGCTGCCGCGCCCAGCGCATCCCCGATGCCTCCCGCAGCACCATCACGCTGAGGGCCAGGAAGGGAAGGCCCAGAGCCAGGGCCACGGCCAGCTCGAACGGGCCGAGCCAGATCGCAAGGACGCAGCTGAAGGCCACCAACGCCGCCGCGTAACCGACGATGCTGGTCATGGTCCGCCGCACCCCGACCACCACCGGGCGCATGGGCACGGATACCGCCGCGTAGTCGCGGCGCACGATCAGCGAGAGCGCCCAGAAATGTGGCGGGGTCCAGAGGAAGATCACCGCGAACAGAGCCAGCCCCAGCGGCCCCAGTCCGTGGGTGACTGCGGCCCAGCCGACCAGCGGCGGCACCGCCCCCGCCGCCCCCCCGATGACGATGTTGGACTTGGTGGACCGTTTCAGCCAGAAGGTGTACACCACGACGTAGAAGGCACCGCCAGCTGCCGAGAGCAGCGCTGCCAGCGGGTTCACCAGCACCAGGAAGATCAGGAATCCGGCGAGGCTGAGCCCGACTCCGAAGGCCAGCGCGCCACCCGCCCGGATCCGCCCCGAGGGCAGTGGCCGCCGCCTGGTCCGACCCATGATCGCGTCGATGTCACGGTCGAACCAGCAGTTGATCGCCGCAGCGCCACCCGACGCGCAGGCGCCTCCAGCCAGGGCCGCCACGGTGAGACCCAGCCCCGGCCAGCCGCGGGCGGCGATGACCATGGCCAGGAGCTCGGTGACCAGGAGCAGGCTCATCACTCCGGGCTTGGTAAGGCTTAGGTAGTCAGCAACCACAGCGCCGGGGCGGCGCACTGCCGCCGGCTCCCGTCCGCTCCACGTGGACGTAGGCGCGCTCAGCGCGGCGCCGTTGGGCGTCGCCGGAACCGTCTCGACTACGGAGTCAGCGATCGGGAATGCCCTCCCAAACCTCGGAGCACGGGTACTCCGCTGCCAAGACCATCCTCCCAGGCACCATCATCTCAGACCAGGGCTAGCCGACCGGCACGCTGCCGGCAGGCCCCTCCGGCTGGGCCAGTAGGACATAGCCAGAGGCTACAAGAAGTAGCAGACGACCCAGGCCAGCGCGACGACACCGCCGAGGAAAAACGCAAACAGCTCATACGAGCGGGCCAGCGCCGAGATCGGGGTGGCCACCTCCTCGAGCGCGTCAGGGCCAGGCATCGCGATCGGATGCTGCGATTCATAGCCCGCCCGGTTCGCCAGGCTGGTAACCCAGAGGGCTAGGGCCGCGACCTCGATGGTCATGACGATCTGCATCGCGAAGAAGCAGCTCGCATATGCGCCACTGTCGATTCCCCAGCCTACGTGCGAGAGCTGCCAGATCTGCACCACGATTGAGGCGACCATCAGCAGAGCCGCCAAGCGCCCGACGTTCGCGAATGAGCCGAGGGTTCTTTGGCTCTGCAGGTTCTTGAGCCCCGACTGGGCCACCAGGACGCCCAGCGCCATCAAGACGAAGACGATCGTCCCCAAAACCAGATTGGGAGGATGGATTCCCTTTGGCTGCCACATGTGGTCCATGTTCGCCTGCTGCAGAAAGAAGAAGGCGAAGAACAGAGGCAGCACTAAGAAGAAGTTCGCCCCAATGAGCAACCACGCACCGACCAAGGGAATGCGGGCCACCTGCTCCGGGGTGTGAGCCCTAGTCCCCCCCCTTTGCAGGGAACCGCTAGTCGCCGGGCCGTGAGAGATCATTCCAAACCGTCCTCAGGTGGCCGTAGCTGGTATTGGAGCTGTATCTGGGAACTCGGCCAGAGGCCGACCGGAGCCGTTGCCGTAGTCGTAGGGCCCCGACACTATGACCGGGATTCTGGGGAAGTTGTCGGCGGGGATCGGAGTCGAGACCTGCCACTCCAAAGACCTCGACTCCCAGGGATTGTCGGGAGCGCGCTCCTTCACGAAGGCCCAGCTATAGATGATGTTGCCCAGCCAGAGGAGGTTCGAGGCACCGAACAGGAACCCGTTGACGGAGATCCAGACCTCCAAGCCGTGCAGGTCCGCGGCGTAGACCGGGCTGCGCCTGACCTGGCCCAGATAGCCCGCGGCGAACATCGGCAGAAAGGTGGTGTTGAAGAATATGAACGCGGTCCAGAAGTGCCACTTGCCGAGACGCGCGTTGAGCATCTTCCCGGTCATCTTGGGGAACCAGAAGTAGCTGGCCGCATAGAGGGCAAAGATCTCACCCCCAACGATGGTGTAGTGGAAGTGACCGACCACGAAGAAGCTGTCATGCAGGGTGGTGTTCAGAGGCACGTCGGAGAGGAAGACCCCCGTCAGGCCGCCGATCAGGAAATTGAACATCACCGCGAACGCGAAGAGCACCGGCACCTTCACCCGCAGCTGGGACTTCCAGAGGGTCCCCAGCATGGTTAGGAAGACTATTCCAGTGGGAATCGAGATCAACTCGGTCGCAGTCATGAAGAAGGGTCGCAGTCCCGGCGCGACTCCGCTGGTGAAGATGTGGTGGTTCCAGACGAACCAGCTGAGCAAGGAAACGCCGATCATCCCGGCCACGGCCAGTTTGTACCCGAAGATAGGTTTGCGGGCGAACACCGGCCAGATCTCGGCGACGACGCCGAACGCCGGGATGATGAATATGTAGACCTCCGGGTGGCCGAAGAACCAGAACATCTCCTGGTAGAGCAACCCACTCCCACCGCCTGGGGCCTCGAAGAACGAGGAGTGAACCGATCGGTCGATCCCGACCAGCATCAGGGTGCAGATGAGGACGGGCGGCGCCAGCGCAGAGAGAAACTCCACCGCGACCATCGCCCACCCGAAGAGCGGGATTCTGCTCCAGCTCATACCCGGGGCTCGCATCACGAAGATCGTGGTCAAGAGGTTGATCCCGGCGATGCTTGCCGCAAGGCCGATGAACCCGAAGCCAATGATCGCGCCATCCATCCCCGCGCGGGCCTGAACCGAGAGCGGCGCGTAGAGCCACCAGCCGGTCGGGAAACCGCCGCCGAAGCCGGCAAAGACCGTGGTGTACATGATCAGTGCCCCGAGCGGCACCAACCAGAAGGCGAACGCCTCAAGGCGCGGGAAGGCCATCCGCTTGGCCCCGATCATGAGCGGGATGAAGTAGTTGCCGAAGGCACCGATCATCACCAAGGTGGCCACGAACATCATCAGCAGCCCATGCAGCCCGACCAATGTCGTGTACTGTCCGGCGGGCCAGGGGCCGCCATTGGGATACAGAAGGTCGGTGCGGATCATCATCGCCTGGAAGCCGGCTAGGAAGAACATGAGCACCACCGCGACACCGAACTGGATGCCCACCACCTTGTGGTCCAGTGAGATGCCAAAGTACTCAGTCCAGCCCTTGGTCTCGGCGGTCTTCACGATGCTGGCACTGGGACGGCCCCTCAGTCGCAGGATCACGTCGTTGGCGAAGCCCAGGGTGATCAGGAAGCCGGCGGCTCCCACCAGGTATCCCATCAGGATCCCCGCGTCGCCATTGTCCGTGGTCTCGATCTGGGCGCCAATCCAATAGGCGACCAGTCCCGCTACCACCCCCACGATGCAGGCGGTCAACAGGTTCTGGGAGAGGAAGAGGCGCCGCGGCGAGAAAGCAACTGGCGCCCGGCCGCTGGCAATCGCTGTCTGGCTCACTTGTCTCTCCCCATGGCTGTGCTCCCTGGCGCTCCAACTCCTCTCACTCTCGAGGCTCCGATCTGCCTACGGTCCGACAGCGTCATGTCAACTTCCATAGATCGGCGGCTGTGGAACATAGGTCAAGGCGTACTTGGGCAAGTTCTTCACCTGAGGCCCGTACAGTGCCTCAGCATGATGAAGCCACGATGCGAATGCGGCCGGGCCAAGTGCTTGGCCAGCCTGGGAGCCGACATCGGTCATGTACCCGTGCCAGAGCCCGCACAGCTCGCCGCATCTGACGTCAATCACAGTCGGCTTGGGCACGAACACGTAGCCAAGGTTGTTCACCCCCTGGTTGGCATCGATCTTAACTCCGAGCTGGTAGGCCCAGAACTGGTGAGTGACGTCGAGTGAGGTCACGTTGAACTGCACCAGCCGGTTAGTGGGGATGCGCAGCTGCTGGGTCTCGAAGCCTCCGTACTGGGGATAGCGGTAGGTCCACTCCCACTGCTGGCCGATCACCTGGACTATGAAGGGGTGGTTCTGAGCTCCCCTCGCCAGGGCCTGAGAGGTGACCACCAGGGACGGCGCGGTCTGGCCCTCCAACTCGATCACTCCGAAGCCCGCGGCAAAGAAGATCAGCACCGTGCAGGCCGTGATCCACCCGATCGAAAGATTAGTAGCGACGCGGTCTGGGATGACAGAAGCGGGCGCGGCGGACTCACCGCCACGACTGAAGGCGATGGCGAAGTAGACGGCGAAGACCACCACCGTGATCCCCACGTCGCCAGCGACCATCGAGAAGATCTGCCCAGTCACCGTCTGGTCCGCGGCGGTGGTCGACGCATACCCGGGCGGCAGAGTCAGCACGAAGGCCAACAGCAGGTCCGCGATCAGGCACAAGACTGCGGCAATGGCCAGCGGAATCACGAGGTGCCGTCGTGCGTCCAAGGGTGCTGACTCCTCTAAGTTCGACTAAATTCGACAGGTGCCGCCGCCGGGCCGAGAACGCGTCGCCGAGTCCTCTTCGTGGACGTAGGTCAGACGATCTTGAGGTATCCATCCATGTAGCCGACCGTCTGCATGGGGCCTCCGTTGCCGAACATGAACCCCGCGGCGCAGGGGACGAAGCACTGCCAGTGCACCGTCTCGGGCGCCCCAGTCTTGAACGAGAAGTTTATGGTCACATGAGTGTTGTGAGGGTTGGTCAGGTCGCCGGGGTCGTTCGCCTGGCTGATCCCGATAAGTGGCACGTTTAAGTTGAGCTCCGGGATCGAGAAGGTGTGTGCCGGCAGGTTCGGATTCGCATAGCGGATTCTCTTGCCATTCTCGTAGGCGACGTCGCCCACCGTCCCCCTGACCTGGCTGAGGAAGGCGTTGCGGAGCCCGGTCTGGGAGTCGTACTCCCAGATGGTGACGTGAATCACCGCATGGGCGGGGACTTGCCACACCGTGGAGCTG
>JBOHUH010000140.1:0-5161 GCA_050733915.1 Candidatus Dormibacteria bacterium | reverse complement strand
CGGCCAGCGGCCGTAGCTTCAGGGCCATTCCCTACCTCCTGCACTGTTAGCACTCAACCCTCGTGAGTGCTAACAGTCTAGCCCGATCGGCGGCCCGTCTGCAAGCCCGCTCCGAGGACCGGCTGGGTGCGCCCCGGGTCCGCGGCCAGAGACTAGTATCGCCGCGTTCATGAGCAGTTCCCCCGGCCCCGCACCAGCCCCAGTGCCAGCGATCGTCGACTACGACAGCGGCTTCGACTACTGCGCCTTCTGGGGCAACCGCGACTACGAGAAGTGGGTCGAGCGGCGCACCCTCCACCGCCTCTTGCCGCGGCTGGGCAGAGCCCGTTGGTTCGCCGACTTTGGGGGCGGTTACGGTCGCAACGCCAGCCACTACCGCAAGGCCGCCGACCACGCCATCCTGGTCGACTACTCGGTCACCCAGCTGACCCGGGCCTCGGAGGGCCTGGCGGCGGAGGTGGCGGCCGGCCAGGTGTACCTGCTCCGGGCGGACCTAGCTCAGCTGCCCCTGGTCGACGGTGCGGTGGACACGGCAATGGTGATCCGGGTGCTGCACCACTTGACCGAGCTCGAGCCCGCGCTGAGTGAGATGTCCCGGGTGGTGGCCCGCCGTTGGTTGGTGGACGTCCCGATCAAACATCATGCCCTGGCCCGGCTGCGGAGCCTGCGCCGGGGCGGCTGGGCCGAGCTGCGCAGACCCGAGCCTCTGGTCACCGGGAGCAGCGATTATCCGTTCAGGACGTTCCAACTCGCGGCGGTGCGACGCTGTCTCGGGGAGGCGGGCTTCCGCAGCCACAGCGCCGCCAGCGTCAACAACTTCCGGCGCTGGGACCAGCTGCTATCCCCGGCCCTGGTGTCGGGACTGCGTCCCCTCGTCTACGCGGGCGAGCTGGCGCTCCAGCGCCTGGGCCGAGGGTGGTGGGGACCCAGCCAGTTCCTGCTGGCCACACGGGCGCGGGGTGGCGGGGGCGGGCTCACTTCGATGCTGACTGACTTGCCTCCCCAGCTCGCCGGCCTTGCCCAGCGCACTCGCTGCCCCGCCTGCAAGGGAGCGCTGAGATGGTCTGAGCGGGCAGCGAGTTGCCCTGGGTGCGAGCTTGCGTATCCCCGGCGCCTGGGCTATTGGGACTTTGTCAAACCGGAGCGGGGGTCATAGCTCCGGAACCGGCTGGCCGCCTACCGACCTAGGCATAGGCGCGCAACCCGGGCTCCGCCACAAACGCCGCGTTGTCGAAGCCCAAGCGTGTCACCCTGGTCCAGGCGGCGGCACCGATCATGGCGGCATTGTCGGTGCAGAGCGGGGGCGCCGGTATGGTCACCGTGGCGATCCCCTCCATCCGCTCCCGCGCCAGCTGCCGTAGCAGCCGGTTGCTGGCGACCCCGCCGGCCAGGACCACCTGCTCGCTCCCGGTGTGCTCCACCGCCGCCTCCAGCTGGGTGCAGAGGGTCTCCACCGCAGCCAGGCGGAAGCTGGCGGCCAGGTCGGCGACCTGCTCCTGATCGAGCTCACCGAGCCGTCGGACCAGGTAGAGGACGGCCGTCTTGAGCCCACTGAAGGAGAAGGCGAAACCCGGAAGCACCGGGCGGGGAAGCGGGTACTTGCGCGGATCCCCGCCCTGCGCAACCCGGTCGATGGCGGGACCTCCCGGGTAGGGCAGTCCCAGCATTCGCGCCACCTTGTCGAACGCTTCTCCGACTGCATCGTCGCGGGTCGCCCCCAGCAGCACCACCTGGTCGTGGGCCCGGTAGTGGATCAGGTCGGTGTGCCCACCGCTCACCACCAGGGCCACAAAGGGTGGGCTCAGCGTGGGTTCCTCGATCCGGGCCGCCAGGACGTGCCCACTCATGTGGTTGACCCCGACCACCGGCAGCCCCAGCCCGGCGGCCAGGCTCTGGGCGTAGTTCACCCCCACCGCCAGGCAGCCCACCAGGCCCGGCCCCTTGGCCACCGCCACCCCGTCCAGCCCGCCATCCAGCCCGCCCAGGTGCTGCACCGCCTCCTCCACCACCCACCGGATCCGCTCCAGGTGCATGCGGGCCGCCAGCTCCGGGACCACCCCCCCGAAGGGAGCGTGGGCCTCCGCCTGGGAGGCCACCACCGAGCTCTCCACCCTGAAGTCATCCCGCACCACCGCAGCCGCGGTCTCGTCGCAGGAGGTCTCGAGTGCCAGCAGCCTCAAGGTATGGGCAGGCCGAGGTCGGGAAGGCTTCCCAGGCCTTCGACATCCAGTCCGGCGCAGATCGCCAGGAAGCGACGCTTGAACTGGGGGGCGTGGATCAGGTCCGACCACATCACCAAGGCGTCCTCACCGTTGTCGGTGTAGTAAGCGCGGCGCCTTCCGATCACCTTGAATCCGAACGCCTCGTAGAGGTGAATCGCCGGCTCGTTCTGGGGTCGAACCTCAAGGCTGATGAAGTGCGCCCGCAATGCGTAGGAGCGGTTGACCAGGGCCGCGAAAACCGCCCGTCCCAAGCGCTGGCCCTGGTAGGCCGCGGCCACCCCGATGGTGGTCACGTGGGACTCCTCCCCCACGGCCCACAGACCTCCGTAGCCGACCAGAATCCCGTTGCGGCGCAGGCACAGGTAGTGGGCGGCCCGATTGCTGTTGAGCTCCCGCTGGTAGGCGCTCCCCGGCCACGGTGTGGGAAAGACCGCCAGCTCGATCGCCCGGACCTCGGCAATGTCCTCGTCCCGCATCGGGCTGACCTGAAGCCGCTCGCCGATCAGAATCACCGCTCAGCTCCCAGAGTTTCCCCGTAGTCGGCCGTCACCGGATCGTACCCCGAGATCGGCTGCCATCGCCGCATAGCCGCCCAAGCTAACGCTCCCAGCCGGTCCCTGACCGAGTCGAGCCGGGCCAGTCCTGGCGGCAGCGCCCGCCCCTCACCGGGCTCCCCGGTCCACTGCGCCGCCGCGGCCCAGGCAGCGGGCCACCCGAGATCCCGGCCCAGCAACTGGGCCGGTCCCGCCGGTCGCCACCCGGAGTTGGACCCCGCTCCACGCGCCAGCTCCAGCAGCTGCCCGTAGGTGCCACCTCGCCCCGCATCGGCGAGGGCCAGGAGTGGCTGGAGACCGGCCGGCTCGCAGGCCGCAGCGACCAGCTCCAGCGAGCCCAGCATCGCCAGAGGGCGGCGCAGCGCCTGGGCTGCCCCCAGACCCGCCGCCAGCCCTCCCCGCACCCCGATGTAGGATCCGGGTCCGCGCACCGCCAGGACCCGGCCGATTTGGCCACGGTGATCCTTCATCGCCGCCGCCACGGCGCTGACCAGCCGGGGTTCCGGAAGCGCTGGCTCTGGGCACCAGGCGATCTCTCCGCGGTCGCTGGCGAGCAGGACCAGCGGTTGATCACGTCGGGCCCCGTCAATCGCCAGAATCCAGCTCTCCCGACGCATTTCAGAGTGCCGCCACCAGATCGGCACGCAGCTGGAGCCGGATTCGGCGCGCGCTGGGGGACACGATCTCGATGCCGACCTCCCCAGTGAACCAGCCGGGGTCGCAGCGGTCGGGCCACTCGACTATCACCGCGCCCTCGAATAGGGCCTCATCGATCCCCAGCGAGCGCAGATCCAGGCCGGGCTCCAGCCGGTAAAGGTCAAGGTGGTGGATGGTGGTCCGCCCGGGATGTACGGCGTGCAGCAGGAAGGTGGGGCTGCGCACGTCGTCGCCCCCACCCGCCCCGGCGACGATGCCCTGGGCCAGCACCGTCTTGCCGGCCCCCAGCTCTCCCCGCAGAGCCAGGCAGTCACCGGACCGAAGGCGGGCACCGATCTGTCGTCCCAGAGCCCTGGTGGACTCGGCGGAGTCACTCTGCACCAGAGCTTCGAGACGCCGCTCAGAAGTGCCGGAATCCATCGGTTCGAGGTCGCTCCAGTGGCGTACCCCCTCTCCTAGCAAGTAGCCGAGTCCCACTTCCCGAGATGACCCGGCCGATGACCGTGAGCCGGGGCAGGTCCTCGCCCCAACCCCCAAGGAGCCCGGCGAGTTGCCGATCAGGGATGCAGGCGAGAAGCTCGAAGTCCTCGCCACCGCCCAGGGCCAGCGCCACGGGATCGCCGCATCCCGGCTGCCGCACTCCCAGCGGCAAATGGTCCAGCCAGAGCTCCGCAGCGACCCCACTGGCCCGGGAGATGCGCTCCAGGTCGAGCAGCAGCCCGTCACTGATGTCGGTCATGGCTGAGACGCCGCCGCGCCGCAGCGCCGTACCCGCGGAGATCCGCGAGGCAGGCTCAAGGAGGTGTTGGCGCAACTCATCGAGGACCGGCGTCATCCCACCCTCGAGCTGATTGAGGGCGGCTGCGGCCCCCCCCAGGTCTCCGCTGACCACCACCAAGTCCCCTTCCGCAGCACCTGACAGCCGCACCGGCCGGCCATCCTCCACCTCCCCCATCACCGTAACGGTCAGGGCCAGCGGGCCTTCACTGCGGCCGAGGTCACCACCCATGATCCGCGCCCCATCCACCCCCGCAGCCTCCACCAGGCCGAGCTGGATCGCCAGGATTTCCTGGTCGGTGGATTCGCCTGGAAGGATCGCCGCCACCAGCCCACCCCGCACCTGGGCGCCCATGGCCGCGAGGTCGGAGACGGCCACCATCCAGGCCTTCCAACCCACCTGATAGGGCAACTGGTAGCTTCGCCGGAAGTCGACATCCTCGCAGATGCTGTCGGTGGACCAGAGCATCAACCCCTCGGGGGAGGGGCGCCAGGAGGCAGCGTCGTCGCCGGGGCCGACCTCGTCGCCGGCGCCGGAGTTGCCGGCCAGCGCGCTCAGCCGCTCCAGCGCCGTGGCCTCCCCAACCTCGCCAAGCGCGACCCCAGCACCCCACCGGGCACGCCTCAGGTCTTCCCGGCCAACCGCCACGCCAGAGGGCTCAGGCGCGGGTGGTGACCAGAGGCGCTGGCAGCCCGCCGCTGGGGCTGCTAGCCCCAAAGCCGTTGGGAAGGCGGTCACCGGCAGGGCCCGCCACGAAGGCGGCGCGCCCCACCCGGACCCCATCGCCGAACGCTCTCGCCATGGCCACCGGGTCCCCCGCCTTGGCGATCCCGGTGTTGATCAGCACCCCGGCGGCTCCCCACTCCATCACCCGTACCGCATCGGCGGGTGACCCCAGGCCGGCGTCGACGATCACCGGGACCGGGCAGCGCTCGATGATGGCCCGCAGG
>JBOHUH010000139.1:0-9420 GCA_050733915.1 Candidatus Dormibacteria bacterium | reverse complement strand
GTGCTGGAGCGCTCGCCGCTCCGGCGGCGGAGCGTGAACAGGCCCTGGCCGCAGTCCGCGCGCCCCGCCTGCAGGGTGGTCACTCCGAAGAGTGAGCTCGGGCGCGCCGTCGCGGCTCGAGAAATAGCTTGGCCGCACGAGCCGAGCAGGAGCCCGACGAGGACCAGGACGGCGGCTGCGGCGCGGCGCACCCCAATCAGACGCCGGAGCGGTACCGAGGGGTTCCCGGGCTGCCGGAGCTTGGGGGACTCATGGTTGGGGCGGGGAGGGCGCCGAGGGTGGCCGCCGCTCACAGCCCCTTGTAGCTCACCACCTGGCGCAGCGTGTGGACGACCCGCGCCAGGTCTCGGCCTGGTCGCGCATGACCTGGTCCACATCCTTGTAGGCGGCGGTAGCCTGGTCCACCAGGGATGCTCCCTGGTCTTGGAGCCAGGTCCGGCCGGCCATCATGCTGCGCAGCTGATCCAGGGCGATCGCCCGGCGCGCCTCTGCCCGAGACATCCGCCGGCCCGCCCCGTGGGCGGCGCGATTCCAGAGCCATCGCCCCACTCCGGGACGGAGGCGGCCCTGCGATCACGAGCACAAGGGTGGTTGTCATACTGACCGGGTGGCGGCGGATCCCAGCCCGGTCGCGTTGGACCACGTCGGCCTAGCCGTCGCCAACTTGGACGGGGCGGTGGCCCGCTATCAACGAGTTCTAGGGGTGAGCCCGAGCCACCGTGAGCTGTTACCTCACGACGGGGTCGCCGCCGTCTTCTTCGACCTTGGCGCATCCAGCCTGGAGCTTCTGGGCAACACCAGGGACGACTCCGCGCTGGCCAGCTTCCTGGAGCGCCGCGGCGAGGGCCTGCACCACATCGCCTACCGGGTCCGCGACCTGGAGGCGGAGCTAGCCCGCTGGCGCGAGATGGGCGCCGAGCTGATCGATCAGCATGGGCGCTCCGGCGCCCGGGGAAGGCTGGTTGCCTTCGTCCACCCCAGAGCGGCAGGTGGGGTCCTCACCGAGCTCTGCCAGCTCACCCAAGGTGAGCTGTGAGCCCGGACTCGTTGCCCCCGAGGTCGGAGGAGACCGAGTCCCAGCTGCCGCTGGACCCCTGGTACGGCAGGGGGGGGCCGGAGCCCCCGCCCCCGGGTCAGCCGCCCTACACTAGAGGGCTGCGCCGCGATGGCTACCGGAGCCGGCTCTGGACCATGCGCCAGTACGCCGGCTTTGGCTCGGCGCGCTCCACCAACGAGCGCTTTCACTACCTGCTGGCGAGGGGCCAGACCGGACTCTCGGTGGCCTTCGACCTGCCCACCCAGATGGGCTACGACTCGGATGCCCCTGAGGCGGCCGGGGAGGTGGGACGGGTGGGGGTGGCGATCGACACCGTCAGCGACATGAGGTTGCTCTGCCAGGACCTGCCACTGGAGCAGGTGACCACCTCGATGACCATCAACGCCCCCGCCAGCCTCTTGCTGCTGATGTACCAGCTGGTGGGCGAGGAGGCCGGGGTCGCCCCGGAGTTGCTGGGAGGCACCATCCAGAACGACATCCTCAAGGAGTACGTGGCCCGGGGCACCTACATCTTCCCGCCCCGAGCCAGCATGCGCCTGGTCACTGACACCCTGATCTATTGCCACCGGGTGCTGCCCCGCTGGCATCCCATCTCCATCTCCGGGTACCACATGCGCGAGGCCGGGGCCACCGCCCCCCAGGAACTGGGCTTCGCGCTGAGCAACGGGATCGCCTACGTCGAGGCGGCGCTGGCGGCCGGCCTGACCCTGGAGGAGTTCGCTCCTCAGCTGAGCTTCTTCTTCAACGTCGGCAACGACTTCTTCGAGGAGGTGGCCAAGTTCCGGGCGGCGCGCACGCTCTGGGCCCAGATCATGCGGGAGCGGTTCGGGGCCGCTGAGGGCCGGAGCAGCCAGCTGCGCTGCCACGCCCAGACCGGCGGGGCCACCCTGACCGCCCAGCAGCCGCTCAACAACGTGGTCCGGGTGTCGCTGCAGGCCCTGGCGGCGGCCCTGGGGGGAGTCCAGTCGCTGCACACCAACTCCTTCGACGAGGCCCTGGCGCTGCCCTCTGAGGAGGCCGCCAGCCTGGCCCTCCGCACCCAGCAACTGCTGGCCTACGAGTCGGGGATCGCCCGGGTCGCCGACCCTTTGGGGGGCTCCCACCTGGTCGAACAGTTGACCCAGCAGCTGGTGGAGGCCGCGACCGAGCTGATCGAGGAGGTGGACATCCGCGGTGGGGCGGTCGGTGCCATTGAGCAGGGCTACTACCAGGATCAGATCCAGGAGTCCGCCTACCGGTATCAGCAGCTGGTGGAGAGTGGCGAGCGGGTGATCGTAGGGGTCAATCGATTCCAGGACCAGCGCCCCGTCGAGGTGCCCATTCTCAAGGTCGACCCCAAGCTGGAGCTCGAGCAGCGAGAGCGCGTGGCGCAGCATCGCCGAGAGCGTGACCAGGGGGCCAGCCAGCAGGCCCTGGCCGCGGTCGGGGCCGGGGCCGAGGGCACTGCCAACCTGCTCCCTCTGATGCGTGAGGCGCTGCTGGCCGGAGCCACCCTGGGCGAGATCTGCGACCGGCTGCGAGGGGTGTTCGGGACCTTCCAGCCCCGCGCCGCTAGCTGACCCCGCCGCCCGCTCCCTCGGCGCCGCCCCGAGGCTGCCGCGGCCGCACCGTGAGCGAGGTGCCCAGGACGCTGGGGTAGGAGGCGTCGTGGAACAGCTTGGCGGTCACCGGGCTCAGGCCAGTGGGGGCCTTGACGAAGAGCCAGGCGGTGGCCAGCGCCCCCAGCGGCGGACCGACCAGATAGATCCACAGGGAGGTGTAGTCGCCGGTGATGATCGCCGGGGCCAGGCTGCGGGTGGGGTTCATGCTGCAGCCGGTGTAGGGAGCTCCGCGCCAGACCAGGAGGGCGACCACCACCCAGAGGACCAAGGGGGTCCAGCGGGCGGTCCGGGCCGAGGAGGTGCAGAAGAAGATGGCCAGGATCAGGACCGCGGTCAGCAGCGCCTCGATCCCCACCGCGGCGGCGAGACTCACTCCCGCTTGGGGGCTGGTCCGACCGTCCTGCACCGAGACCGCCATCGCGCTCCAGGCGAGGCGAAGCAAGGCCACCCCCAAGAGCGCACCCACGGCCTGCGCCGAGAGGTAGCCCAGAAGGTCGGAGCGGGAGACATGGCCGCTGGCCCAGAAGGCCAGGGTGACCGCGGGGTTGAGGTGAGCCCCACTCCGCCGCCCCAGCGGGGAGATGGCGACCAAGCTCCCCACCGCGGCGAACAGCAACCCCGTGATCAGCAGCCGGATCGAGCTCGAGGTCACCAGATGGAGCATGGGGGAGGCAGGAGCGAAGTCGAGGCAGACCGCGCTCAGCCCGGCCAGCAGCAGGATGGCCGTCCCCAGTCCCTCGGCGCACCACTCCGTCCAGTGCCAGCCCTCGCTGGGGGGATGGCTCAGCGAGGGGGGTGCCGCCCCGGCCCCCTGTGTGGGGACGCTGGCTCCGCTCAACACGACCCCGAAGGAAGACCCGGCGCCGGTCGTGGTCCCGGTACCACGAGATCGGCGAAGATGGCGAAGTGTCCGGTTCCCAGCCACGGCGAAGCGGCAAGGCGGGGGCGCCAGCGACGACCGGCTCCGCAAAGGCCTCGAGACAGGGCGGCAGCCCCCCCAGCGTCAACGAGCGACTGATCAACCAGCTCCGCAAGCGCCGTCATGAAGCGCTGCATCGCGACGGCGAACCGGAGCGGGTGCAGCGCAGCAAGGGCAAGCTCACCGCCCGCGAGCGGATCCGCCGCCTGCTCGACCCCGGCAGCTTCGTCGAGCTGGACGCCTTCGTCGTCCACCGCTCGACGCAGTTCGACATGGCCGAGCGCCAAGCGTTGGGTGATGGCGTGGTCACCGGCTACGGCCTGATTGGAGGTCGTCAGGTGTTCATCTTCTCCCATGACGCCTCGTTCATGGGGGGCTCGCTGGGCGAGGCTTTCGCGGAGAAGGTGTGCAAGGTGATGGAGCTGGCGGAGCGCACCGGGGCGCCACTGGTGGGGATCAACGACAGCGCCGGAGCGAGGATTCAGGAGGGGGTAGTCTCGCTGGCCGGCTACGCCGACATCTTCTATCGCAACGTGCGCGCCAGCGGGGTGGTGCCCCAATTGTCGATCATCGCCGGGCCCTGCACCGGGGGTGCCGTCTACTCGCCGGCGATCACCGACTTCACATTCATGGTCCGCAGGGTCGGTTACATGTTCATCACCGGCCCCGAGGTGGTGCAGGTCACCACTGGGGAGCGGGTCGATCAGGAGCAACTGGGGGGCGCTGACATTCACTCCCAGCGCAGCGGAGTCGCCCATTTCGAGGCGGAGACCGAGGACCAAGCGTTCCTCCAGGTGCGCCAGTTGCTCTCGTTTCTGCCTCAGAACTGCTCGGAAGGCCCGCCGTTCTTGGAGACCGCGGATCCTTCCGACCGCGCGGATGTCGCGCTGCAGGAAATCATCCCCGAAAGTCAGAACATCCCCTATGACGTGCGCGAGGTGATCACTCGAGTGGTCGACGACGGCAACTTCCTCGAGGTGCAGCCACTTTTCGCACCTAACCTGTCCGTTGGGTTCGCCCGCCTGGATGGGGATAGCGTGGGCGTGGTGGCCAACCAGCCGCGTCACCTGGCGGGGGCGCTGGACATCGACGCATCGGTCAAAGGCGCACGTTTTGTGCGCTTTTGTGATGCCTTCAACATCCCCCTGCTCACCTTCGTCGACGTCCCTGGCTTCCTCCCCGGTACTGAGCAGGAGTATGGCGGCATCATCCGACACGGCGCCAAGCTGCTCTTCGCGTTCGCCGAGGCCACGGTCCCCAAGCTGACAGTGATCACCCGCAAGGCGTACGGTGGCGCCTACGACGTCATGTGCAGCAAGCATCTCGGCGCCGACTACAACGTTGCCTGGCCCACCGCCGAGATCGCGGTGATGGGCGCTGAGGGAGCGGTCCAGTTCCTGGGCCGGCCACGCGCGGGCCAGGGGACGGTCGACCGGGAGCAGTTGATCACCTCCTACCGGGAGCGGTTCGCCAACCCCTACCTGGCGGCGGAGCGAGGCTACGTCGACGACGTCATCGAGCCCCGCCACACCCGGCCCGCCCTGATCGCAGCGCTGCGGATGGCCAGGACCAAGCAGGTGGAGCCGCCGCGCCGGCGCCACGGCAACATCCCCCTCTGATCCGGAGACCCCTGGCCAGGGTGGGGACCGGAGCCCTGGGGCGGACTCCTAAACTGGGGGTGACGTGGCGGCGGCCGGGCGCACCGGCCCGTGGGAGGTGCCGGTGAAGCTGCTGGAGCATCAGGCCAAGGACCGGTTGCGCCGTGCCGGGCTGGAGTGCCCGACCGGCCGGGTGGCCCGCTCTTCGGAGGAGGCCGAGCAGGCGGCCCAGGAACTGGGTCCGGTGGTGGTCAAGGCCCAGGTGCCGATCGGGGGCCGGGGCAAGGCGGGCGGGGTGAAGCTGGCCCAGACCCCAGCTGAGGCCGAGGCGGCGGCGGCGGCGATCCTAGGCATGGAGATCCACGGATACCGAGTGCCGGCGGTGCTCTGCGAACAGGCTCTAGAGATCGCTAAGGAGATCTATTTGGGGGTCGCGCTGGACCGGGATCGTCGCACCTTGGTGGTGATGCTCTCCTTCGCCGGTGGGATGGAGATCGAGGAAGTCGCCGAGCAGGCGCCGGAGAAGATCGCCAAGCTCTGGCCTGATCCCTTCGCCGGCCCTCAGGCCTTCGAGATCCGCGAGCTGACCCTGCGGGCGCTGGCCGCGGTCGGCGGAGATGAGAACCTGACCAAGCCCCGCTACCTGGCGGAGCTGGTGCCCCTGGTGCAGCGGCTCTACCACCTGGCCCAGGAGCTGGACGCCACTCTCTGCGAGATCAACCCCCTGGTGGTGACCCAGGCGGGCCAGCTGGTCGCCGGCGACGCCAAGATCGAGATCGACCAGAACGCCGAGTTCCGCCATCAGGACCTGGTCCGCGAGCTGGGCCCAGACGCCTCGGCGGCGACCAGCGGGGACGACCCCCTGGAGGTGGAGGCGCGCCGCCGCGGGCTCACCTACGTCCACCTGGGCGGCAGCGTCGGGATCATCGGCAACGGCGCCGGGCTGGTGATGAACACCCTGGACTTGGTCAAGCAGCACGGCGGCTCGGCGGCCAACTTCCTCGACATCGGTGGCGGCGCCAAGGCCGAGGTGGTGCGCCGGGCGCTGGAGATGGTGCTGCTCGACCCCGCGGTCAAGGGAGTCTTCGTCAACATCTTCGGGGGCATCACGAGGGGCGACGAGGTCGCCCGGGGCCTGATCGACGCCCGCGACCAGCTGGGGATCCAGCTGCCCCTGGTGGTACGGATGACCGGCACCCGAGAGGAGGAGGGCCGCCAACTCCTGGAGGCGGCTGGGATCACTCCCGCGGTCTCGGCCCCGGAGGCGGCCCGCAAGATCGTGCAGCTGATCGAAGCCGGATCGGGCTGAGATGAGCATCCTGCTGAACCGCGACTCCAAGGTGCTGGTCCAGGGGATGACCGGCAGCGAGGGCTCCTTCCACACCCAGCAGATGCTGGACTTCGGCACCCAGGTCGTGGCGGGGGTATCGCCGGGCAAGGGCGGGGGCCGCCATCTTGGGCTCCCGGTATTCGACACGGTGGGCGCCGCGGTCGCGGCCACTGGCGCCGACGTCGCGGGGGTCTTCGTACCGCCGGCCTTCGCCGCCGACGCGATCATGGAGGCGGCGGCGGCGGAGATCGGACTGGTGGTCTGCATCACCGAGCTGATCCCGGTCCAGGACATGGTCCGGGCTCGGGCCTTCATCGAGCGCCGGAGCACCCGGCTGATCGGGCCCAACTGTCCAGGACTGATGTCCCCGGGGGAGCGGGCCAAGGTCGGGATCATCCCCAACCACATCGCCAACCCAGGTCGGGTGGGGGTGGTTTCCCGCTCCGGGACCCTCACCTACGAGATCATCCAGGCCCTAGCCCGGGCCGGCTACGGGCAGTCGACCTCGGTGGGTATCGGGGGCGACCAGGTGCTGGGCCTCAGCTTCTCGGACGTGGTCCAGCTCTTCGCGGCGGATGAGGAGACCGACCTGGTGGTACTGGCGGGTGAGATCGGGGGCTCCGACGAGGAGCGGGCCGCTGAGCTGATCGGCCACGGCTACCCCAAGCCGGTTGTGGGATTCATCAGCGGCCGCAGCTCCCCGCCGGGCAAGCGCATGGGCCACGCCGGGGCGATCATCAGCGGCAGCTCGGGGAGTCCGGCCTCCAAGGTGGCGGCACTGGAGCGGGCCCAGGTGGCGGTGGCCGAGACCATCGAGCAGATCGTCGAACTCTGCCAGGAGCGGCTGGGGCCCGCTCGCAGCTCCTAGACGGCGATGGCGCTGAGCTTCGAGCTGAGCGATGCCCAGGCGGCGATTCGCGACACCTGCCGCGAGTTCGCCGGTCAGGTGGTGGCGCCCCAGGCGGGGGACTGGGATCGCCGCGAGGAGTTCCCCTATCCCCTGGTGCGCCAGATGGCCGAGCTGGGGCTCTTCGGGCTTCCCTACCCGGAGTCCGTCGGGGGGGCTGGGGCGGACTTCGTCAGTTACCTACTGGCCCTGGAGGAGATCGCCCGCGCCGACGCCTCGCTGGCTATCACCCTGGAGGCGGCGGTCTCTTTGGGGATCGCCCCCATCTACTACTACGGCACCCCGGGCCAGAAGGAGACCTATCTCCCCGATCTCTGCGCTGGGCGCCGGCTCTGGGCCTTCGGGCTCACCGAGCCCGAGGCCGGCTCAGACGCCGGAGGCACCAAGACCAGGGCACGGCGAGAGGGCACGGAATACGTGGTGGACGGCTCCAAGTGCTTCATCACCAACTCCGGGACCGAGATCAGTGCCGGGGTGACCATCACCGCGATCACCTCTGAGCAGGGTGGGCGCAAGCGGATCAGTGCCCTCCTGGTGGAGCGCGCCCGCCCCGGCTACCAGGTGGCCCCCCCCTACCGCAAGCTGGGCTGGCACGCCAGCGACACCCGCGAGCTGACCTTCGCCAACTGCCGGGTGCCGGAGGCCAACCTTCTGGGGACCGAGGGGGGAGGGCTCGGCCAGTTCTTCAAGACCTTGGAGGCCGGGCGGGTGGCGATCGCGGCGCTGGCGGTGGGCCTGGCCCAGGCCTGCCTCGACGCGGCGCTTGGCTACGCCCAGGCGCGCCGCCAGTTCGGGCGGCCGATCAGCCAGTTCCAGGCGACCCAGCTCAAGCTGGCCGATATGGCGACCCAGATCGAGCTGAGTCGGCTGATGGTCTGGCGCGCTGGCACCCTGATCGATCAGGGCCGCGCCGCCGGTCGGTACGCCGCGATGGCCAAGCTCCACGCCTCGGAGACCGCAACCTGGTGCGCCAACCAGGCAGTTCAGATCCACGGAGGCGCGGGCTTTATGGAGGACCTGCCGGTGGCGCGCTACTACCGTGATGTCAAGATCAACGAGATCGGCGAGGGGACCTCGGAGGTGCAGCGGCTGATCATCGCCTCCCACCTGCTTGGCCTCGGCGGATCGGTCTCCCGACTCCTGGACCAGGAACCGAGCTGAGTTCCGAAGCGCCGACCGGGGGCGGTATACGATGAAGTCATGAGTGATCGAGATCCGGTGATCGTGGGGGCCGCTCGCACCCCCTTCGGCAAGCTCGGGGGAGCGCTCAGCACGATCTCGGCCGTGGACCTCGGCGCCCAGGCCATCAGGGCCTCCCTGGAGCGGGCCGGGGTGGCCCCGGAAGAGGTGGAGCAGTGCATCATGGGCACGGTGATCACCGCCGGCCAGGGGCAGATTCCAGCCCGGCAGGCGGCGCTCAAGGCGGGGCTGCCCGCCACCACCTCCGCGCTCACCGTCAACAAGGTCTGCGCCTCGTCTCTCAAGGCGGTCAACCTGGCGGCGCTGCTGATCAAGGCGGGCGAGGCCGAGGTGGTGGTAGCGGGCGGGATGGAGTCGATGTCCCAGGCCCCGATGCTGCTGCCGGGGGTGCGGCGGGGGGTGGCCATGGGTCACCTCACCATGTACGACTCGATGCTCTGGGATGGCCTCACCTGCCCCATCGACGAGGTGCCGATGGGCAACCACGGCACCGAGGTGGCGGCCGAGCTCGGGGTGAGTCGAGAGGAGCAGGACCGCTACGCCCTGCTCTCCCAGCAGCGCTACGAGGCGGCTCGCGCCCGGGGCCTCATCGCCGAGGAGCTGACCCCTGTGGAGGTGGCCGGCAAGGGGGGTGCAGTCACCGTGGACCGCGACGAGCAGCCCAGACCCGACACCACTTGGGAGAAGCTGCAGGCGCTGCGCCCGGTGTTCGGCGGACCGGAGGGCAGCGTCACCGCCGGGAACGCCCCCGGAATCAACGACGGGGCGGCGGCGATCGTGGTCATGAGCCGGGCCCGGGCCCGGGCCC
>JBOHUH010000138.1:0-4759 GCA_050733915.1 Candidatus Dormibacteria bacterium | reverse complement strand
CCACCACGTCGATCTGCTCAGGGGCAAACCCAGGAACCGAAGCCTCGAGGATAAACTCGGAGTCGGTCTGGCGGATGTCGAGGGGCAAATAGACCGTGGGGGTACCGGCGGAACTGCCCGCGCCGCCCAGGTCATCGTTGAAAAGTTGGCTAATCTCGCGCGGCATAAGAAACAGCTCGCGCCACGGATCCCAACGGCTCATGGTCTCATCCTCCATTCGAAGAAACGCCATCTTCTGCAGGGTTTTGCTACAACCCTCGGAGCATGTCTACCCGCCCTTGCCCGCCCCCAAACCTGGCCTACAGCCCGATCGCGTCCTTGAGGTTCTCAAAGAATCCCTTGTGCACCGGGTGGGGCTTGCCGTCCGGCGGCGAGAGCTCATGGAGCAGCTCCCGCTGCCGCTCGTTGAGCCGGGTGGGGATGACCACCCGGAGCCGGACCACCTGGTCGCCCCGGCGCCCGGTGCGCGGGTCGGGAGCACCCCTGCCGGGAAGCCGCACCTGCTGGCCATACTGACTGCCCGCCTTGACCACCATGGTCATCGGGCCATCCACGGTGGGCACCTCGACGGTATCCCCGAGCGCCGCCTGGGAGACGGTGATGGGGCACTCGAAGACGATGGTCATGCCCCGGCGCTGCAGCGCCTCATGGGGGCGCACCGAGATCAGCAAGTAGAGGTCGCCGGGCGGGCCTCCACGGGGTCCGGCGGCACCCTCGGCGGGGACCCTGACCCGCATCTCGTTGTCCACCCCGGCGGGGATCTGCACCTCGATATCCTTGGCGCCCTGGACCAGTCCCTTGCCGTGACAGATGGCACAGGGGGACTCGATGGTCTGCCCCTCCCCCTGGCAGCGGGGGCAGGTCTCCACCGTGACCATCTGCCCCAGCAGCGACTGGCGCACCCGCTGGACCTGGCCCTGTCCGCCACAGTCCGGGCAGGTCACGCTCCCGGTGCCCGGCTTGGCCCCGCTGCCATGACACTCGGAGCAGGGCGCGTCCCGGGTCACCTGGAAGGTCTTGGTCACTCCCCGGATCGCCTCCTCGAAGTCGATGGTCACCGGGAGCTGCAGGTCGCTGCCGCGGCGGGGGCCGGTCCGGCGCCGCTGCCCGGGAGCGCCCCCCGCAAAGAACATGTCGAAGAGGTCGAAGGCAGACTGGAAGTTGAAGCCGGCGCTGCCGCCCATGGCCTCGCCGGCGTGCCCGAAGTTGTCGTAGCGCTGACGCCGCTCGGGGTCGGAGAGCACCTGGTAGGCCTCCCCGATCTCCTTGAAGTGATCCTCCGCCTGGCGATCGCCGGGGTTGCGGTCGGGGTGGAAGCGCATCGCCAGCTGCCGGTAGGCGCGCTTCAGCTCGGGGGGGCTGGCCTGGCGGTCGACGCCGAGCACGTCGTAGTAGTCACGCTTGATCTGAGGCATCGGCTAGTTGGGCAACCTGTCCCCCGGCGTCCCCTCGCCGCCGCCCTTGGAGCGCTCCTTGCCCCTTCGTCCCGGGGCGGCACCGGCGGCCGGGGCCTCGGGCGCGGCCTCGGCGACGCTCACCTGGGCGGCCCGCACCACCCGGTCGTGGATCTGGTAGCCAGGCAGCAGCTCGGCGACCACGGTGCCTGGCTCAGCGTCCTTGGCGGGCGCCGTCAGCACCGCTTCGTGGAGCCGAGGGTCGAACGGGGTCCCCACCGAAGGGATCCGCCGAATCCCCTGCGAGGCCAGCGCCTCCTCCAGCTGCTTCAGGGTCAGCCGCAGTCCCTCGGTCAGCCCGTCCTTGGCGTCCGGGGCGATGTGGGACACCGCCCGCGCCAGGTTGTCCAGCCCGGGCAGCAGCGCTTGGAGCAGTGCTGCCGATCCGTAGCGGGCCTGCTCCTCGCTCTCCTGGACCCGCCGCCGGCGATAGTTTTCGAAGTCCGCAGCCAGCCGCACATAGTTGGAGTTGAGCTGGGCCAGCTCCGCCTCCAAAGCCTGCACCCGCGCCGCCTCCGGGGCTTCGGCGGGGGCCTGCTCCGGTCCCGGGGCAGCTGCCTCCGGCTGGCCCTCGCGGGGGGCCTCGGGCGCGCTCACCCGCTCTCCTCGGACGTGGCCAACCTCATGCCAGCAGCCGGGTCAGCGCGTCCCCGGTCGCCTGCGACACGAGCTGCAGCCGTGCCGCCACCTGGCCGTAGCGGATCCGGGTGGGTCCCACCACCCCGATGGTCCCCCAGAGCTGCTCGCCAGCCTGGTAGCTGGTCAACACCAGGCTGCAGTCCTGGAGCTCCTCCCGGCTGTTCTCGTGCCCGATCAGCACCTGCATCCCCGCCTGGGGGGCCAGCTGGGCCAGCACGTCGCCGAGGATCCGCTGCGCCTCCAGGACCTCCAAAACCGCCCGCAGCCGGGCCGGGTCCTCGAACTCCGGCTGGCGCACCAGGTTGCGCACCCCATCGTGAATCACCAGGGACGAGCGGGTGGCCAGCTGGCGCAGCCCGCGCGCCACCTCGGGTGCCAGCGCCTCCAGCCCCGGGGCCAGCCCGGCGACCAGCGGAGCAATTTCGACCTCCTCGGCGGAGAGCCCGCGATACAACTCGTTGAGACGGTGGGACCAGGAGCTGAGCTCGTCCTCATCCACCAAGGGGTCCAGCTCGACCATCCGCTGGAAGGCGGCGTTGCCGGTGGCGATCTCCACCATCAGCGCCTGGCCGGGCCGCACCAGGACCAGGTCGACGTGGCGCAGCCGACTCACGGCGCTGGCCGGTCCCGTGACCACCGCCACGTTCTCGCTGAGGCGACTGAGGATGGCGGCGGCCGCCTCCAGGACCGCCTCGACATCGGGCTCCACCCCGTCGAATCCCTGGCGGACGTGGCGGCGCAGCCTGGGGTCGACCGCCTCCTGGGGAAGTAGAAAGTCGACGAAGTAGCGGTACCCTCGGTCGGTGGGGACTCGCCCGGCCGAGGCGTGGGGCTGGGCCAGGAAACCGTCGTCGACCAGTTCCGAGAGCTCGTTGCGAATTGTCGCCGAGCTGAGCTCGAGGAAGTAGCGGGCGGCCAGGGCGTGCGAGCCCACCGGGACCACGGTCTCGGTGTAGTCGGAAACCACCGCCCCCAGGATTCGTTCTTTGCGAGGGTCCAAGGCGACCTACCTCTGGCTGATTTAGCACTCCAGCACTGCGAGTGCTAACTCGAGTCTAGCACGGACGTTCCCCTCTCCGAAGTGGTCCCGGGGCCGGCGGAAACGGGTTCGGCCCACGCTAACATCACCCCATGGGCTCTCGCCCGCGCCCTCCCGCCGACGTGGTGCAGGCCCCTCCGGCGGGGTCACCCGAAGCCGGCGTAGCGCACCAATCGGAGCGCGAGCGCCTGGCTCGCCGGACGGGCATCAGGGAGGTGGTCTTCGGAGTTCAGGACGGTCTCCTGACCACCTTGGGGCTAACCACCGGGGTGGCGACAGCCACCGCCGGCAGCACCGTGGCCCACACCAGCATCCTCATCGCCGGCCTGCTGGGGGCTCTCGCCGGAATGATCTCGATGGGGACGGGCGCCTATCTGGCGGCCACCGCCGCGCGCGACCTCAAGCACCAGGCGATCCACAAAGAGCGCGACGAGCTTCGGACCAAGCCCGACGAGGAGCTCAGCGAGATGGTCGCCATCCTGGCCGCCCGGGGGGTGCCGGCGGACGAGGCGGCCCAGATCTCCCGCGCCCTGGCGCGCCATCCCCAGCTCTGGGAGGAGACCCACATCGAGAAGGAGCTGGGGATCTCCAGCCAGTTGCAGGACGCCCCGGTCCGGGATGGCCTGATCATGGCCGGCACCTTCCTTCTGGGGGCGATACTGCCGATCCTGGCCTACATATTCCTGGTAGGCGTGCCCGCGGTCCTGGTGTCGCTGCTGCTCTCCGGGATCGGACTGGTGGCGGTAGGGGTGCTCAAGTCCGCGGTGACCGGCCAGCGACTCTTCGTCGGTGGCCTCCAGGTGCTGCTGGTGGGCGGTGGTGCCGCCCTGGCGGGCTACATCTTCGGGGTGCTCCTGCCGCGCGCCTTCGGGCTGCACCTGCCGGCCGCCAGCTGACCACATGGGGCGGCGGATCGGCGCCGGCGGCGCGCCCCGGCTAGGCCGCGGAGAGCTCCAGGGTGATCCGGTCGAGGACCTCCACCCCCCTTCCGGTCGCGGCGACCCGGTGGCCCCGGATGGTGAGCAGGCCAAGACCCGCCAGGCGCTCGGCGACCGCCAGCTGGCCTTGGCGCTCGAGCTCCACCCCAGCCCGCATCCGGAGCCCGCAGCAGAGCCGCTCCAGCGCGGCCTGCTGGGGACTGATCCCCTCGTGGCCGCGACGGCCGTGGCCCAGGGCACCAACCTGGCGCACATATGCGGAGGCGCCGCGCAGGTTCCAGTAGCGGACCCCGACCGAGCCTCCCTCCAGCGCCAGACCCAGGCGCCGGGCGGCGTTCGGATCGAGGTAGCCATGCGCGCCACAGCCGACCGCCAGGTAGGGGCGACCCTGCCAGTAGCCGAGGTTGTGGCGGGACTCCCACCCGGGCCGGGCATAGTTGCTGACTTCGTACTGACGTAGCCCGGCCCGCTCCAACCGCTCCCCGGCCAGGCGGTATTGAGCGGTGAAGTCGACCTCACTGGGTGGGGCAGCCTCGCCCAGGGCGACCCGGCGGGCCAACGCTGTCCCGGGCTCCACGGTGAGCTCGTAGCAGGAGAGATGGGGCAGGTCCCAGCTCAATAGCCGCTCCAGGCCTCCGGCGAAGGTCTGGGTTGACTGTCCCGGAATCGCGTAGATGAGGTCGCAACTG
>JBOHUH010000137.1:0-4092 GCA_050733915.1 Candidatus Dormibacteria bacterium | reverse complement strand
CCACCACGTCGATCTGCTCAGGGGCAAACCCAGGAACCGAAGCCTCGAGGATAAACTCGGAGTCGGTCTGGCGGATGTCGAGGGGCAAATAGACCGTGGGGGTACCGGCGGAACTGCCCGCGCCGCCTGAGCCCCATGGCTCTCCGGGTTCGGAGCAGTTGTCAAGAGTTGTGTAAATGCTTCCAGGCGTCTGGGTGGTTAGGCGGCATTCTCCTGTGGTGAGCTGGGTTCGAGGCGTAGCTTGCCGTCCAGGAAACGGTGGCCGGCGAGAAGCAAGGTAAGCTGGTTGGGGGCATTGATCGAGCGCCAGTTGGTGCTTAGCCGAATGGCCAGTTTGAAGACCAGGTAGAGAGCGTTCTCCCGAACCCGCAGGCGCTTGGTGGCGTCGGTGCGGAGCCGAACCCCGGCGAAGATGGACTCAATGGGATTACTGGTGCGGAGATGAATCCAGTGTTCCTGGGGGAAGTCGTAGAAGGTGGTGAAGTCCTCCCAGTCCCGCTCCAGGCAGTCAGCCGCGTCGGCCTGGCCCTGGGCGCGGAGCTGGCCGCAATACTCGGTCCGGAGCTGCGAGCACTGCTGGCGGCTGGGGGCCTGGTAGAGGGCGTGGAGGGCGACCCGGGCCGGCTGGTGCAGCCGCTTCGGGAGTTTGTCGAGAACGTTGAGGGTACGGTGGTTCCAGCAGCGTTGGTGGCGGGTCTCGGGGAACACCTCGTCGAGGGCAGCCCACCACCCCAGCGCCCCATCCGCCACCGCCAGCAGCGGTGGCTCGGTCATCCCCCGCTCCCGCAGGGAGCGCAGCACCCCCGCCCAGGACTCCCGGCTCTCCCGGTACCCCTGCTCGATCGCCAGCAACTCCTTGCAGCCATCCACCCGTACCCCGATCACCACCAGCAGGACCGTGTTCTCGTGCTCCAGCCCCGCCTTGAGGTACACCCCGTCGGCCAAGAGGTAGGCGTAGGTCTCGGTGAGCGGCCTGGCGCGCCAGAGCTGGTACTCCTGAGCCCACTCCTGCTTGAGCCGCAGGATGCTGTTGGGCGAAAGTGCCGCGGTGGACCCCACCAGAGCCCGGAAGACCGGCTCGAAGTCGCCGCTGGAGAGCCCTTCCAGGTAGAGCCGGCAGAGCAGCCGGGCCTGGGTCGGGGAGCGGCGCTCGTAGCGGTGCACCAGCTCAGATTGAAACCCCTCGGGCGCCACCCCCGGGGGCAGGTCCCGAACCCGGGGCACCCGCACCGCCACGGCCCCCATGCCCACCCCGATGCTGCGCTCGGGCAGGTGCCCGTTGCGGTAGCCGCGGAACTCCTCGCTGCGCTGGTAGCGACTGCGCCCAAGCAGCTCCTCCACCTCCGCCTCTAAGGCGGCTTGCAACAGCTGCTGGGCTCCCGCTCGGGCCACCGTCTCGAGCATGTCCCCGGGCGCGGGAACCGGTGCGGTAGGCGGCAGAATCTGGTACCTTGCGGACACGGCGTAGCCTCCAGTGCTGACCCGTTCCTGCGGGTCTCTCCGAAAGTTGTTGCCTGGAAGGCTACGCGGTCGCTGTCCCTGCGATCAGCTGGCGGCGAGGATCAATTTCCACAAGTCCTGACGTTAGCTCGGGCTGGGGTGACCCCGGCCATCTACACCTACAGCGGCAACAACGAGCTGCTCTCGTCGCAGGTCGGCAGCAGCACCACCGACTTCACCTACAACCACGACGACGAGATGACCTCTCTGGCCGACCCCTCGGGCACCACCAGCTTCACCTTCGACGCCCAGGGCAACCGGACCTCGATGACGCCGCCCACCGGCACCGCCACCAGCTACAGCTACGACGAGGCCAACCAGCTGGTCGGGGTGAGCGGTCCGACCGCCGCCGGCTACTCCTACAATGGCGACGGGCTGCGGATGAGCAAGACCGTGAACGGAGCCACTGATCAATTCACCTGGGACGACGCCGGGTCGCTGCCGCTGCTGCTGGAGGACGGGACCAGCGACTTCATCTACGGCCCCGGAGGATTGACCTTGGAGCAGATCACGGGGAGCACACCGAGCTACTTCCTCCACGACTGGCAGGGCAACACCACCGGGCTGGTGAGCCAGTCGGGCGCTCTTGTCGCCAGCTACACCTACGACGCCTACGGCAACCTCACCTCGTCCTCCGGCACCGCCACCACCCCGCTGCTCTTCCAGGGCCAGTACCTCGACTCGGAGACCGGCTTCTACTACCTCCTGTCCCGCTACTACGACCCCACGACCGCCCAGTTCCTGAGCCGGGACCCGGGCAGCGCCCTCGTCCCCTACGCCTACGCCGTGGGCGACGCGATCAACGCCGCGGATCCCAGCGGCCAGATGATCTCCCGGGGCACGGTCGGCTCCGGGACGGGCTTCGTCGGCCCCACGGTGGTGGCGCCCCCGCCCAGCGCGCCGGCGCCGAGAGCCGCCTACAACTACGCCATCACCAGGGAAACCACGCCCGCGCCGCCGCCACCACCCCAGGTGAGGGCGTCGGTAGCCCCCGCGGCGGCCCAGCCCGTAGCATCGGCACCGGTAGCCGCGGCGCCGTCGTCGGCACACTCAGGCTGCTCTGGGTTCTGCCCAGGACAGTGGCTTGGGGCCGCGGGAGGGGGATTCGAACACGCGGCAGGCTGGGTCCAGCACCATCCATGGCAGACGGTTGGGCTCGCTGCTGGCGTAGTCGCAGCCGCCACAGGGGTGGGTGCCCTCGCTGAAGGCGCGTCCGTACTAGGGATTACGCTTTCCGAGACAGCCTTGGCGGTAACCTCTGTCACGAGCGGGGGTGCGGCGGCGGTCATCGATGGTACCGGCTGTATTGGGGATCACTTGATCGCGTCGTGTGTAGGCATGGCCCTGGGTGGCGTCGGTACGGCTGGAGGTCTCGGAGCCGAGTTGACAGAAGGAGCGTTGCGTGTTGGGCTGGGATGGGCAGGCGTCGGCATGAGCACCGTGGCAACGGGATGGGACGTCTTTACCTCCGCCGAGCGGACACGATGAGGTGAGTCACAGTGAGGTCGGACCCGACACGTTCGAAGGCCGATGGAACACTCGGATCGGACCAGCCGCCACAAAGGCCCTCAAGCGGAGCAGGCGGTACACGCTCGTCGCATTCCCTTCGATATGGGTGTTCGGTGCTGCCGCGGGATTACTCTTCACAACCTCAGTGCGTTGGCTAGCGATCGCGCTCGTCGTTCTGGATTGTATTCTGATCCTTGAGTGGATCTGGCTCAAGCGGCTCCTTGCGAAGTTAATCTCTGCACATGTGACCGTCTCTGTTGCTTGGTACCAGTTGCCTCGTTTTAAGCTCGATAGCTTCGACCGATGGCTGGCGTGGAAACGTAGCGGAGGAAGGACCAAAAGGCGTTGGGGCTTGGGTCCTCCCTACTAACGACCAAGGCGACGCCATCACCAATATCGCTGAGTACACCCCTACCCGGACGAGCAGGCCGGGGTGCCCGCGGACGGT
Organism: Candidatus Dormibacteria bacterium; assembly: GCA_050733915.1. Lineage (GTDB taxonomy): Bacteria > Chloroflexota > Dormibacteria > Aeolococcales > Bog-877 > Bog-877. The sequence goes on along the minus strand of JBOHUH010000137.1, from coordinate 635 downwards.
CCCTCAGACGAGGGGGGCCTAGGTGGGCACTACCCCACGGACAACAGCACCCGGACGACCCGGCCCGCATTTGGGCCGACGGTTGGACCCCGAACCAGGGGCCGCCGATCTCAACACGGACGTCCATGAACAGCGGTGGAGCGTGGGCGAATCAACTGAAAAACCCGGTGTCGGAGGTTCGATCCCGCCCCTCGGCACCACTCCCTTGAGCTCTAAATTGCCGAGGGTCGTCACGGACGGCCGCTGTGGCTGGCCCTGGCATTCAGCGGGGTCGACCCCCCTGGACCACGCAGTCACCTGGCGGGGCAGCGGTCGGGGTACGTCCGCCTCCTCGAGGCTGAGGCCGATTGGCCAGCGCCCGCTGGGAGGCGGAGGAGTGCGCCACCAACGGCGAGATCCAGCTCGGTGAGGTGAACCTGGCAGGCCAACTGGGGCGGACCTGGACCGGGGGCCGGGCGCGGCTGGGCCTCTGCGGGAGGTCAGGGGCGCCCCCCCTGGAGTCTGCACCGTCAGAGTGGGGGGCCGGCTCCGACCAGGACGCCCGACCGCAACCTAGGGGCACTGATCGTTGTCCACGCAAGGAGGTGGACAAACCGGGTTGCTTATCTCTACTCCCGTCAAGGCTCGAACCGCTC
>JBOHUH010000136.1:0-17355 GCA_050733915.1 Candidatus Dormibacteria bacterium | reverse complement strand
GCGTAGCGGCCGCCGGAGAGTTCTCCGTTGCCCAGCACATCGGGCGGGTCGCGGTACTCCACCTCCTCTTGGCTCAGGGTTTGTACCGTCTCCCCGATCGCCGGGCCGCCCGGATTGCATGTTCCGTCCGCCGCCGCGCTGGCGAAGAATGGGCAGGCCACGGTCGCACTCGGCCCCTGCCCGTTGGGGACATACAGCTCGACTCCCTCGCCCTTCGGACCTGACACGGTGACTGTGTTGAAGCCGTCGCCCCCGACCTCCCCTTTGCAGCTCCAGCCAGCAGGAGCGAGGGTCCCGTACCCCGGCGAGTGGGAGCTTCCCCCGTCACCCATCACGTAGATGCTGAGGCGGCCAGCAAGTCCGGAAGGGACCACGGCGCTTCGGAATACGGAAGCGCCCGCATTCACTTGTACCGGGGGATCCAGCATCCAACTCGTCGGGCAGCCGATTGCTCGGAGCAGCCCGTTTCGCGTGCTCGGCGAGGGGGTGGGGGTGGCCTGGCGCGGCGCGGGCGGAGACGTGCCGGCACTGCTTGGTCCCGAACCCACCTGACCGCATCCCGCGGCCACTAGGGCAACAGTCACTGCCAGCACCACCACGAGTGCGCGACTTCGGCTAATGTTCATCGCTCGCCGCTAGTATCTGGCCGCCGGAGACTCTGGGAGTCGCCACCGTGGCCTCTCTGTTACTTCACTGAGATCGAGAGCGCACCGGCCGAGCCGTCCCGCCGCCAAACTGGCGATCCTCGCGCTTCACCGGGCAGGCGGCCATGGGCAGCTCCTAGCGGACCTCTACGGCCAGCACAGCGGCACTGCAGACGCTAAGACTATCTCTTTGCATCGTGCAGCGGTCAGCCCCTAGCGAGCACATGACCCCGAGGACCCTGTGTCTTAGGGGGCCCTATGCGGGGGCGGATGGGATCGTGTCGCCATACGCGACATTGAAGCTCAAGCCCCCTTCGGACACCTCCGAGGGCACCGACACGATCTCATCGTTCTGGACCATGTACAAGGCCGCGTCTACCGTGTCGGAGCCTTGAGTGCTGAGATCGGCGAACTCCGTCGGTGAGTAGGCCGCCAGAGGATAGACGTCGCCAGCCGAGTCCATCGGAGCTTCCATGATCCACTCAGCTGTAAGTCCCGTCCCAGAATACGTTTGGTACGTAGTGAAGTTGTCGCCCGTAGTGTCGTCCGTGAAGCTGATCCCCCAAGTCGAACCGCTGACTTGACTGATCGCAATCGTGACGTCGTCTCCTACGGCAACTTGCGTCGCTAAGGTGGTGATCGGCGTCTCTGGGGCGGGCAAGATCTCCCACCATGGAATCAGCCAGAAGTAGCCTGGCTCGGACGAGTCTGGATACTCGTCGATCCCAGCTTGAATCAGTGGAGTGTCGGATTCCCACCCATCGAGCCCAACCCACTCGGCCATGTTGGTACCGTCGGCATCATTTCTGTTGAGGCTGGGGACTACAAAGGTACCCGTGGCACCTGTGTTTGGGCCATTCCCTTCAATGTAACCAGACCAATTGTAGGACTGGGTGTACCCGTCCTGGTCGAGCGTCGCGGTGGAACTGAAGTACCCAAAGACGTCAACGACCAGTTCTGCCGCGCCCTGGTCGTTGTAGAAGCTGACGTCTCCGGAGCTGTTGACGGTGGCTACTGTGAGGTTGGCCGCGGTCATACCTGGGCTCCAGTTGAGGTCAGAGGCCACAGGGAGGTTGGGGCCGGGATACACCGTCAGAAAACTCGGTGCTGTCGTGTCCGTGACGGTGACGTTGCTCACAACCGCCGTAACATCGGACCCGAGGCTGCCCACTTGCGAGAGGGAGTCCGAAACATAGCTGTCAGATACAAGTGTTTCTCCGGAGAGATCGTACCCGCTTCCAGCACGGGTGTCGATGATCCGCTCCGGCTCGACCGGGGTATACAGTCCGGCGCCTTGGGGGGTGCTGGTTCCCTGTGTGAAGTACCCGTCCACGTCGACGACCACGTCGGTGTCGCCGGCGAAGTTGTACAGGCTCAGTAGACCGCCCGAACCGAGAGGTACCACCACCCGATTAGGGATCGTCTGCCCCCGTGCCCAGTTGAGGTTGGAGGCCAGCGGCTGGGCTGCCCCTTTGGGGTAGACGGTTAGATAGCTCGGCTGGGTGGTACCCGTCACTGTGACGTTGAGAACCACGGCATCGATCTCCCCCGATCCCGGCAGACCACCCTGGCCGCTCACCGGGAGGTCGGTGGTAGCCCGGGGGCCGAGGGGATGACCCTGGCCCTGGTATCCACTTCCGCTCCTAGTGTCCATGATCCGAGTGGGTGTCAGCGCGACGTAACTCCCGGCGCTGCTCCCGCTCACCTCGGGGGCGAAGTACCCCTCCAGGTCGACCACCAGATTGGTATTGCCCAGGTGGTTGTAGGCCGTGACTTCGCCGTCGTCCCCGAGAGGTACCAGCACCAGATTAGGCACGGTATCCCCACCGGCCCAGTTGAGGTTGGAGACCAACGGCTGAGTGCCCCCTGCGGGATAGAGGCTTAGGTAGCTGGCCTGGGTTGTGTCAGTGGCGGTGACGTTGAGGGCAGCCGCGGCGGCGGTGTTCGGGACGCCGTCCTGGCCTGCCACCGGGAAGGTGAGAGTGCCACCAGAGCCTAGTGACTCTCCCGCCCCGTACTTACCGCTGCCGGCCCGGGTGTCGACCAGGCGGTATGGCGTCAGCGAGTGATAGGCATCGCCGACGTCGGCATTGGTGTTCGTGATGCTTGTGCCGGACAACATCTGGGCAGCGGGCGCGCGGCTTGACGGGCCACTTGTCGGAGCGCTTGGGGCTACCTCGGGCCACGAGTGCAGGCCCACGTGTTCCAAGACCGCCGGCCCAACGCGGCTGCCCTCGGCACCCCCCGACTGCGGGAGGCCCACAACCGAGGGCGAGGCGACGGATCCAAGTCGCTGGGCGCTCGCTGTTAGCGGGGCGGCACCCCCAGAGGCCGCCAACCCGATCACCACGGCGGCAAGAACGCCGGGGAAAAGAACCCCGCGGGTCACACGCACTGTGCCGTGCTCGCGGTGGGCGAACTCCGTTCTGAGCCTCAAGCACTCCATGCTACAGCGGCCTACCGCTCAGCCCTCGCCCTCGGGGCGGGCTTCGCACGGGACCCACCCTGCCTTTCACAGTGGACGACTACCTCGCCGACTCGATCGGCGCGTACAGGGGTGAGAAGTTCGGGGCCAGTTCCCCCCGTGATCTAGCCTGGACTCGATTGTCGTCACGGTGTCCGCTGCCCGGGCCGCTGGAGCTGGAAGCCCCGCAGTAGCAGCATCTGCTCCTGGGCGGGCGTCAGCCTCTGGAGCGCCTCGGCCTGCTCCGTCAGCGCGTCGAGGTAGACGGCGGCCTGGGACTGCTCGATCACGTCGGTGAGTCCCCAGACCAGGGCGTCCAGCCAGTCGGGCGAGTCTCCCGACTGCTCGGTCCAGCCGCAGAGCTGCGCCTCCAGCGTCTCCAGCCGGCGCTCGGGGAAGCGGCGGCGCCACCTGCCCAGCGTCTGCTGGGTCACCCGCAGTTGTGCAGCAACCGCCTTACTTACTCCACGCGCCGCCGACAACACGATGCGGCTGGGCAATGCCAGGGCCTGGGCAGCGGTGCGGCGACGGGACTACTGCTCCAGAACAATGCGCTCGTTGTCGCTCACTGTCAGCGGCGGCATCGGACGGCCACGGCGAACTGTAACTTCCATCCACCATACTACTGCTAACCTCTGAGGCAGGACACTAGCGGAGCCCGAACTAATAGTCAGATGGCTGGAGCTCCCCGCCCCCTAGGACATCGTCCAAATGGAGCTTCCAGGGTGGCCTACCCGGCGGAGTGATCCTGAACGTAAACGCGGGTCGCGGGTGCGAGTACGCGTGAAGCCTCACGGTGATGCGCTTCACGGATGCGGGTGGCGATGGAACCACTGTCCTTACACCTTCGGTGAGCCCATGCGCCCCACCCGCGTGCCGGTACAGCGTCCCGAGGTCATCTTCTACCTCGTACGCCCACTCCTGCATCTCGTTGTAACCTTCTGGGGCGCTGGAGCCAGGCCGCTGCTCGGGAAATGGTGGATCTATGTTATAGCGCAGTCGTAACCCGACCTCATCCGCCTCAAGGGACACCAGCCGTAGGGTACGGGCGAGCGCTACCATCCTGACCTGAGGGCTCACGCTACCGTACAGGTCATGATCGCGTAGCCATCACCACGTCCGTCGGTGGAGGCAATGTTCCAGTAATACTGAACCGTGTTCCCTGCTCGCAAATAGTGGGTGCTGGGGTCCCGAACACCGAGATAGGTGTATCCCCCCATGCTGGAGTGAAAGTTATACGTATATGCTTCACGGTGAGGAGCATAGGGCGGGTTAATCCCAGTACCGTTGACCAGGCCGTACGACATACTCACCACTACCGGCGAGCCCAATTTGTCCTTCGCCGCACTGTTCAGGTAGAAGTTCCATGTGAGGCCATAGTTTCCAGCGCCGAGGTCATCGGTGAACATCTGTATGCTGGCGTCGGGGGTGTTGTAGAACCACCCGCTACACGCCGATGCCGATACCGGAATCGCGTCGATCGCGCCGCCCGTCGCTGCAGTATGACCGCTCCGATTGCTCGCTTGGATACCCCCACACGCCATCAGACTGGCAGCGCCCACCAGGACACAAAGGAGCCTCTTCACGTGCAACACCCCCTGGGCGGGATAGATCTTGAGTCCATCTGCCCTATTTCACCCGCAGCGTCATCACGGCCCACTAACTGACACCTTATGAGAGCCATTGCCCCAGAAGTAGATATGGATGCTGTAGGTGTCTTCGGCCGGTGCGCATGGACCGTAGTCCCACCACGTCATATTGTGTGGCATGATGGCCCCGTTACCGTAGAGAGCACAGGTGTACGGTGGGGCAGGATTGTTCGTTTTACAATGCGGCCCTCCCACGGTCAGGGCGGTGGAGCCGTTGTATTCCCAGTATCCATAGAGCTCCGCATACCAAGTGTCGCAAGCCCCAATGAGCGTCTCGCATTGGTCGAGCACCTCTGCGTATTGCTCGGTATACCCGGCCTGGACAGCCGGAGCGGCGCCTACGCCTGGCGATACTGTCTGAAATGTGACTGTGACCAGATCGTTGCCAACTTTAATGGTTTGGACCTGCGAAGTGGCGGCCTCGATAGACGGATTGCCTCCCGGAGAGTTTTGTGCAGCTGCCTGAACCAACACGGCGGGCAGTAGCCCGGCGAGGGCTAGGGCTACCAGGGCCAAACGGCGTACACCACTGATGGCAGTCCTACGCCCGCGACTACCGCCTGGGCGGTGCTGGGCATCCATGCACTCACCTCCCCCGCCTCGAGTTACCCCTCTGCGGCGCAAAGCTTATGTCCGAGCGAGACCCTTGTCAAGATGGCGTATTCCCTCAGCCAGAATCACACCCTGGGGCGATCGGTCCCTCACCAAGGTTTGACACCGAGGGCCGGGCGCCGGAGCTGGGAGGTGTGGGGGCCGAGCCGATGCGGATCCGAGAGCGATACGAATTGGCTGAGGAGCTTCGTCCCCGGTACCAACGCGCCGGCCGGCGGGGGCGCGGGACGATCCTGGACGGGTTCTGCCTGGCCACCGGGTACGAGCGCAAGTACGCCATCCGGGTGCTGCGGGGGCGAGGGCGGAGAGCGGTGCGGCGGCGGGCTCCGCGCGCCAGACGGTACGGGCTTGAGTTCCGCCGGGCGTTGCAGGTTTGTTGGGAGGCGGCTGACTACCTCTGCGCCGAGCGGCTCCAGCCCTTCCTGCCGGATCTGCGGCTGCTGCTGCAGCGGCATGGCCAGCTGGAGTGCAGCGAGGAGGTGGCCGAGCTGCTCTCCGGGGCCAGCCTCTCCACCGTGGAGCGCACCTTGCACGACCTGCGCCGAGGGCTGGTGGCCAGACGGATGTCCCAGACCAAGCCGGGAGGGTTGTTGCGGCGCCAGATCCCGGTGGTGGTGGGGCAGTGGCGGGAGTTGGACACTCCGGGGTACCTGGAGATCGATTTGGTCTCCCACAGCGGCGAGGTGGCCGCCGGCGACTGGATCTGGACCCTCTGTGCCACCGATCTCTCCTGTGGCTGGACCGAGCGGATCCCGGTCATGGGCAAGGGGCAGGCAGGGATCGTGGCCGCCCTGGAGCGGATCCGGGGGCAACTTCCCTTCCCCATGCTGGGTCTACACCCCGACAACGGCAGCGAGTTCTTGAACTGGCACCTGGTGCGCTGGTGCGAGGCGTCCCAGGTGGCGCTCTCCCGCTCCCGGCCCCGGCACAAGAACGACAACTGCCACGTGGAGCAGAAGAACTGGACTCTGGTGCGGCGCCTGATCGGCTACCAGCGGCTCGACACCCCCACCCAGTTGGAGTGGCTGGATGCCCTCTACGGCGATCTCCTGCGCCCTTTCAACAACTGCTTTCAACCGGTGATGAAGCTGGTTGGCAAGCAGACGTGTGGGCCCCGGGTGCGCCGCCTCTATGACCGCCCCACCACCCCTCTGCGCCGGGTGCTCGACAGTGGCCGGGCAGACCCGGACAAGATCCAAGCGCTGGTCCTGCTCTACACCACCACCAGTCCACTCACCCTCAAGCGACGGATTGACCACCAGTTGGCCGCCATGCCCGCGGCACTTGAGGTGAACCAAAGTGCCTGACCCGAGGACTACTCCCGGTCCCCGACGCCCCAACACCCTCGATTCACAGCAAAACAAACATCCGTGCCCCACTGAGAAGCCCCAGAACGCTCCAAATCCAACGCCCATGACCCCCAGGACCTCGACCTCCTCCCCAGCCCTCGTTCCCCCAGTGTCTTTCTCGCCCGACGGAACGATCGATGGAAAGTGCGATTCCTTCCTGACTGACAACGGCCCGAAGCTTCAAACCCAGCTCGGCCACGGGGGCAACGAGGCGGGTGTGCGCCTATGTGCCGGACCCTAAGCCGTCCCTCCCCGCTTCCACATTACTGTGTCGATTCCTTCACCACTTCGGAATTTGCCCGACCCCTTGTGGGGTGCTAGTCTTGGATCAGCCCAGCGAGATGAAGATCTCCGGGCTCCCAACGTCGCCCCCCCCTCTCGGGGCGTCCCTTTCGGGGGGCGCCCTTTTTGTTTAAAGACAAGCAAACTCAATCAGCCGCTGCGGTTGAGCGCCTCCAGGACCCTCAGGCCCTCCAGCAGGACCAGCGGATCGATCACGTCCACCCCCCGTACCAGCGGGGCCACCAGGTGGGCCAGGCCCCCGGTGGCGACCACCTTGGGCTGCCCCGACATCTCCTCGCGAATCCGCGCGATCATGCCCTCTGCCTGGGCCGCCGCCCCGTACATGATCCCCGCCTGTACCGAGGTGACCGTGGTGCGGCCGAGGGTCTTGGGCGGGGCGGCAAGGTCGACCCGGGGCAGCCGGGCCGCGCGGGCGAAGAGGGCGTCGACCGAGAGCTGCAGCCCGGGCGCGATGGCGCCCCCCAAGTAGCTGCCCTGCTCGTCGATGGCGTCGAAGACGGTGGCGGTGCCGAAGCTGACCATGATCGCCGGGCCCCCGTACTTGTGCTGCACCCCAACCGCGGTCACGATCCGGTCGGCACCGACGTCGCGGGGAGGGTCGTAGTGGATCTCCATGCCGGTCCGGGTCCCGGGACCGACCAGCATCGGCTCCAGGCCGAAGTAGTCGCGGGCCATCTCGGCCAGCGGCTGGCTGAGGTTGGGAACCACGGTGCTGATAGCGATGGCATCCACCTTGCCCTGGACCTTCCGCTGGCCCAGGAAACCGAGCAACTGGCCGCCCAGCTCGTCCGGTGTGGCGTCGCGGCGGGTGGTGAAGCGGGCGTGGCTGCGCAACTCCTCACCGACGAACACCCCCACGGTGACGTTGGAGTTGCCGACGTCGATGGCCAGCAGCAAGTGTCCTCCTCGGTGGGCGGCGGGCGGCCCGGCTGCTGCCGACTATATCGACGCCGCCACCGCCGACTCCGGTATCCGGCGGCCTGGGTGCGACCATGGAGCGGTGGCGCGGCGGGGAGGCTTGCGTCAGACCTCACGCGGGGAGGACCCTCGGTTGCGCGGACTGATCGGATTCTGCTGTGCTCTCCCGGGCGGCTGCTGCCTGCTCTTAGTCCTGTTCTCGGCCATCGTGGTGGTCTCCAGCCTGTTGGAGCTGCTCGCCCACCTGGTCTAGGATCCGCTGGCTGGCGCGTCGGCCGACTCGAGGATCATGGAGCCGCACCCGTCACCACCAGGAGGCAACCCCAGCTTGACCACGACGCTCCCCATCGCCGGACCCAGGTCCGGGCTCAGCTCCGCCCCCGCACTTCGGATCGGGCCTCTCCAGCTCTCGACTCCAATCTTCATCGCGCCCATGGTGGGGATCACCGACCGGCCCTTTCGCGCCTTCGCCCGGGAGATGGGGGTGGGACTCACCTGCACCGAGATGACCCCAGCCGCCGCCCTGGTGCGAGCTCCCGACGGCACCGCCGCCCGGCTCCTGGACCTGGGTGACGAGGAGAGTCCGGTGGCGGCCCAGCTGGTGGGCAACGACCCCCAGATGATGGCCGACGCCGCTCAGATCTGCGTCGAGCTGGGGGCCGACCTGGTCGACGTTAACCTGGGCTGCCCGGTGCCCAAGGTGGTCCGCCTGGGATCCGGGGCCGCCCTGGCCCGGGAGATCTCCCGTACCGCAGCGGTGCTGGAGGCGATGGTCCGGGCGGTCCCGGTGCCGGTTACCGCCAAGATGCGGCTGGGTTGGGACCATCAGACCATCAACGCCCCGGCGCTCTCCGCAGCCCTGGAGGATGTCGGGGTGGCGGCGGTCACCGTCCACGGCCGCACCCGCTGCCAGAAGTACACCGGCTTTGCCGACTGGGACGAGATCGCCCGGGTCAAGGAGGCGGTCCGGCAGATACCGGTGCTGGGCTCCGGTGACGTCCGCGACACCGCCCTGGTGGAGGGGCGGATCCGGGCCGGCGCGGTGGACGGGGTGGTGGTGGCGCGGGGGATGCTCGGGGATTGGAACTTCCTGGAGCAGACGGTTCACCAACTGCGCTGGGGTGAGCCCGGTCCGACCCCGGACTTCGGGGACCGGCTCCGCCTGGCCCAGCGCCACTGGGATGCGCTGGTGGCCCACCATGGGGAGCAGCACGGGGTCCGACTCAGCCGCAAGTTCGTGGTCTGGGCGATCAAGGGATGCGCCGGGGCAGCCCGTTTGCGGGCCCGGGTGGCCGAGCTCTTCACCCAGGCCGATCTCGACCAGATCTTCGAGGACGTCCTGCGCGCGGGCGAGGGCCCCGAGGGGTGGCACCGTCCCAACTTCACCTCCGGGGAGGGCTGAGCTGGCCGAGCCGCCGCGACGTCACCTGGTCTGCCCCTCGGGCTGCCGCAGCGGCCGCTTCGAGGTGGTCGGGGCGCCGGTGTACGTGGACGCGGCGGGACGCTACCTGAGCCACCAAGACCAAGCGGCCAGCTTCCGCTGCGCCGAGTGCCAGGCGGTCGCAATCGACCTGGCCGCGGCGGCCCGCGCCCGGGCTCGCGACACCGGCTACGCGCCTGAGCCGGTCCTGAGCTGCCCCGCCTGTGGCGACCAGCTGCTCGCCCCTGAGGAGCGCGATGACACCTCGGACCTGGAGTGCCCGGGCTGCGGCGCCATCTTCTCCTGGGACGAGGGAAGCGCATCGGTCCTGGGCCGGTTCTCAACGGAGCCGGAGGGGGAGCGGCCCGAGGACTGAGCCGCGCTGCGCATCGCCTCAGAGCCTGGGGTCGACCGGCTCGGACTCCAGGGCCAGCACGCCGAAGACGCACTCGTGCACCCGCCACAGGGGCTCCTCCGCCACCAGCCGGTCGAGCCCTTCCAGACCCAAGGCATGCTCGCGCAGGGCCAGGGAGCGCTTGCGTCCGAGACTGCGCTGCCGCAGCCGCAGGAGGTTCTCCGGTGCCAGGTAGTCGGGGCCATAAATGATCCTCAGGTACTCCCTGCCACGCACCTTGACCCCGGGCTGAGGCGCACGTCCGCCCCCTCCGGCCGGAACGCTCAGCGGCTTGATGACGCACCCCTCCCCCCCGGCCTCAGTCAGCTCCCTCCAGAAGGTCGCCCCAGCGGCGACGTACGTGGGGTCCCGGGTCTGGACGGCGAGGTGGCGAGTGGGAGCCACCAGCTCGGCGTCAGTGTCGGCGAGGCGCTGAGCGACCGCAAGGTGCCAAAGGTGGTCGCGCTGGTAGTGGGTCGCGGCCCGGCCCGCCAGGATCTGGAAGGGTGCCAGCCTAACCCCCTCCAGACCGGAAGTGGTCCAGCAGTAGCGACTGTAGGCGGCGGTGAAGGCGTCGGCATCCTGCTGCCGCTGAAGCGTCGTCGCCAGCAACTCGGCCACCTCCACCCCTCGGCTGTGGGCTCGCTGCAGCTCGCCGACGGCCAGCTGCAGCGCCGTCCGGGCGGCCGCGCCGACCGCAGCGTACTGACTCCGAAGCAGTTCCTCCGCCTTGACACTCCAGGGCATCAGCTCGCAGTCAAGTAAGAGCCAGTCGGTTTCGAGCTCCTCCCAGAGCCCAGCCTTGGACACGGCCGCGCCGAGTCGGCGCAGGAGCTCCTGCGCCAGCTGGCCGCCGAAGAAGGGACGCCCCAACCTGGTGTAGACGGTCCCAAGCTCACCGGGCTCGGCACCAAAGCTGGAGCGGGCGGTGTCCTGGGAGCGGCAGACCAGCACCACCGCCCGCGAGCCCATGTGCTTCTCCTCGGCCAGGACTCGCTCCACGCCCCGGGCGGCATACTCGGCCACAGCCTCGGTGGGGTACTCCAGGTACTCGTCCAAACCAGAGGTCGCCTCCGGTGCCATGGTGGGAGGTAAGTAGACCAGCCAGCGGGGATCGATCGCGTAGCGGCTGACCACTTCGAGGGCTGCCGCCGCATTCTCGGCTCTAATCGAGACTGCGGGATGGTGCCGGGTGGCGATCACGCGATGGCCCAGCACATCGGACACGTCGAGGAGATCGAAGGCCGCCCGGGAGGGCTGCCCGGTAACCCCCTCGGTAGGTTCCGGGCGCGGTGCCTCGTCGCGGAGCGGCCGCACCGGCGCGTACCAGACCCGCGCCGCGGGCACAGAGACCAGTTCGCGCTCGGGGTAGCGCAGGGCGCTCAACCTCCCCCCAAAGACGCAACCGGTGTCGAGACAGATGGTGTTGTTGACCCACTCTGTCTCGGCCACCGGGGTGTGTCCGTACAGGACCGCCGCCTGTCCGCGGTACTCCCGAGCCCAGGGATGCCGCACCGGCAGCCCAAACTCATCGGTCTCGCCAGTGGTCTCGCCATAGAGGGCGAAGTCCCTGACCCGGCTCGAGGCCCGCCCCTGGTAGACCTCCTTGAGTCCGGCGTGGGCCACCACCAGCCGCCCCTCGTCGAGGAGGTAGTGCGAGACCAGCCCATAGCAGAACTCCTCCACCTCTCGTCGAAATTCGGGGGTCTCCTGGGAGAGCTGGGAGAGCGCCTCGGCCAGGCCGTGGGTGGGCTGCACCCTAACTCCCCGGAGCGCTCGGACCAGCCGCTGCTCATGGTTCCCTGGGACTGCCAGGGCATCACCTCCGCCGACCATCCCCATCACCAGCCGGAGCACCCCCGGGGTGTCAGGTCCGCGGTCGACCATATCCCCCAGGAAAATCGCCCTGCGTCGCTCGGGGTGATGAGCACCGATGGGACGGCCCTTTTGGTCGGTTGCCACCTGATACCCCAGCCGCCCGAGAAGCTCTACCAGCTCGGTGCGGCAGCCGTGGACATCGCCGATGGCGTCGAAAGGCCCGCTCTCGGAGCGCAGGTCCGTCAGCAGCGGCTCGAACCGGAGCACTGCCGCGGCTACGTCCTCGGGGCTCTGCAGCCGGTGGACCCGGCGGAAACCCTCCCGGGAGAGTTGGCGCACCGAGCGGCGCAACTGCTCCGACTGCTGCCGCAGCACGTGGCTGCCGAATTGCCGGTCGGGACGGGATCGGTTGCGCTCGGCACAGAGTGCCTGGGGCAAGTCGAGTACGATCGCCACTGGGAGGACGTCGTGGTCGCGGGCCACCTGAACCAGCTGTCTGCGCGCCTCCCGCTGTACGTTGGTGGCGTCGACCACGGTCAGTCGCCCCAAGGCGAGGCGCTTGCCGGCGACGTAGTAGAGCGCGTCAAACGCGTCGGCGCTGGCGGCCTGATCGACGTCGTCGTCCGAGACCAGGCCACGGAAGTAGTCGCTGGAGAGCACCTGGGTAGCGCGGAAATGGCGCCGAGCGAACTCGGACTTTCCTGAGCCTGATATCCCCACCAGGGCGACCAGGCAGAGCTCGGGGAGAGCCAGCACCTTCGCCCCCGCCGTCATACTCGCGTCCCCACCGCTGGTCTTGGCGCCGGCCATGGGCGACTCAGACCGGCTCTGGCTTGGTGAAGATCGCCAGTTGGCTGGCCGAGCCCAGCTCGGGGTCAGCCTCACCGATGCCCTCCAACACCACCTGGTAGCCGTGTTGGAGCGCGACCTTGTGGCACCAGGAGGCGAACTCCTCGCGGCTCCACTCAAAACGGTGGTCGCGGTGGCGCCGTCCCAGCGGAAGCAGGTCCGTGAAGTGGACGTTGTACTCGGCGTTGGGCGTCGTGACCAGCACCGCCCGGGGAGCCGCGAACTGGAACACCGAGCGCACCAGCGCGGGCAGCCGACCGAGGTCGACATGCTCGATGACCTCCATAAGGACCGCCGCGTCGTAACCCGCCAGGCGCTGGTCGCGATAGGTGAGACCGGTTTGGAGCAGACGAACCCTCGCCCGCTGGGCGTCGGACGCCCGCTCAAGCCCGAGGCGCTCGGCGGCCCGTCCCAAAGCCCTCGCCGAGACGTCGGCCCCTACAACCTCCTCAAACTGACGCTCTTTGGTCAGGTCGCCAATCAACCGACCCTCGCCGCAGCCGAGGTCCAGGACCCGGCGGGCTCCCAGTGCCAAGAGACGTTGACGTACAGCACCCCGACGCTCCTCGGCGAGCTGGGAGATCGGGCGGCCCCGGGGCGCTGGAGCGCTCAGAGCGGTCTCGGATCCGTCGAGCGCGGGCTGGTCCTCATCTGCCAGCCGCTCGATCGCCGCCTGGGCCAGGGGACGCTGATGCGCCAGATATCTCAAGGCGATGAACTCGCGCTCGGGGTGTGACTGAAGCCAGCCGCCCCCACTCCTCACCAGCTTATCGATCTCGTCGGTCGAGACCCAGTAGTGCTTGGCGTCGTCCAGAACCGGCAAAAGTACGTAGAGATGGGCTAGGGCCTCGGCGAGCCGCAGATTCCCGCGCAGCGTGAGGTCGACATACGTGGAGTTACCCCAGCTGGGAAGCTCAGGGTCCAGGGGGACCGGTTCCGCGCTGACCTGCCATCCCAAGGGCTCGAAGAGCGCGGCTGCCATGCCCTCCGGGCCGCGACATGGCAGCGTGGGGACCCGGACTTCCAGCTCGAGGGGAGAAGCCACCAGGTGCGGCCGCTCGGCGCAGCGGCCACCGAGTGCGGTGCCGAACACTCGGCGCAGCGCGACGGCCAGCAATGACGAGGCTGCATAGGGACGGTCGTTGACGTACTGACCCAGCGCGAACGCGTCGCCAGCCTTGCCCGAGGGACTGCGGACCAGGTCTACTGGGTCCACCACCAGCAAGAGGGCCATGGTGCACCGCTCCACGCTCGCCTCGGGGTAGAAGACGTAGGCGACTCCCCCGGACACCTTGAACTGATGCAAGCGCTGAGGACTCTTGTGTAAGAGATAGGTGAGCTCGCTGGCCGGCTGGTGGGTGGAGGTGATGGTGAGAAGCATTTGGGATCGACCCGATGATCCCAGACTGGACCCCGACCAGGTGCGGCGCCTGGTGGTACCGGCGACGATCGCGGGGCCGCGACTTGGGGCAGCCGCACAGACCGTGCGATCGAGCCTGAGCGCCCCCGTCGACACCAATGACCGCCAGCCAGGAGCGTTCCCGTGCGCATGGCCCCGTACCCGGGAATCACGCCCGCTCCCGCGCCTGGTGGTCGACTGCCCACGACTCGAGGTCCCGCACTGCCTGGCCACGTCGTCGCTTCCACCTGAGCCCAGGCGCAGGCCCCCGGTCGACGTGACGCAACCCGAATGGCGGTGGGGTCTGGCAGGCCCCCATCGCTCTCATGTTATGGCTAATCCCAGCATTGGCCGTGGCCGAGTGCAAACGTTGGCGGAAGACTGCTCTACCCAGTCACCACCCCTTCGGTAGCGGGTGCAAGACAGAGACGACTCTCGGTGCATAGCCGGCGAGCGGCACGCCAAAGCTCCCCGTGGGCTAGCGCTCTGCGATGATGGCCAGGTGGCAAAACCCTCCGGCGTTCTTGCTCTGCGCCGCATGGTTCTCGGTACGGCGATCTCGGTGATTGTGCAGGCAGGGATCGGCATGGACGTCAACCTCTTCGTCGCCATCCCCTCGCACCACTCCGGTGCCCAACCCGCCGACTTCTTCACCGGCTCGCTGAGCAGCCTGCTCTGGGCAATCACACATGGGGGGTTGGCCCTCGCCGTCCACACGCTGCTCGGCATAGTTCTGATCGTCATGGTGATCGCCGTCGTCGTCCGTGCGGCTCGCCTTCGACGGCGCGCGTCCACGATCTGGTCGGCGCTAGGGGCTTGCCTGGTGGTCGCCGCCGGTTTCAACGGGGCTAGCTTTCTGGACTTCCACCTAGACCTCAACTCGCTCCTGATGGCGCTGTTCGCATTCGCTTCGGTCATCTGCTACTTGGCCTTGCTGGAGTCGCTCAGTACATCGGTCGAGAGCTCCACTCGATGAGAAGACGGGGACTGCGGCAGGCGGCCGATTGGTCGTGCTGCGGGATGGCGTCGTACACCAACCCCAACGGACTCGCGACGCAGCGCGGCTGGAGTGCATGGCTCTACCGGAGAGACCTGACCAGCGACCCTTAGGTCGCTTGCGACGCCCTTTGAAGAAGGCGAAACTCGTTCCCCGAGGGATCGCGGAATGCAGCGTCTATCCCGTATGCGCGTTTGCCCGCGGGCCGGGTGAATTCGATCCCTTTGGCCCTCAGATCTTCGTAGGTTGCAAAGCAGTCATCAGTGGTGAAGACAATGGTGCTCAGCATTCCCTTTGCGACCGCGTCGGCCACGTGCGTGGCGGTCGCCTCGTCCATCGGGTATCCCGGTTTGGCCAGCGCAACCGCGAGGTCCGGCTGATGCTTTGAGTTGACTGCCAGCCAGCGATACTCACCGTTCCTGACGTCTTCCCGAACCTCAAACCCAAGTCTCTCGAAAAATGCGAGCGCCTCATCCTGATCTCGGACCCAGAGAGTCGTGCAGTCCAAATGTAGTGCCATTACCTACCCCCTAAGATGACGACTAGCTCCTGCGAGCATAGCTAGCCAGGGGCTCTCCGTCTTCTTGAATCCTGCTCAATCGTGGGCGCTCGACCGCCTCCAGCACACAGGGGGGAATGACGCGCTGGGTCAGCGCGGGCAGGTAGCGTGCCCGGTACTCCGTCGGTGCCATCCTGTAAACACGGCCAAAGCTTGTCGTGAACGACCCCACGCTCGATAGCCCGACGGTCGCGCAGATCCGGGCCACAGGGTAGTCGGTGTTACGCAGGAGGTCGGCCGCTCGCTCAAGCCGGCGCGTGAGCAGGTAGGCGTGCGGCGTTTCGCCAAACGCCCGACGAAACTGACGAGCGAAGTGTGCCGGAGACTGGTGCGCCACGCTCGCCATCCCCGCTACATCGACGCGGTTGTGGTAATGGACGTCTATGTAGTCCTTGGCCCGAAGCAAATGGCGGGTCAGAGGGGGCGCGGAGACGGGCGCTGCGACGGTGGTGGGTCCGCCCTCGGTTCGAGTTTCACGCTGTCCCCATCTTCAAGTCGGGGTGCCCTCCCCGCCACCGTCGGGGCCGGGGTATTCCGTCTGACCAGCTCCGGGCAGGGCGTGCGGTTGGTCGGTGATCCGAACCTCAGGCTAGCGGGGCTTCGACTCTTCCACCCCGGCGGCCTCGCGGATCGCCGCCTCGACGCCGGGGAAGGGGCAGCGGGCCGGTGCCACCGCTTCGTCCGGAGCCGGCGTCGTCTCGGCGGGAGCCGTCGGGGGCGCGGTAGCCTCGTCCTGGAAGCCCGGGGTGGTTCCCTCGTCCCGGGGCCGCAGCCTGCCGATTGTCGGTGAGGCCTCGCGGGGGATGTAGCGGCCGCCTGCTCCCCCCGCGGCGTAGGTGAGCAGGGCCTGGTCGACCGGAGCCTGGTCCGGCTGGGGCCCCTCGAAGCCCTCGCTCTGGTTCACCGACGCACCCCCCTCGGGCTCGTCCTCGAGCGGGGCGCGGTGAGGCTGAGCGTTGGCCGAGCGTCCCAGTTCAGGCTCGATCAAAGGCGCCGCCACCTGCAGGGTCACCACCTGGAGTCGGCGGGTCCGCGCCACCTTCTCCACCTTGGCCTTGACGCGGCGGCGCAGGTAACCGGCGGGCATCTCGTGGAGCAGATTCCGAGCCTCGCTGGACCAGCCTATCTTGCGGTTGTCGAAGGTCAGCTCCTCGGTGACCTCGCCCTCGCTGGCGGCCGCCTCCGACAGACCCAGGTGGTCAACCTTGGAGAATTGCTCCGCGGCGCCGTTGCAGACCGGGCAGGTCACCGGGTGCACCCCTCGCGCGGTGTAGCCGCACTCGCGGCAGATGTAGACCTCAAAGTCGACGTCGCCGAGAGCCGGGCGCTCAACCTGAACTCCGATCGCCGCCGAGGCCTCCGGAGGCAGGATGTCGCCCAGGGCGGCGTTGGCGATGTCCTGGGAGATGATCGAGTGGCCCCGCTCCATGGCCCAGCGCAGGACCGCGGTCCGGGAGAGCCCCTGGGCGGAGCAGGGGATGCGCTCGATCACCGCGTTGGCCTCCGGGGTCCAGACCACCGAGGCGGCCCCTCTGACGTCGATCGGGGGCACATAGGTGCGCGAGGAGAGCAGGACACTGCAGGGAGCCAGCCGGAGCAGGTTCTCGGTGTTGCCGCCCAGGTCCATGCCCTGGTCGGAGTGAACCCCGATCCGGCCACAGACCAGGAGCGAGGCGTCCTTCTCGCGCACGTAGCGGAGCACCTGCTCGAAGGCCTTGCCGTCGAGCAGGGTGATGGGCAGGTCCACCCCTTCGGCCTGGGCCACGTCCCGGGCCACCTTGAGGTGGGAGGAGTAGATCATGGCCAGCCCGGTGTCGATGATCTCCTCGTGCAGCGCCTCCTGCTCCTTGAAGCGAAACACCTTGCTGGCCTTCTCCGAGAGCACCCCGACGATTCCGTTGAAGAGCACGTAGTGGAGGTAGGGGTCGTAGACCGAGACCGCCTCCACCGGCAGCTCCAAGGCTCGGCCCAGTTCCAGGG
>JBOHUH010000135.1:0-8546 GCA_050733915.1 Candidatus Dormibacteria bacterium | reverse complement strand
TGGCCTGGCTGGACAACGGCAACCTGCTCTACCCGGCGGCGGGCCAGCTGCGTGAGGTCAGCCTGGCCGGCCAGGTCAGCCAGGTCGACTCCGAGGTCGAGTTGGGTCCCACTGGGTTCTTCAGCCTCTCTCCCACAGGGAGCGGCCTCTTTAGCAGCCCCGACGATGTGCCCACGGTCTACTCGCTCACCGACGGGACAGCGACCACCATCCGCGGCCTGGTCGGGCTGCCTGCCTGGACGCCCGCCGGTTCCGGGCTGGCCTACATCACCTCCAGCTCGGGGGTTGACTCGATCGAGCTGAGCGGCGACCTGGGGGCCTCTAGCACCACCTTGGAGACCGCCCCCGGCGGGGCCACGCTCAGCGATCTCACGTTCGATCCCAGTGGAACCTACCTCGCGTACGTCCTGGCGCCCGGTGCCCAGCAGTCCCAGCTGGAGGCGCTCGACGTCGAGTCCCACAGCAGTGGTCAGCTGGGCACCCTGACCTCGGTGGCGGACCCCGTCTGGTCGCCCAGCGGCGGCCAGCTCACCACACTCTCGGCGGCAACCCTGAGCGACTCCCAGACCGTGGACACCCTGCTGCTGTCCGGGACGCCGCCCACCTCCAGCAGCGATCAGGGCGCGGCCGCCACCGCGCTCGCCAGCGCCTCCGCCCTGGCCGAGCTCCAGGTCGCTGACGGCCCTTCGGCACTCAGCGCGATCGCCGAGCTCCTAGCCCCCGGGACCGAGCGCCCGGTCTCGGTCCTACTGCCCGGCAAGTTCGACCGCTTCTACTCCGTCTCCAGCACCGCCAGTTCGGCGGGGTCCACCACCTACCAGGTGGTGGTGCGGCTGGTGCGCGACGCCACCAGCTCCGCCCCACCCGCCTTCCTCCCGGAGTTGGTCACCGTCCAGACCGCTGGCACCAGCCCGGAGATCCTCAACATCGTCCCGGGGCTGCTGACCCCGGTCCCCACCGGACCCCAGGTGCTGAGCGTGGTCAGCAACAACAGCAGCGACGGAACCACCATCGTGGCCATCCAGTTCGACTCCGACCTCAATCCCAAGTCGATCGGGCCGCAGTCGATCACCATCAGCGTCGGGGGCCATCTCATCGGCGGCGCCCAGTTCGACTACTCTGCCCTGACCCGCACCGTCACCGCCACAGTCAGCCAGCTGCCTTTGGGAGCGGTCACCCTGACCGTGAACGCCCCTCTCTCGGACATCGATGGCACCCCGATCCAGACCCCCTACCAGGTGGTGCTGCAGCCCCAGGGCCCAACCAGCTCCGGCGGCTGAGACTCCCGGGGGGAGGTAGGCCCGAAGGCCTACTCCAGGGCCGCGATCACCGCCGCCACCGCCGCCACCTTTGCGGCGGACGAGGAGAGATGACGCAGCGACTCGGGCTGGCGCGCTCTGAGGGCCTCGGCCCGCGAGAGCAGCTCCGGGTGGTTGGCGATGTACTCGGTGGTGAGGCGGCCCTCCAGGAAGTCGCCATCCTCGAGCAAAGAGGCGTGGAAGGCGATGTTGGTGGTGATCCCGCCGATGACGTACTCGAAGAGGGCGCGGCGACCCCGCTCAATCGCCTCCGCCCGGCTGCTCCCGCTCACCACCAGCTTGGCGATCATGGGGTCGTAGTAGGGGCTGACCGTGCCGGCGGCCGCCAGGGAGCTGTCCACCCGCACCCCGGGACCTGAGGGCTCGTGGTAGGAGGTGACCCGCCCCGGGGTGGGCCGGAAGTCCTGCCAGGGATCCTCAGCGTTGATCCGGCACTCGATCGCCCAGCCCCGCCACTCGATCTGCTCCTGAGTCCAGGGCAGGGGTTCGCCCATGGCCACCCGGAGCTGGGCCGTCACCAGGTCGATCCCGGTCACCTGCTCGGTCACCGGGTGCTCCACCTGGAGCCTGGTGTTCATCTCGAGGAAATAGAAGGACCCGTGGGACTCGATGAACTCCACGGTGCCGGCGTTGACGTAGCCGACCGCCTCCGCCGCCCGGATCGCCGCCTCGCCCATCTGGCTGCGCTGCTCCGGGCTGAGCGCCGTGGACGGGCACTCCTCGAAAAGCTTCTGATGGCGGCGCTGGATCGAGCACTCCCTCTCCCCGAGGTGGATGGTGTGGCCGTGGGCGTCGGCCAGGACCTGGATCTCGATGTGGCGGGGGTCGCTGACCAGCCGCTCCAGGAAGACCCGGGGATCGCCGAAGAAGCGGCGGGCCGACTCCTGGCAGCTCCGGATCGCCTCGCGGAGCTCATCCTCGTCCCGGGCCTCCTTCATCCCGATTCCCCCGCCCCCGGCGGACGCCTTCACCAGAATCGGGAAGCCGATCTCCGAGACCGCGGCTAGGGCCCCCGCCTCGTCGGAGATGGCGTCGGTGCCGGGCACCACCGGAACCCCCGCCCGCTGCATCCGGCCTCTCGCCCGCACCTTGTCCCCCATCGCCTCCATGGCCGCCGCCGGTGGCCCGACGAAGGCTATCCCCTCCCTGGCACAGGCCTCGGCCAGCAGGGGGTTCTCGGAGAGGAACCCGTAGCCCGGGTGGATCGCCTCCGCACCCGACGCCTGGGCCGCGGCGATGATCCGGTCCAGGTTGAGGTAGGACTCCGAGGGCGGCGCCGGGCCGATCTCCACCGCCTGGTCCGCAAGCCTGGTGTGGAGGGCGCCTCGGTCGGCCTCGGAGTAGACCGCGACCGAGCGCAGGCCGACATCGCGGCAGGCTCGTATCACCCGCACCGCGATCTCGCCGCGGTTGGCGACCAGGACGCTTTGGAACGAACCCACCGGCGTCTACGCGACCTGGATCAGGACGTCGCCTCGGCTCACCACCTGGCCCTCGGCGACCAGCACCGCGCTGACCGTGCCCGCGAGGTCGGAGGGAATGTCGTTCTGCATCTTCATCGCCTCCAGCACCACCACCGTCTGGCCCACCGCCACCTGGTCCCCCACCTTGACCGGGATCCGGGCGATCAGGCCCTGCATCGGCGCCTGGACGCCTCGGGCGCCCACCTCCACGGGCGCCGCCGCCGCGGCGCCGGTGGAGGCGCTGGCCCCACCCCCCAGCCCAGCACCGTCGGTGGCGGTGACCCGCACCTCGAAGACCTCGCCGTCGACCTCCACCGCGAACTCCCGGACCGGCGCCGCCGGAGGGGGCGGGGGGGCAGGCTCCGGAGTTGGTCCAGGAGGTGGTAGCGGCAGGGGGACGGCCGCCGCGTCACCCACCGGCTCGCTGAGGTCGCCGCCGTCGACCACCACCGGCGCCGGCGGCGGCGGGGGCGCGGGCTCATCCTCCAGCCGCTCCACCCGGGCCTCCCCGCGCAGCCGGGCGCTGGTGGCCTTGGGGAAGAGCACGAAGTTGAGCACCTCGGCAGGGCTGGCCTCGGGCCAGCCCTGCCGTGCAAGGGCTCGCCGGGCCGAGTCCAGGGCGGGCTCGAGAACTTCGCCGGGGCGGACGGTGATCGGCTCCTCGCCGTCGATCACCAGCTTGCGGATCTCGGGGTCCACCGGCCCGGGGGGCTGGCCGAAGAGGCCCAGGAAGTAGTCCTTGACCTCCTGGGCGATGGTCAGGTACCGCTGGCCCGAGGCCACGTTGGCGACCGCCTGGGTCACCACCACCTGGGCGATCGGCGTGGCCAGCGGCGGGTAGCCCATCTCGGCCCGCACCCGGGGAATCTCCTCCAGCACCGCGGGGAGCTTGTCCTGGGCTCCCTGGAACTCGCACTCGCGGCGCAGGTGCTCCAGCACCGAGGGGGCGAGTTGAGTCCGCAGGGTCGAGGAGTCGTATTGCCAGCCGCTGGGATCCGCGATCGCCGCATAGAGCGGCATCAGCTCGTCCAGGGCGTCGGCGGCGGCCAGCACCCGGCGCTGGTCCAGCTGGGGCTGGAGGTCGGTGCCCCCAAGCGCGGCGTAGACCCCCTCGGTGCTGGGCAGCGACGAGCCTCCGGCGAGTGGCGAGAGGCAGACGTCGAGGTTCTGGGCGCCCGCCTCAGCGGCCGCCAGGTAGGCGAACTGGGCTTGCCCCGTGATGGTGGCGCAGTGCACCGTGACCGGCAGCTTGGTGCGCCCAGCCAGACCCTGCACCAGGTTCCTGGCGATGCCCGCCCCCAGCAGCCCGGCGGGGTCGAAGATGCAGAGGCTCTGGCATCCCAGCGCCTGCATCTCGGCTCCGAGCTTGAGCAAGGTCTCGACCGAGTGGACCGGGCTCTCGGTGTAGACCAGAGCCCCCTGGGGATGCTTGCCCTCGGCCACCACCGCCTCCACCAGCCGGAAGAGGTTGCGGGGGTCGTTGAGCGGGTCGAAGCACCGGAAGACATCGAGGCCGGCCGCCGCCGCCTCGGCGACGAAAGCCGTCACCACGTCGTCGGCGAGTGGCCGGTATCCCACCAGGTCCTGGCCCCGGATCAGGCCCAGCAGCGGGCTCTTGGAGTGGGCCCGGATCTCCCGCAACCGCGCGAACGGATCCTCGCCGAGGTGGGTCAGCCCGGCCTCGTAGGTGCCGCCCCCGAAGACGTCCAGTCCGGCGTACCCGCAGCCGTCAACCATCTCGATCAGCGGGATCAGGTGGCGAGTCCGCAGCCGGCTGAGGAGCAGGGTCTGCTGCCCGTGGCGCAGGCAGCTCTCGATCAGTCCGATCGGCGCCATGAGTTGCCAGGGTAACTGGAGCAATGCCGCGAACGCGAACTTCCGCCCCGGCCGCCGCCAGACTCCTCCCCCGTCTGCCCAGCGCAGCGCTGGCCGCTCGAGCGTGCGACCCACCAGATGCTGCGGCCGCTGGGCGTCGCCGTCAGGGCGTCGTCAGCGACCAGGTGGCGCGGGGGCCGCGCTCGGGCGCATCAGCCGTCGTTGGGTGTAGGTGGCGCGGAAGCAGGCGAAGTCCGCGATGGGGAAGGTGAGCCCGGGAGCCATGGGCTTCCCTCCAGTCGACTGCCGGCCGTCATCGCCGGCGCAGCGCGGCCGCCGCCGTCGGCGCACCACCCCCGATCGGAGCGGCCGGGAGTCCCTGGCAACGCCGAGCTGGCCAATTCCTCGATCACATAGAGAGGGCGGGCTCATGGCTAGCGGAACGAAGCTTGCAGATAGTCGGTTTCCGAGGCTGAGAGCGGGGGCGCCCAGTCCGCTCAACGGCGGCTCCGTGACTGGCACTCGACGCAGCGCGTGGCCCAGGGGAGCACCTCGAGCCGGCCCTCGGGGACGGGCCGCTGGCAGTCGTCACAGATCCCGTAAGTGCCCGCCTCAAGCTTTGCCAGGGCCAGCCTCACCTGGTCCTCGACCCGCTCCAGCTCACCAGCGGTCCTGGAGCGGGCCAGCTTGTCGGCCACCTCGGCCACGTGGTCGCCAGCCCGCTTGCCGTACTGCACCTGGGTGCCGGGGTCGGGAGCGGGCCCCGCCAGGGCCGACTCCTCCCCGGCCAGCTGGCGCAGCTTGTCCTGGAGCAGCTGCCGCACCCTCGCGGGCTCGGGAGACGCTGCATCGGGGTGCGATCTTGGGTAGGGCAATTTCATGCACTTTTCGGGTGAGGCTGGGGGAGTGGTCTACTCGGTCGGAGGCGGGTTCAGGCTCCGATGTCCTGACGGTACCGCATCCTCGGGAACTCAATCGCGGCCAGCCCCGCGTACGCCCGGCGGTGCGCCTCGAGCCGGCCCGAACCCAGAGCGGTGCAGATCAGCA
The DNA here is from genome assembly GCA_050733915.1 of Candidatus Dormibacteria bacterium. GTDB lineage: Bacteria > Chloroflexota > Dormibacteria > Aeolococcales > Bog-877 > Bog-877. The sequence goes on along the minus strand of JBOHUH010000135.1, from coordinate 2,902 downwards.
CCCGGCCTCCGGCAACCTCGGGAGCGTCCCCCCGCCCGGTGCGCGTCCCCATCTGGAAGACCTGGCAGCCCATGGCCTCCGCCGCCTCGATCCCGGTGATCTCCCCGCCGGGCTCCACCGGTCCGGGATAGGGCTCCCGGGCGGCGACCACCCCGACGCAGGTCCCCCCCCGCGGCTCGGGGTCGGGCCATTCTAGGTGGCCGGTGGCGGCCTGCCAGAGCAGCGGCACCAAATCCTCGAGGAGCGGCATCTGGACCTCAGCTTCGGGGTCGCCAAATCGGGCGTTGAACTCCAGCACCTGGATCTGATCCTGCACCAGCATGGCCCCCACGTAAAGGCAGCCCCGATAGGGCGTCCCCAGGCGACGCATCTCCGCCAGGACCGGCTCTACCACCTCCAGTCGCACCCTGCGGTTGAGCTCCCGCCAACCCGCCTCCGGGGCGGGGGCGAACCCGCCCATGCCGCCGGTGTTGCCCCCACGGTCACCGTCCTGGGCCCGTTTGTAGTCCCGGGCCGGCGGCAGCATCACCGCGGCGTCACCGTCGCAGATGGCGAAGAAGGACACCTCCTCGCCGCTGAGGCAGTCCTCGATCAACACCAGGTCCCCGGCGACGCCGAGCTCCCGGCGCCCCAGGAGCAGTTCCAGGGCCGCCTCGGCGTCCGCCTCGCTGGCGCAGACGAAGGCGCCCTTGCCCAGCGCCAACCCGTCCGCCTTGACCACCACCGGGGCGCCCCTGCGGCGGAGGTGCCGCAGCGCCCGCGGCTGGTCCTCGAAGACCTCGAACGCGGGGGTAGCGACCCCGGCGCGGCGCATCACCTCCTTGGCGAACGCCTTGCTGCTCTCCAGGCGCCCGGCCGCACGATCGGGTCCGAAGGCGGCGATCCCCGCCTCTCGGAGCGCGTCTCCGACCCCCGCGGCCACCGCGGCATCCGGCCCGAGGAGCACCAGGTCGGCGGCCTCCGAGCGAGCCAGCCGGACCAAGCCCTGGGGGTCGGTGGCCGCCACCGGATGGTTCTCCCCGAGGCTCGCGGTGCCGCCGTTACCGGGAGCGCAGCAGACTTGGGCGACCGAAGGGCTGCGGCAGCAGGCCCAGGCCAGGGCGTGCTCGCGACCGCCCCCTCCCACCACCAGCACCCGCAACCCGGTGGCCGTGGGAGCCGCGCTCACTCCCACTCAATGGTCGACGGCGGCTTGCTGCTGATGTCGTAGACCACCCGGTTGACCCCTGGCACCTCGTTGACGATCCGCCGGCTGATCTCCGAGAGCACGTCGTAGGGCACCCGGGCCCAGTCCGCAGTCATGCCGTCGTCGGACTGCACGATCCTCACCGCGACCACGTTGGCGTAGGTGCGGAAGTCGCCCATCACCCCAACGCTGCTGATCGGGGTGAGGATGGCGAAGCTCTGCCAGACCCGGTGGTAGAGGCCGCTGCGCTTGATCTCGTCGATCACCACCCAGTCGGCGCTGCGAACCGTCTCCAGCCGCTCTCTGGTCACCTCTCCGATGATCCGGATCGCCAGGCCCGGCCCCGGGAACGGCTGACGCTGGGTGAGGTCCTCGGGCATCCCCAGGGCCGCGCCCACCCGGCGCACCTCATCCTTGAATAGGTAGCGCAGCGGCTCGACCAGGCTGAAGGTCATCCCCTCCGGCAGGCCGCCGACGTTGTGGTGGGTCTTGATCTTGTGGGCTCCAAAGGTGTCGGGGGCGGTGCTCTCGATCACATCTGGGTAGAGGGTCCCCTGGGCCAGGAAGGGCACCCCGCCCAGGCGCCTGGTCTCCTCCTCGAAGGCGGAGATGAACTCCCGACCCACGATCCGGCGCTTCTCCTCGGGGTCGATCACCCCCTTGAGGGCGCGCAGGAAGCGCTCCTGGGCCTCAACCCTGACGATCCGCATCCGCATGCTCCGGCCCAGGGCCTCGATCACCCGGTCGCCCTCGCCCCGACGGAGCAGGCCGTTGTCGACGAAGACGCAGGTGAGCTGCTCCCCCACCGCCCGGTGCACCAGGGTCGCGGCCACCGCCGAGTCCACCCCTCCGGAGAGGGCGCAGATGACCCGCTCTTGGCCCACCGTCTGTCGGATCTCCTCGACGGCCTGCTCGACGAAGCTCGGTGCCTCCCAGCCGCCCTGGCAGCCGCAGGTCTCGTAGAGGAAGTTGCGCAGCAGCTCCATCCCCTGCGGGGTGTGGGCCACCTCGGGATGGAACTGGATCCCGATCCGACCCCCCGGTCCGGCCATCGCCGCCACCGGGCTGTTCACGGTGTGGGCCACCGACCGGAAGCCCTGGGGTAGGGTCTCGATGACGTCGCCGTGGCTCATCCAGACCGAGATCTCGGTGGGCAGTCCCTGGAAGACGCCATCGTCGCTGTCCACCACCACCGAGGCCAGCCCGTACTCGCGGCGCGGGGACGGCCGGACCCGACCGCCCAGGTCGCTGGCCAGGAGCTGCATCCCGTAGCAGATCCCCAGGATCGGCACCCCCATCTCGTAGATGGCGGGATCGGGGTGCAGGGCTCCCTCCTCGTGGACGCTGGCCGGGCCCCCGCTCAGCACCAGGCCCCGGGGGCGGCGCCGGGCGATCTCGGCCGCGGGCCGGTTGCCGGCGATCAGCTCGCAGTAGACGTTGAGCTCGCGGATCCGCCGGGCGATCAGTTGGGTGTACTGGGAGCCGAAGTCCAGCACCAGGATGGTGTCGGTCTTGCCGGCGAGACCCAGATCGGCCCCGGCCGGGCCTGGTGGGGGGAGGGCGGTGGTGGTCATCTGCGCCTCCCCTGAGTCAGCTCAGCGCGCCATCCCCACCTGTTGGGCCTGCTGGAACAGCTTGCCCTCGGTGAGGATCGCCGGCGCGATCACTAGCTCGGTCTGCTGGAACTCCTCGATGCTGCGGGCGCCACAGACCCCC
>JBOHUH010000134.1:0-2875 GCA_050733915.1 Candidatus Dormibacteria bacterium | reverse complement strand
GCTACCGCTGGCCGCCCGACTCCAGTCTAGGTGTCCCTCGCAGTTCCCAGCGGCTCATGGTTGGGCCTTCGAGAGTTCGCGTCCGAACTAGGTCCATCGAATCGCCTGGAGCGGACTCCAGCCCCTACGTCCGGCAGCGATCGACGGCCGGGGTCGGACTGCGACAACCGCGAAATCACCGGCCAAGGTGCAGGCCTGGGGGCGCACCCCGAGCCGCGACGTTCGGGCATGAGTCCCGGACCGGATGACCCAGGTACCTCCCCGGGCGTCTGGAGCCGCCCCGCGATGAGGCTCGCCCCTCGTCTGGCGGCTCCCTCTCACCTCGGCGATGAGACCTCAAAGCCCATAGAGTGGGCCGCTCTCGCCATGCGTTGGTCGTAGGTGACGATCTCGCCAAGGTCAGCGCCGAGCATTTTGGCGGTGGCCAGGTGGATGGCGCCCAGTGGCCGCAGCTCGGCGGGGAGCAGTGAACCAGCAAGCCTCAGCACCTTGTCATTGACCCGCACCAGATCGATGGTGCGCAGCAACCGGCTGCCTGAAGCTCGAGCTGGAGCTCCGCCGGGGAGAAGGGCCCGGAGCACTTCGGTGCGGGCTAGAGCGCTCGACACCAGGGGTCGCCGCCGGCTCAGGTAGCGTCGCAAGGCATCCGAGTGCTGCTCGCGAGCGGCCAGCTTGACGAGAGCAGATGAGTCTAGGTAGGTAGCGGCCATCCGTCAGCGCTGATCACGGCGGAGCCGGGCCAGTACCGCCGATGGCTCCTCGACCCCGTCAGGCAGGGCCAGCGGATCCGGCAGGCTATCGAGATCGGCCGACGCCGCGTCAATCTCCCCCAGCGCGCGCAGCTGCTCCAGCGGCGGTCCGGGGGGCAGCGGAGCGAGCCGGGCAATGGGACGGCCGCGGTCGGTGATCTCGATGATCTCACCGCCTTCAACCCGTCTGAGCAGCTCGCTCGCCCGCTGCCTTAGCTCCCGAACGCCGACAGACATCATGTGTAACTTGTAGCACACTCGATTTGCCCAGCCACCGAGCCTGCCTGTGCCTAGGTGTCTTGCGGCCACTGGGTGACCGCAGGACACCTAGGTGAGGAACGTGCAGGTCCGGGACTTCCGGGATCACGCCACCCGTTACCTGTCGGGCTCGGATCCGGTCGCCGTGAGCGAGCCCTGCCAGGTGCTTGGTGTCCACATCCCGTCAAAGCCGACCGGGAACCAGCGAGACGCATCCTGGAGCAGCCCAGTCACTCGGGCGAGGGGATAGTCTCCGAGCCGGGGATGTCCCAGGGGGAGCTGGACCAGCGATGAGATGCGCTGAGCGAAGGCGGTGCCCGGTGATCAGCTAGAGTCGAGGAGAGCGTCGGCCCCGGGGCTGGTCGCCAGCACCCACGTTGGGAGACCATTTTCATGAGCGATGTAGCGCGGACTGCGGCCGCCCAGGAAGGCCAGGGTCACCCGCGCAAGTGGCTGATCCTGGCGGTGGTCACCATGGTGGCGTTCGTCTCCAACGTCGACGCCACCATCGTGGTCATCGCTCTGCCCCACATGATCGCCGGGCTGCACACCAACGTGGTCACCGGGCTGTGGACCATCAACGCCTACATAATCGCCAGCACGGTTTTCCTGCTGCCGGCGGGACGCTGGTCCGACGTGATCGGCAGAAAGTCCATCTTTATCGCGGGGGCCTTGCTCTTCGCGGTGGGCACCGTGGGTTGCGGCCTGGCTCCCTCCGGGACCGTGCTGGTGCTCTGGCGACTGGTCCAAGGGGTGGGCGCGGCGCTGGGCTTCGCCACCGCGACGCCGCTGCTGGTGGGGGCGTTCCCCTCGCGCCAGCTGGGGCGCGCCCTAGGCATCAACTCCACCGCCTGGGTAACCGGGATGATCGTGGGCCCGGTGGCCGGCGGGGCCCTGGTCGGCTCGCTGGGCTGGCGCTGGATTTTCTACGTCACCGTGCCCTTCGCGCTGGCCGGGGTGGTCGCCGGGGCGGCGATCCTGCCCCGGACCCGACCCATCCGGCGCCACGTGCCCACCGACTGGGTCGGGGCGATCAGCTTCAGCCTCGGGCTGGTGGCCTTGCTGCTGGCGCTCACCCAGGGGCTGGCCTGGGGTTGGACCTCGGCCAGGATCGTGGGGCTCTTCGTGGCATCGGTGCTGCTGATCGGCTTCTTCGTGCTCTGGGAGCGGCGGCTGCTACAGCCCCTCTTCGAGCTCAGCCTCTTCCGCAACCTGCACTTCCGCCTGGGTATGGCGGTGGTGACCACCTACTCGCTGGGGATCATGGCGATGACCTTCCTGCTCACCTTCTACCTCCAGGGCGGCCTGCACCTAAGCCCCTTGGACTCCGGGCTGATGCTGGTTCCCATGGCGGCGCCACAGTTCGTCCTGGCGCCCCTTGGGGGCGCTTTGGCCGACCGCTTCGGGCCGGCCCGGCCGATCCTCGCCGGGCTCTGCTGCCTCACCTTGGGTTCGCTCTGGCTGAGCCGGCTCGGTCCCCAGCTCTCCCTGGTCGGGTTGATCCTGCCCCTGCTGCTGGTCTCGGTGGGTAACGGCTTCGCCTGGCCGCCGCTGCTCAAGCAGGTGATGTCCTCAGCCCCGCCTGAGCGCGCTGGTGTGGCATCGGGAATGTTCTTCACCCTGCGCAACGTCGGAGTTGCCCTCTCCTTCACGCTGGCCCTGGTGGCGGCCGAGAGCAGCCTGCCTCCGGCCCTGGCGGTGCAGGCCTTCCTCGGGGTCGGGGGGGTTCTCTCCCCACATCTGGGGCACGCCCTGGTGCACTCGACCGACGCCGGGTTTCAGGTCTTTGCCGGCTGCCTGCTCGTCGCCCTGCTGCTGGCCCTGGGTCTGCTCCGCCGCCAGCCGGCCGCCGCCCGCCGACCGGCTCC
>JBOHUH010000133.1:0-3190 GCA_050733915.1 Candidatus Dormibacteria bacterium | reverse complement strand
CGTAGACGTTGCCGTAGCGCAGCGCCAGGAAGTGGATCCCGAAGGTGCGGGAGAACATGCCCAGGTAGCCCTCGCAGGCCAGCTTCGCGGCGCCGTAGGGGGAGAGGGGCTGGGCGCGGTCGGTCTCCCGGCTGGGCAGGCGCCGGGCTCGGCCGTAGATCGCCCCGCCAGAGGAGGCGAACACCACCCGGTGGCACTCAGCGTCGACGGCCGCCCGAAGCAGGGCCACGGTTCCCACCACGTTCACCGTGGCGTCCGCGGCGGGATCACGGAGGGACCGGTTGACGCCGCCCTGGGCGGCCAGGTGGATGACCGCTCCCGGGCGAAACTCCTGCAGTGCCACGTGGGCGGCAGAGCTGGCGATGTCAGCGCGCAGCAGCTGGGCCTGCGCCGGTACCGGCTCCGCGCAGGCGTGGCGGAGGTCGTCTATCACCATTATTTCGACACCGGCCTGGAGCAGCCGCCGCACGGTGTGGGTGCCGATGAACCCCGCTCCACCAGTCACCACCACCCGTGATGGAAGCGGTGACTGCTTCATGGGTTAGCCATACTAACCCCCAGTTTGAACGACCCCGATCGGGCGGCTCTCAGCAGGGTCCCAGGAAGCTCAGTCAGACTTCCGCCGGAGGCGATTCAACCGCGATGGCGCCCCCCTGCAACTGCGCCCTGGCTCTGCCGGCTATGCGAGGATCACCTCTGAATGCTGCACCGTTAGACGGAACAGAGCGCTCCGGGGTGGGGCGGCGCTGGCGGGTGAGCACCCGGTTTCCGCATCACCGCTGGGTGGCGCTGAGCCTGGTCGTCCCCCTAGTGCTGCTGCTCCTACTTCGCCTGCCGTCGCTGTTCGAGCCCCACTGGTACACCGACGAAGCGGGATACGCCAACACCGCCTACCTGATGGCTCACGGCAGGGTGCTCTACCTCACGGTGTGGAACAACAAGCCGCCGCTGCTGTTTTGGATCTATCAGGTGGCGCTCAGTTGGTGGGGCCCCAGCGAAGCCGGCCTGCACGCCTTCTCCATCGCGGCCGGGATGCTCACCGTGGGAGCGGTCTGGAAGGTGCTGCGGGACAACTTCCCGGGGCCCGGGGTGTGGGTGGGAACCCTCCTGGCTGCAATTCTCCTGGGGCCGCCCCTGCTCCTGGGCGACCTCACGCTTCCGGAGAACCTGCTGATAGCTCCAGAGGCCTGGGGAATGGTGCTGGCGCTGCGGGCGGCCAAGGGACCGGTATCCCGGGACCGACTCCTGGCCGCGGCCGGGGCGGGGCTGCTCCTGGGGAGCGCCTGCCTGATCCAGCAGACCGTGGCCGGGTCGGTGCTGGTGCTGCTGCTGGTCCTGACGCTGTTGCCGCGCCGGCGCGCCTTGATGGTGCCGGCGGTGCTGGCGCTGAGCTGCGCCGTGATCGTGGTGGCCGGGCTGGCGCCCGCGGCCCTGAGCTCCGGGCTGCACCGGGAGGCCTACTTCCTGCTGTTCTCATTTGGCGGGTACACCTCCCAGACCCTCCCCCTCAACCCGGCACACCTGCTGCCCCGGGTGGCGGCGGGTCTGCTTTTGGTGGTTGGCGTTATCGTGGCCCGCAGATCCCGACCTGCCGCGCTGATCGTGTGGGCCTGGCTGGGAGTCGACCTCTTTGTCTACCTGTTGCCCAACCGCGCCTACCCGTTTCACCTCCTCCCGGCGGCGGTGCCGCTGGCGGTGGTGGTGGGGTCACTGGTTGGGCCAGGGTTCGCGGTGATTCGCTCCGTCCGGTGGCGCTGGCTGCCGCTGGTCACCGGCGTGGTGCTGAGCCTCGGGATCTGGGCTCAGATGTTCACCGGTGCCGCGTCCAAGGCGCCGTTTTACACGGTAGCCATGACCTATCACTACTACCCCCTGTTCGTGGGCCATCTGAGCGGCGCCGTGAGCAACACCCGGTACGAGGATTCCTATGACTTCCGGGTGACTGGCAGTGCCGCCGCCGCGGAATGGCTCCGCGCCCACCGCCTCCAGGGAGCCACCGCGGTGATCTGGTCGGCCGACTCCTGGGACTACCTCTTGACCCCGCTGACCCCGATCCTTCCGGCCCCACCGATCTACGTCGACCGGGATTGGCTAGGCCCGAGGCGGGTGGTGGAGCGGACGGTGCGGCGGCGCCCCAAAGTCATCCTTGCGATCAGCGACGGATTGCACAACGACCCCGGCATCCAGCCGGTCCTCAACCGCTACTACAAGGAGGTCGAGTCCACCCGATACGTGGCGGTCTGGCTGCGCCGCAGCGAGGAGGAAGCCCGCTAGTGAGCCGCCAACTCCATCCTGACGGTCGACGAGAGGCCCGGCTACTGGCCCTCAAGGGGCGGCTCCCCGCTCCCAGCCTGGTTCTCCCGCTGCTTCTGCTGGGGCTGCTCCGACTGCCATCGCTATTCGAGCCCCACTGGTACAGCGATGAGGCCGGTTACGCCAACACGGCCTACCTGATGGCCCACGGGAAGGTTCTCTACCTGACCGTCTGGAACAACAAGCCGCCCTTGCTGTTCTGGATCTACCAGCTGGCCCTGGCCGGGTTCGGGCCCAGCGAGCTGGGCTTGCACCTGCTGTCCCTGGTCACTGAGGCCACAGCCCTCGGCGGGATCTGGGCGCTGGCTCGAGGCTGGCTCAGTCCAAGGCGCACGTGGGCGGCACTGCTCTTCAGCGCGTTCATGCTGGGCACGCCCCTGGTCAACGGCGACCTGGCCCTGCCCGAGAGCTTCCTGATCGCGCTGACCGTCTGGGGGATGGTGGCGGTGCTGGCCGGGCTGCGGGCGCGCAGCACGGTGCGGGCGCTCTGGCTGGCGGTCGCCGCCGGTCTGCTGCTGGGATTGGCCTGCCTGATCCAGCAGACCGCCCTGGCCGATGCCGCGGCCGCCCTGCTGGTGCTCCTGACCGCGGGCCGGCGCGGCGTCCACCTGGGGTTGGCGGCAGGGCTCTCGCTGGCGGTGACCATTGCCGCGGTCCTGGCCCCGTTCGTGGTGGCTGCCGGCGCCCACCGGGTCTTCTTTTTCCTGGTCACCAGCTTTGCCGGCTATGCCCAACCCGCACTCGGAGGAGGGCTGCTCTTGGTGCTGCCTCGGGTGGCCGCGGCGGTGCTGCTCCTGGCCGGGGTCTGGGCCACCCGGGGCTGGCCGGATAAGAGGCGTCTCAGCTGGGTGTGGCTGGGGTGCGTCGTGCTGGTCTA
>JBOHUH010000132.1:0-11005 GCA_050733915.1 Candidatus Dormibacteria bacterium | reverse complement strand
TGGGGCACGCCCTGGTGCACTCGACCGACGCCGGGTTTCAGGTCTTTGCCGGCTGCCTGCTCGTCGCCCTGCTGCTGGCCCTGGGTCTGCTCCGCCGCCAGCCGGCCGCCGCCCGCCGACCGGCTCCTGCCCGTGTCGAGGAAGCCACCCCCTAGGGGACGGAAGGGAAGTCTGCGCCCGAGGGCCGGCCCAGCCCCAGCGGTGACGGATCGGTGCGGAGCGCTCGAGGGAGGCGACCGGCGACGTTCACCGACTAGTGCTAAGCGGTGGGTCTGGTCGACTCGGGGGCGCGCCTCAGCTCGCACCTGTCCCCGGACCCCGCCAACCAGAAGCGCGATCCCACCGCTAGGAGTTCGGCCAGATCACAACCAGAACCAATCAGTCGGGGTGCTGCTCGTCCGCCCCAGCGCCCGGTCGTCTGGAGTCCGCCTGGCTGTGCTCGTGCTCGCAGTTGAGGCGGGTCAGGCGGTGGGCGAGAGCACCGCGATTGGGCAGCTCACCCCGGTACCGGCGAGCCCGCAGTACCCGTCCTTGTTCTTGTCGAGGTACTGCTGGTGGTACTCCTCCGCGTAGTAGAACGGTCCGGCCCCGACGATCTCCGTGGAGATCGGGCCCTGCCCAGCGGACTCGAGCGCCCTCTGGTACTCCTCGCGGGACGCCTCCGCGAGCTGGCGCTGCTCGTCGCTGAGGTGATAGATCGCGGAGCGGTACTGGGTGCCCAGGTCGTTGCCTTGGCGCATGCCCTGGGTGGGGTCGTGGCTTTCCCAGAAGATCTTGAGCAGCTGCGAGTAGGAGATCCTGGCGGGGTCGAAGACCACCAGGACCACCTCGGCGTGACCGGTGCGGCTGGAGCAGACCTCCTCGTAGGTGGGGTTGGGGGTGAGTCCGCCGCTGTACCCGGAGGCGGTGCTGTACACCCCCTCCAGCTGCCAGAAGACCCGCTCCGAGCCCCAGAAGCAGCCCATCCCAAAGATCGCCTGCTCCATGCCGGCGGGGAAGGGTGGCCTGAGGTTGGTCCCGAGCACGGAGTGGCTGCCGCTCAGGGGCATCTCGGCGCTGCGCCCCGGTAGAACTCGTGAGGGAGCCGGCATCTCGGTCTTGGAGCTGAGCAAACTCATCTTGGTCCCGCCTCTGTGGAATCCGCCGTCACACGGTAGCACCGGAACCCCCACCGGCTCACCTACAGGATGCCCCAATCGGCCACCGCCTACTCCCAGCGGAACCAGAGCCCGGCGCCTACCAGCGCGGCGGCGGTCCAGCCCCCCAGCAGGGCCAGGGCGCCCCAGCCGGGCGCGTAGCCCTCCAGCACCGACCGCAGCGACGAGCTCAGGGCGGTGGCGGGGAGGACGTGGGCCAGGGGCTGGACGAAGCCGGGTAGGTGGTCCACCGGCAGCACCACTCCGCCCAGGATGAGGAAGAGGATGTAGAGGCCATTGGCCCCGCCCAGGGTCAGCTCGGCGCGAACCCCGCCGGCCAGGGCCAGCCCGATCCCGGCGAAGGCCAGGGCGCCGATCAAGAGGATCAGCAGCGCCAGGGCCAGGGAGCCGTGGCTCCTCCAGCCCAGACCCAGAGCGGCGATCGCCACCAGCAGCACCACCTGGCCCGCCTCGACCACCAGCACCGCCCCCGCCTTGGCCGCCGCAAGGGCGCTGCGGGGGAGCGGCGAGCCCCCCAGCCGCTTGAGCACCCGGTAGTAGCGCTGATAGGCGGTGGAGATGCCCAGGGTGACCAGCCCGGTGGACATCACCGCCACGGTGAGGATCCCCGGCAGCAGGAACTCCACCGGTCGGACCCGGCCGGCGGGGAAGATCCGGGCGCTGGTGAAGAGCACCAGCAGCAGCACCGGCAGAACCAGGATCACCAAGAGGTTCTCTCCCTGGCGCAGCATCAGCAGCAGCTCCACCCGGAGCTGGGCCCAGAAGGCGGTGACCCAGGGAGCCGCCCGGGGCGGGTCGACCGGCTCCTCCAGCGCCCCGGCGGAGTTCAGCTCCCAGCCTCGGTGAGCCGCAGGAAGATCTCTTCCAGGGAGGACCGCCCCACCCGCAAGAGGTTGATCTGGGGCCCTTCGGTGCGGAGCAGGTCGGTCACCGCGGCCGCCGCCTCGCGGGGCTGGAGGCTGCGCAGCTCGTAGACCCCCGCCCCCAGTTCGGCCACTTCCCGCACCCCGGCGAGGGCGCGCAACCGCTGCAGCAGGGGCGGGGGCAGCTCTCGCTCCAGTTCCAGGTGGAGCAGGTCGGCGTCCGTCCCCGCCCGCAGCCTTCGGGGCGAGTCGAAGGCCACCAGCTGGCCGTGGTTGAGGATCGCCACCCGATCGGCGAGGCGCTCCGCCTCCTCCATCGAGTGGGTGGTCAGCACGACGGTGGCGCCACCTCTCCTGGCCTGCTCCACGATCTCCCAGGTGAGCAGCCGGGCCCGGGGGTCCATGCCCGCGGTCGGCTCGTCGAGGAAGAGCACCCGGGGCCGGCCCACCAGCGCCAGCGCCAGGGAGAGGCGCTGGCGCTCGCCCCCGGAGAGCTGGCGGAACCGTGCTCCCGCCCGCTGGGTCAGGCCCACCTCCTCGAGGAGGGCTTCGGGGGCCATCGGGTCGACGAAGAAGCTGGCGAAGAGCCTGACCGACTCCCTCACCTTGAGGGTGGGGTAGATGCCCCCCTCCTGCAGCATCAAGCCGACCAGAGGCTTGAGCGCGCGCCCCTCGCGGTGGGGGTCGAGGCCGAGCACCCTGACGGTGCCCCGATCGGGCCGGCGGTACCCCTCCAGGATCTCCACGGTCGTGGTCTTGCCGGCACCGTTGGGCCCCAGGATGGCGACCAACTCCCCGTCCTCGACCTCCAGGTCCAGGCCCTGCAGCGCCACCAGCGCGCCGTAGGACTTGCGGATACCGGAAATCGAGATCGTCGGCACCTGGCTCACCGCTCCACCTGCACGCCCGGCGCCAGGTCGACCCGGTAGCCGACCCCGAAGACCGTCCCGATCCGGAAGGGCATGGTGGGGAAGCTCTCGAACTTCTCCCTGAGCCAGCGGATGTGGACCGCCACCGTCTTGTCGTCCCCCTGGAAGCCGCTGCCCCACACCGCCCCCAGCAGCGCCTCCCGGCTGTGGACCTTGCCCGGGTGGCGAAGCAGGAAGAGCAGCAGTGCGAACTCCCTGGGACTCATCCTCACCTCGCGCTCGCCCATGGTGACCCGCCGCGCCGCAGCGTCCAGGACGAAGTCCTGAAGCCGGAGCCGCTCCGGCTCTCCGCTGGGCCGGGGGGGACGCTCAGAGCGGCGAATCAGCGCCTCCACCCGAGCCAGGAACTCCTGCACCCCGAAGGGTTTGGTCATGTAGTCATCGGCGCCCAGCGCCAGCCCTCCGACCTTGTCGGTCTCCGAGCCCCTCGCGGTGAGCATCAGGATGGGCACGTCGGACTCCTGGCGCAGGATCCGGCAGACCTCCTCGCCGCTCAACTCGGGAAGCATCAGGTCGAGCACCACCAGGCCGGGGGCCCGAGAGCGGGCCAGCTCCAGGCCCCTGGTGCCGCTGCTGGCCTCCAGGACCACGTAGCCGGCGGCGGCGAGGTTGTAGCGGAGGGTCATCCGGACCGCCTCGTCGTCCTCCACCAGCAGAACCCTGCGACCGGCTCCGCGGCTGGCCGCAGCTTCGGCCACTAGCCGAGCTCGGTCATGCGCCCGGTGGCCAGGAAGACCACATCCTCGGCGATGTTGGTGACCCGGTCCGCGATCCGCTCCAGGTTGTGGGCGATGAAGATCAGGTTGGTGCCGGGGTAGGCCCACTCCGGCTGCTCCCGCATGGTCTCCACCATGTCGTCGAACACCCGGTGATAGATCCGGTCGATGCGGTCGTCGCGGGCGGCGATGTCCTGGGCCCGCCGGGTGTCGTTGGCGGTGACCGCCTCCAGGATGTCGCGCACCTGCTCCTCGACATAGCGGCCCATCCTCAGGATGGTCTCCAGGCGGGGCCGAGAGCTCAGCTCAATCAGTGGCAGGGCGTAGCGGGCGCAGCTCTTGGCGTGGTCGCCCATCCGCTCCAGCTCCGAGCTCATCAGCATCAGCCCGAAGACCTCATTGAGCTGGCGCCCGGTGGGGTGCTGCGCCGCCAGGACCCCGAGTCCCCGCACCCGCTCCTCGCGGTGGCGCTCGTTGAGCTCGGCGTCGCCGGTGACCACCGCTCGCAGCCGGTCACCGTCTCGCTGCTCCAGGCCGGCCATGGCGCTGGCCACACCCTCCGCCACCATGCCCCCAAGGATCCGCACCCCGTCGCCCAGCGCCGCCAGGTCGGCTTGCAGTTGGTCAGAAGGGGTGGCTGCCACCTCCAGATGGTAGCCGCCGCCGCTCGCCCGAAGGCACCGGCCCGGGCTCAGGGACTGCGCAGGATGATCCGCACCAGGGTGCCGCGACCGGGGGCGCTGCGCACCTTGATCTCGCCCCCCTGGAGCTCCACGGCCTGCTTGGCGATGGTCAGCCCGAGGCCGCTGCTGCGCCCCGACCTGGAGCGGTCGCCGGTGTAGAAGCGATCGAAGATCCGGGGCAGCTGGCTGGCGGGGATGCCGGAGCCGGTGTCGCGCACCGAGACCGTTGGCCGCCCGGTCGACTGGCCCACGCTGACCGTCACCGAGCCCGGTGAATCGGTGAACTTGAAGGCGTTGTCGAGGATGTTGATCAGCGCCCGCTCCAGGCGGGCGGGGTCGGCCAGGGCAGTGGTGGCGCCACCCCGCACGGAGAGGGCCAGGTGGTGCTCCTCCGCCTGCGGGCGCACCTCCTCGACTGCCCGCTCCGCCAGCTCCTTGAGGTCCACCGGCGCGATCTGAGCCCGCTCCACCCCGGCCTCCAGCCGGCTGAGGTCGAGGATGCCCGCCACCAGGGTGTGCAGCCGCTCCGCCTCGGCCGCGATCCGGCTGGCGAAGAGCGCGGTCGCTTGGGGATCAGCCCGAGCCTCGCCGGTCAGGGTCTCGGCCATCAGCCGCAGGCTGGCCAGGGGGGTGCGGAGGTCGTGCGAGAGGTTGGCGATCAGCTCCTGGTGAGCCCGGCTGAGGCGTCGCTCCGAGGTGATGTCGCTGAGGATCAGCACCACCTGCGCCGCGGATCCGGCCGCTCCAAGGGGCGCCGCGACCGCGCTCAGGATCCGGCGCCAGTCGTTCTGGCGCAATTCGCCCCGGGCGATCCGGCCGCTGGCCAGCACCCGGGCTACCACGTCGCCTGCCCGGGGGTCAGCGAGGAGGCTCGACAGCCGGGCGCCTTGGGGGATCGCCGCCGGCTCGGCTGGGCCCTCACTCAGCCCCGGCCCCGCCAGCAGGGCAGCGGCGTTGGCGCTGGCCCAGGTCACCCGCCGGGCCTGGTCCAGGAGCAGCACCGCGTCGGACCCGAGGCTGGTGACCAGGCTCAGTAGCTGCTCGGAATCCTGGGGGAGGCGGGGGTCACCCGCTGGCACCACCGCCCCGGCCGCGGTCACCGGGGATCCCAGCCGCCATTTTGGTCGGGGCGCCCCAGGTAGACGGCCTGGGAGATGCGGTCCTTGTCGTCGGCGAGATCGAGTCGCCAGACCCCACCCTTGGGACAGCGTGAACCCGGGGTGGCGCCGGCGGCCTCCAGCAGCGGCGGGATGATGTCACCGTGGCTGCAGGCTGCGGCCCGCCGAGCCCGCCCCGCGAAGTAGGTCCGGATCAACCCCTTGAGCTCCGCCTCGGCCACCTCGGCTCGGAGCGGGGCGCCCCCCTCGAGGAGCCGGGTGTCGTCCTCGACCCGGAGGCCCGACCCGTGGGCGAGAGGTAGCAGGGTGTCGCGGCAGCGCCAGGCGGGGCTGCTGAAGTGCGCCTCGATGCCGGCGTCGGCGAGCAGGTCCGCCAGGGCCACGGCTTGGCGCCAGCCCACCTCGTTGAGCGGCCGCAGACGGTCCGCTTCGCGCCAGCCATCGCGCTCACGGGCAATCGCGTGCCGGATGAGATAGAGACTGCGCACCCCGATCTCGGAAGTATAGGCAGGGTCGCCCTCGCGACAGGGCGCAAACTACCTCCGTGCCAGCGGTCCTGCCGTTCCAGTGAGCGCCAACTCGGCGGAGGTGGCGCTGCGGCGCGCGCCCCGCTTTGCCGCTATCGACGTGGGCAGCAACACCATCCACCTCCTGGTTGCCACCTGCCCTCCCCACCGGTTGCCGATCCCCGTCCTCCGCCGTCGCGAGTTCGTCCAACTGGGAGTCGACGTGCGGGCGGTTGGGGCGATCGGGCCCGAGCGCCTGGAGATAGCCAGTCGGGCCTTGCGGCGCCAGGTGGAAGAGGCCCGCGAAGCGAGCGTGCTGGAGATCGCCATCGGCGCCACCCAGGCGCTGCGCTCGGCGGCCAACGGCCCCGAGGTGGCTCGCCGGCTGGCCGAGACCGTGGGCGCCGGCTCGGTGCGGATACTCTCCCCCGAGGTCGAGGCCCAGCTCGCCTTCGACGGCGCCACCATGACCATCTCGCCTGGGCAGCCCACCCTGCTCCTGGACATTGGCGGGGCCTCCGCCCAGATCGCGTTCGGGCCCGCGGGTGGCCGCTGCCAGCAGAGCTCGCTGACCCTGGGCTCGGGCTCGGTGGCCGCCCTCGCCGGATCCGATCCGCCCACCGAGGCGGAGTGGCGGGCCATGGAGCGCCAGGTGGCCCAACTGCTCCCAGAGCTCGTCCCGCTCCCGGCCCACCCGGTGATCCTGGGCACCGGGGGCACAATCACCAACCTGCCCCGGCTCCTGGGCCGGCAGCGAGGCACGGTGCTGAGGCTCCGCGACGTGGAGGGGCTGCTGGAGACATTCCGAGTTCGGCCTGCCTCCGAGCTGGCCGCAACGGTGGGCATGGAACCGGAGCGGGCCCGGCTTTGCCGCGGGGGCGCGCTGATCCTGGCCCAGCTGATGGACCTGCTCCAGCTGGGAAGACTACGAAGTTCCGAGCGCGGCCTCCGTGATGGCATGATCGCCGCCCTGGTGCGGGGCGGCGAAGCCTGGTGGGAGCCCCATCCGAGTTCCTCTGGGGCCAGCCCCGAGGCGGTCTTGGCCTCGCTGGGGGTGGTCGGTGGCTGAGGCTTCGGCCTGCTGCCACCTGGCGGTGATCGAGATCGAATCTCGGCAGGAGCGACTTCGCTGGGCGTTGGCGCGACTGCCACTCGCCAGCGACTTCGAATCGGTGCATGACCTGAGGGTGTCGCTGCGACAGTTGCGTGCTGCCTCGTCTGCCTTCGCCGGCTGCCTTTCCCGGCCGACCCAGTGGGGCTCGCGTCTGCGCCGGGCGGAGAAGGCCCTGGGTACCCTGCGGGACGCCGAGGTCCGCCTGCGGCTCCTGGACCAGGTTTTGGGGCCGGTGGCGGTGGCGGTGGACCGTGGCGACGACCCGAGACTGCTCAGTCACCCGACGGAGCCCCTGGCGCTGGACCCGGGGCGGATCCGGCCCGGGCTAAGGGGCCGGGAGATGGAGGCGCGCCGTGCTCTCGCCGAGGAGACCGCGGCGGAGATCGAGCGGCTGCGGACCCAGGCGCTGAAGGGGAGTTCTCGGGCGAGGCTGCAGCGGTTGGGGACAGCTCCGCGACTGCGCCGCGGGCACCTGAGCTGCGATGCCCATGAGCTCGCCCGCAACCAGCTGCCTCGGTTGTTTCGGCGGGCGGCGCGGCGGAGCCACAGCCAGGCTGGGCTGCACCGGCGCCGCGGCGAGATCCGTCGGCTGCGCTATCGGCTGGAACTCTTCGGCGCGGTCCTCGACCCGGAGACTCCGACCGTGCTGAAGGAGCTGCGTCACGTGCAGACGCTGCTCGGCCGCCTCCACGACCTGGCGGTGCTTCGTGGTTGGATCGAGGGCTCGGCCCGGCAGCTCAGGCACGAGCTACGTCCCGCGCTGCGCCGGCTCGCACTGCGGGTGGAGCTGGAGCAGCAGGCCGGCCGGGAAGCCGCGGAGGTCGAGCTGGCAAGGCTGGACAGCGCTGCCTGGTGGGAAGCGGCGATGGCCGCCGCTCTGACCTCAGGGCCATCCGCGAGCGAGGCCGGGGCTTAGCCCGGATCCACCGAATAGGTACGGCTGGCGGGGGGGCTGGGGACAAAGAAAAGGCGCTCAGGGCTGGGATAATTGGTGTCCACCACCCCCAAATCGCACGCCCAAGCGGTGGATCCAGGCGAAGACGGCGGCACGAACGGCGTCTCATCGGCGGCCGGCCCGAAGCCGCTGAGGCCGACGTGCCAGTGCGGCGATGAGCTGGGAACACACGGCCGATTCTCGCTGCTCTCTGTCGACCGCTACCCCGGCGTTCGGCGACTTTCCCCGCCGCCTCACGGCTCGGACGGTCCCGAGGGGTTTCCTTGGGGACCAGGGGTTGGCCAGACGCTCCGAGCCTGCCGGGGCCGGGCGAACAGAGCCGCGCTAAAATCACAAACGCCATGCGGGTTCTTATCGCCTCCCTGGTAGGGCTGGGCCTTGCAGGCACCCTGGTCGGATGCTCGGCGTCACCTCCGGCGCCGCGGAATCCTCTGCCCACGCCGACGCCGTTCAAATCCGGGCTGGAGGCCACTCCCACCAACCTGGCTCCCGTACCCAGCTTCTGCGCCGGACCGAGAGCCGTGCCTGCCAGGGCGGCGGTGCCCCGGCATCTGAGTTCGGTGTTCGCCGACGGCATTGGTGCTGGACCCGTGTACGCCGTCGGCCTAATGGACTCGGCCACTATCTCGCTCGAGAACGATCATGCCGTCGCCCAGGGGTGGCCTGCGAAGGAACTATGGGTGATCGACCCTAGGCACACCGGCCCGATCACACTGAGCGGGCACAATCTGGTCACCCGCGCTCCGGTCTGGTTCTCGTTGGAAGGTCCAACCTCGACGCATCCCAAGCTGAAGGGATCACCGCCGGGCGCAGGCCCGTCCGGTATTTGGACGCAGGACCCTTCCTACGTGGTGTTCCCACGGGCAGGCTGCTACACGGTCTCGGCGAGGTGGTCCACTGGCAGCTGGCAGGTCACGGAAGCGGTTGGATACGGTCCGGCCGTAGCACTCGGTGCACCCGGTCCCGAGGTGAGCCAAGCCAAGGCGCGCCGATCACTCCTGGCCGTCGACGACCTCAGGGCTCATGCCACTCGCATCCTCTCCGCCACGCTGGAGACTCTTGGGGAGGCGAATGCCGCTGGAGGGGTCCAGCTGTCCACCCGGAGCAATCCAGCAAACGAACTCGTGTGGATGTTCTGGCTGAAGGGCCGCGACGATCAGGGTAGTTGCATCGTCGCTCCGCCAGCCTTGGGGGCGCCCATACCAGTGAGCGCCTGCGGCTTGACGTCCCAAGTGGCTGGCGGTCGGCGCTAGTCTCCCTGCGCGAGGCCAGGCAAGCTCAGCGTACGCGCTCGCGGTGCCCCAGCCACGTACCCAAGGGTTTCGTTGGGGACCGCTCCGTAAAACCATCCCGGCCGTGCTCGCTGTCTTGGGGCTCAACCGCACTCCCTTTCGAACGCTCTCGGCGGAATCGGCCCCACCGGGGTCGTGGGGGCAGCCAAGAAACGATCGATTTTCGAACTGGCTAGTTTAGGATCGTGCCGACTTTGAAGAACATCGAAGCGATGGTTGTCGACTTAAGCGTGGTCGACCGGCCGATTGTCGGTGGACTCGCGGTCCTCGACCGAGCTGGGAGGACCCCGTTTGTCAGTCCAACAGACAGGGACTATATCGCTCGGATCAGTTCAAGTGGGTCCGGGCACCCTGGCATCAATTACGTTGATGATGGAATGTGGTTCCGACTGTCGACCTGGACACATTCGTTCGATCAGAGCGTGCGTCGAGCGCAAGTCGCGCTCGTGAGGAGGGGAGGTACTGCAATGCGAAGGATAGTGGTGACTGAGTTCTTGTCGCTCGACGGTGTGATCGAGGAGCCGCGTTGGACCTTCGAGTTCGACCGCGGGCCCGAGGGAAACCAATTCAAGTACGACGAGCTGTTCGGAGCCAGTGCGCTCCTGCTCG
The DNA here is from genome assembly GCA_050733915.1 of Candidatus Dormibacteria bacterium. Taxonomy (GTDB): domain Bacteria; phylum Chloroflexota; class Dormibacteria; order Aeolococcales; family Bog-877; genus Bog-877. Next base: position 1,063 of record JBOHUH010000132.1, on the reverse strand, counting down.
GCCGTCGGACTTACGAAGGCTTCGCGAAGAACTGGCCGCAGATGGATGCAGATGACTTCGGGAAGCGCATGAACGCCATCGAGAAGTACGTGGTCTCGACCACGATGTCGGACGAAGCGGCGACCTGGGGGCCGACCACCATACTGCGTGGCGACGCCGTGGCCGAAGTGCAAGATCTGAAGGCTCAGGAAGGCGGGGATCTCCTCGTCGAGGGCAGCGGCCAGTTGGTCCGGACCTTGGTGGCTCACGATCTGGTGGACGAGTTCCGCCTGATGGTGTTCCCGGTGATCTTGGGCTCGGGCGCTCGTATGTTCCCCGACGCGATGTCAGCGCCAACGACTCTCAAGGTCACCAGCTCGTCCACGGTCAGCTCGGGGGTTACCCTCCTGACCTGCTCGCCTGCACCGGCCCCGCTAGCGGGTGCCACCGCACCTGGTCACGTGGAGGCGTAGCCGCTGCTTCGGATTGGACCGAGCCGCAACTGAGGGGACCTCGTTTGTAAGGCCAGCTGGGTTGAGACTTTCCGGTTGTTGAACGCCGCCGCGAACACCACGAGCGGATGTAGATCACTTGCACACCCGCCGACCGCTGCCCGCTGCCGACCGGGAGCTGGGCCTTGCCGCCTTCCCCGCCGGGCGCGGGCCGGCGCTGCGGGATCGGGGTCCCACTGCTCGCCCACCCCAGCGTGTCCCCCGGTCCAGGGCCGTACTGCTCGGGCGCCGCCAGCCGTCGCCTCTCCCACTCCATGAAGGCGTCGCCTCCTGGCTCCGGAGAAGGAACCTAAGATGTCACCGGTGCCTACTCTGCATCCACCCGTGCTAGCCTTCAACCCCTCCACTATCGCGCGCCGCCTTGCGTACCGCGACCAGTCGAGGACCGAAGCCGACACTCAGTCCGACGTTCGGGCGCTCCTTCTGACAAGCGACCCCAATGGGCGGCGATGGTTGGCGGCGGGTCGCACTGGTCTGCCCTGCGACGACACCGCCCGTCACTTTATCCGCCGCGATGGCGACGCGTCTTCAACTGACCCGGTTTTCGTGCTGGTCGCTGATGATGTCGAGGC